>DATFUZ010000057.1:0-20129 GCA_035260545.1 Gallionellaceae bacterium | reverse complement strand
CTGCGCTCGGCGCGGTGTTCACCGGGCTCGTCCTGATCCCCTGCATTGGCAGCGCCGGCGCCATCGTCGCCGCAGGCATGGCGCTGCTGGTCCTCGGCCTGTTGTGGAGCCGCGCCCCGGCCGCCTGGCTGGCTGTGCCCGTACTTGCCGCGGCCGCGTGGCCTGTCGCCACCCTGCCGCCCGTGAGCGCGCTGTTGCCCCAGATACAGGCCGGCAGCCGCAACCTGTATGTCTATGAGGACGCGATTTCCATCACCCATGTCGTCGAGCAGGCGGACGGCCAGCGCCTGCTGCTCACCGACCTGCAGAAAATGGATGCTTCCACCGAACTCACCGCGGTGTTCGTCCAGGCCAATCAGGCGCGCCTGCCGCTGCTGTTGCAGGGCGCGCCGCACAAAGTCCTCTTCCTGGGCCTGGGCACCGGCATCTCCCTCGCCGGTTCACTGCCTTTCCCGGATCTGAACCGCACTGCCGTGGAACTCTCCCAGGGTGCCATCAATGCCGCGGGCACCTGGTTTGCGCCCGCCAACCATGATGCCACGCGCCACGCGCGCGTGATCCGCGACGATGCACGCCGCTTTCTCGCAGCCACCAACGAAAAGTACGATGTCATCGTCGGCGACTTGTTCCATCCCGACCTGGCCGGTGTCAGCGCCTTGTTATCGCTGCAGGAATTTCAGCGTGCGCGCGCCCGCCTCACCGATAACGGCCTGTTCGTGCAATGGCTGGCGATCAATCAGTTCGACCCCGGATCGCTGGGCGTCATCCTGCGCACTTTCAGGCGCGCCTTTCCCGATGCGCAGATTTTCCTCGACGGCATGCACCTGGCCCTGGTCGGCCCGCGCGGAAAATTCGCCGGCGCAGCGGGTCTCGCCGCCACCTTGCAGCGCCTGAGTCCCGCCCAGCGCGACGCCGCCACCGCGGGCGAGGGGGACTGGACGTGGCTAGGCCGCTACTGGGGCCCCATTCCCGACAGCGCCGGTCCGGTGCAGGATGAATGGCGTCCGGTCATCGAATTCCGCCTGCCGCGCGCGCGCTACGCCGGCGCAGTGGATGTCGCCTCCACCCTGCGCGTGCTGCTGCGGGTCCGGCCCGACATCGAAACGGCGGCCACCCTGCTGGGCGTCCCGCCCGCCGACGGGGAGTCATTCGGACGCGCATACGGTGCAACCGAGCTCATGGTGCGCAGCTGGGTTGCCGACCTCGAGGGCAGCAGCATGGATGCCGATCGCCTGCTTCGTCTCGCGTATCAGGGCAATCCCCAGGACCGCTGGGTATCCTATGCGCTGGCGGACAGCATGATGGGTGCCCTGGCCTTTGCCCGTCAGCAAGGCGTCAGTGAACAGGAGTTTCTGCAGCGCATCCTCAGGCTTAACCCGCGTCACGTAGGCGCGTTGCGCGCCCTGTGGCACCTGCAGCTGGAACGGCATGATGCGGGCGCCGCAGCCACCCGCGCCCGGCTCCTGGCCATCAGCCCGCTGGACCGGGAGGCGCGACAGGGGGGCGAAATTGGGGTACCATGAGGGTACATAGCACCGTTAATCTGCCTAGCGGGCTCGCGTTGACCCCGTTTCCAGAGATTCCTGCCGCTATGTGCGTTTTTCAATAGTTTCAGGCAACAACGGATACACCATGTCCACCGGAACCAAGCAATCGGCCCTTGCCGGAATCCCCGTCAAGGTTGTATCGGCGACTCCCGGCAAGTCGGCATTTCACTGGAAAAGGCGCCTCTCCCAGGTGTTGGTCGTCGCGCTCGCGGTGATTGTTCCCGTGAGCGGGCTGCTGCGCATCGATCCGGAGGCGGGCGCCTTCGTCGTGCTCGACCACCAGATCTGGTTTTCCGACTTCTTCCTGGTGTTCGGCATGTGGGTTACTGTGGCCAGCTCCCTCGTGCTGCTCTATTCCGGCGCAGGCACCGTATTCTGCGGCTGGGCCTGTCCCCAGAACACGCTCTCCGAATGGGCCAACAACATGACCCACAAACTGCTGGGCAAGCGCGCCGAACTCAGCATGAGCGGCGCGATGCCCACGGTGGCCGCGGCAAAGAACAAACTGGTGAACTGGCTGCTGCTCGGCGTGGCCTGCCTGCTGGCCGCGCTCTTTTTTGCGCTCATCCCCCTGTTCTATTTTTACCCGCCGGTAATGGTCTGGCATTTCATGACGTTCCGGCACGACGCCAACCTGGCGCCCTCGCTGTACTGGATCTATTCCGTCGGCGTGCTGGTGATGTTCGTCGACATCGCGGTTATTCGCCATTTCTGGTGCCGCTTCGCCTGCATCTACCGCGTCTGGCAGCATACCTTCAAAACCAAGCACACTCTGCATATCGCCTACGATGCGGCGCGTTCCGACGAATGCGCCAAGTGCAACTACTGCGTGACCTCCTGCTTTGTGGGGCTGGACCCGCGCCACACCGACATTTACGACAGTTGCATCAACTGTGGTGAGTGCGTAGACGCCTGCAACCGCCTGCACGCCAAGCAGGGCACAGGCGGCCTGCTGCGCTTCGAGATGGGCGAGCGTGTTCGCCGTGGATCGGTGCTGCGCACCGCCACCGTTTCGCTTTTTGCGCGCGCCAGATGGGCGAGCGCCTTCACCGCGCTGGGCGTCGCCATGTTTGCCTGGGGTTTGTGGACCTATCAGCCATACCACCTCGCGGTCGGTCACGCAGACAGGCAGCCAGGCCATACCATCCAGGACTATCGCATCGCCGTCACGAACAAGGTCTACCGGCCTGCGGAACTCACCGTCCAGGTGCACGGCTTGCCGCCGGGAAGCTACCACCTGAGTGCGGACAAGATTGCACTGGCCGGGGCCGGCCGCGGCTCTGTCGGCCTCGCGATCGACCGCGGGCTCAAGCACGGCGTCTACCGTGTGCTGATCACCGTAAAAGCCATGGACGGCTGGACCGGCAACTTCAGCATCCAACATTTTTCTGAATAGAGGCGACCACCATGGAAACAGAAAAACACGAGACCAAGCCGCTGTCCGCCGTGCAGCCGCAGTGGGGTGAAACAGCCGGCGACCACTTCGGCTATGCGTCCGACGAAGAACGCCGCGCCAAGCGCGGCCTCGAGGACTGGGAGCTGGTGAACACCATTCCGGAGTCGCAGAAAAACGTGCCCTACTGGTTCGTGGCGATTATCGTCACGGTGCTGCTCGTGGCTATCGGGCTGAGCTTCCCGTTCTGGGGGCAGCGTCCCGGCCATCACGTGGCATGGTTTAATTGGGGCTTCATTCTTGCTCTCTTCTACATCGCCGCCGCGAGCGCGCTGGTCTACTTCATGACGCAACTCTATGGCTCGACTAGCGGCGGCCGTCTGGACTCGGACAAGAGCAAGGACAAGAAGGATGAATGATGCCTGCCGCAGTCCGATTTGGCGGTCGGCGGGCCGCCTTGCAGGTGCGTGCGTGCTCTTCTGCGCCATGCTCTCCGGATGTGGCGGGGCGATCGAATACCAGCCGCAACAGTGGCATGGTATGAACGTCATCGTGGAGTCCCGCCCCAATCCGCCGCGCGAGGGTATGAACGAATTCCTGGTGACCATCACCGACAAACACGGTCGCCCCGGCTTCGACATGATCGTTTCGCTCCGCGCCAGTGAACACGACCCGTGGACGCAGGCCATACAGGACGGGCAGATGGGTGTCTATCGGCGTGCGGTGAAGGTCGACCCCGCCACCGACAAGGTGCTCGAGGTTCAGTTGGAGGCAAACGGCAAGGCGGACGTCCTGGACTTTCCGTTCGCGCCGCGCTGAATTCCCTGCCGCCGGCGGGCGCGCAGCCGCGCCAACCGCTTCAGGCGCGCGGCTGGGAGGGGCGCTGCTTGGGTGACTTGACCAGACTCAATACGATATTGAGCAGATAGATCGAAAATCCGATAGCCATCACGATGCCGGCTCCGGCGATGACCCACTTGTAGGTATGCTGCAGGTGCGGCATGTCGTCGGGGTGGTGCAGCAGCGCCTCCCCCTCCAGTGTGCCGAATACGATCAGCGTGATGTAGAAATAGAGCTGGCCGAGCGCGGTAAACCACAGCGAAAGATCAATCAATAGCAACGAATAGACGGAACGTCTGCTGAAGATGGGCAGCAGGTAGTAGGAGGTGCCCATGGCCAGGATCACCACGCCGCCCACCAGGTTCATGTGGGCATGCGCCAGCGGATCAATCATGTGGCCGGGCCCGCCATAGGGGCTGCCGATCGAATCAAGCCAGGCGCGTATTGGCGGCAGCACCTGCAGCATGCCGTGAATGGCGCCGATGAAGAAGGAGATGGCGGAAACCAGCAGAAACTTGACCAGGTGCGCGTGTTCGTCGGTATTTGCGTGCATCGCGGATCGCAGGGAGGAGAGTCGGAAAGAATAAAAGCACGGTCGCGAGCGACCGTGCTTTAAGGAGCAGCAGAACGCCTTACTTGTTCTGGCCGGAGACGAAAGGAGCCTCGTAAGCGGCGGTGCTTGCGAGTTCCTTGCCGGCGGCCTTTTGACCTTCAACCAGGCGGTTCACAGCGGTGCCGCCAAGGACAGTCGACAAAACGATATTCATAATCACGAAAATCCCGACGGGGACCCACATCTCGATAGGCATAACGTCCTCTCCTTTATGGTGTAAATTATTTTCCCTTTTGGATCAAAAGGCTGCGAAACCGGTGCCACCTACAACATTTCAAGTCTATCGAAATCCCCGGACTTGCGCAACCGCAACTTTGGTTGCGCTGCGGGCAGGGAATCGGGGCGCCAGCCACCCCTTAAATGTGGCACAATTCCGGCGGCGCCCGCCCGCTGCCGGGGCGCCGTTCAACAAGGACAGTACCGACCGATGAGCCGAATCATACTCATACTGGCGCTTGCGGGAGCGGTCTATTTGCTTCTCAGGCCTACCCGCGCAATCCCCCGCAATGCCGGCTCTTCGGGCCGCCCGGAAGTGCCGCCGCCAGCGGAAGACATGGTGCGCTGTGTGCATTGCGGCGTCCATTTACCGATGAGCGAGGCCATCATGGCGCGAGGCCAGTACTATTGCTCCGACGCGCACCGGCTTGCCCATCGCTTTCCTCCGTCAGATGGCAATGCAGGATAGCAGCGCAACCGCCCAGACCCAGATCTTCCGCTTGCGGCCTTATTCCCCGCCCTCGCCGGAGGCGTTGTGGCGGACCCTGTACTTCTTTAATATCTACCGCCTTATCCTCGGCTGCGTCCTGGTGTTTCTGTTCGGCATGCACGCTGAAGTGCTGCAACTCGGGCCGTACGGGCAGCCGCTGTTCTACCACGCCAGCATCGCGTATGCGCTTTCGGTGCTCGCCTCCCTGCTGGCGATCAAGCTGCGCAAGCCGGGCTTTTCGCTGCAGCTCGGGGCGCAGGTGGGGATAGACATAGCCTGCGTGGCCGTGCTGACATACGCCGCAGGCGGCGTCCAGTCCGGACTGGGCATCCTGCTGATGGTGTCGCTCGCGGCCGCGGGCATGATCAGCCGCGGACGGATCACCCTGTTCTTCGCCGCCATCGCCAGCATCACCATGCTGCTGGAACATTTTTACGCCGTGCTCACCGCCGATGCCGACATCATGCAGTACTTCCAGGTCGGTCTGCTGAGTACCGCCTATTTTGCCGTGGCGTGGTCCGCGCACACGCTTGCCAAATACGCAGTCGCCAGCGAGCGGCTGGCCACTCAGCGTGGCGCCGAACTCGCGAACATGGAGGAGGCCAACCGTCTGGTGATCCAGGGCCTGCCCGACGGAGTGCTGGTGGTGGATGAGGGTGGTGCGATCAGGCAGCACAATCCCAGTGCCGAGCGTCTGCTGGGTTGCGATCTTTCCGGCCATGCCGGCGCCACCTTGCAGGAGTGCGCGCCCCGTCTTGCGGCGATGTTCTCCGCCTGGCGCAGCGACACCGCTTCGGCATCGGAGGGCCTGCGCCTGCCGTCGACCGACCGCCTGGTGCGCGTGCGCTTTTTGCCGGTGCGCCAGGAAGATTTTGGCGGTGCGCTGCTCATCCTGGAGGATATGCAGCGCGTGCAGGCTCAGGCACGCCAGATCAAGCTGGCGGCGCTGGGGCGCCTCACGGCCAACATCGCGCACGAAATCCGCAACCCGCTGTCCGCGATCAGCTACGCCGTAGAGCTGTTCCGCGAGGAAAAGGAAGGTCCCGCGCAAGACCGGTTGGTGGACATCATCATCCAGAATACGCGCCGCCTCAACAGCATCGTGCAGGATGTCATGCAGCTCAACCGGCGTGATCGAGCCCAGCCCGAGCACATGAACCTCGGGGATGAGCTGCATTATTTTGTCCGCGACATCTGTCAGGCGGAACACGCCCCGCCCGCCATGTTTGTACTCGAGATACAGCCGGCTTGCGAGATTACGTTCGACCGTGGTCACCTCAACCAGGTGCTGTGGAATCTGTGCGGCAACGCCATGCGCTATTGCAGCAAGCAGGCCGCCAGCGTCAAGCTGGTTGCCGCCAAGACCGTCGATGGCGTGGTGAGCCTCGACGTGTCCGACGACGGCGCCGGTGTTTCGCCCGCCATGGAACAGCAGCTCTTCGAGCCGTTTTTCACCACCGAATCCAGCGGCACCGGACTGGGCCTGTATATTGCACGGGAACTGTGCGAGGCCAACGGGGCTGCCCTCGAATACGTGCGCCACCCGGGCGGCGGCGCGGCTTTCCGCATCACCTTTGGAGGGGTAAGTGAGCACTGAGAAACAACAGGACGGCCGCGCACACGTGCTGATCGTTGACGACGAGAAGGATCTGCTCGATCTGCTGGAACTGGCGCTGATGCGCATGGGCCTGGAAGTGGGGCGGGCCGACACCGTTGGTGAGGCGCGTCGCCAGCTCGACACCCGCAAATACCAGCTCTGCCTGACCGACATGCGGCTGCCCGACGGCAGCGGCCTCGAAGTGGTGCGCCACGTGGCGGCGAATCATCCCGAGGTGCCGGTGGCCGCGATCACCGCCCATGGCAACATGGAGAACGCCATCACCGTGCTCAAGGCCGGCGCGTTCGACTATCTTTCCAAACCGGTCGCGCTGGATCAGTTGCGCGCTCTGGTCACGTCCGCGCTAAAGCTGAGCGAGCCGCATGGCGAACGGTCGGCGGGTACGGCCATACTGCTGGGGCAGTCACCGGCCATGCAGCGCGCGCGCGATCTTATTGCACGCGTCGCGCGCAGCCAGGCGCCGGTGCACATCAGCGGCGAATCGGGCAGCGGCAAGGAGCTCGCGGCTCGCCTTATTGTGGAAAAGAGTGTGCGGCACGGCCAGCCCTTCATCGCCGTGAATTGCGGCGCGATTCCGGAAGCATTGATGGAAAGCGAATTTTTCGGCTATCGCAAGGGTGCATTCACCGGGGCGGATCGCGATCGCGACGGCTTCTTCCAGGCGGCGAACGGCGGTACGCTGTTTCTGGACGAGGTGGCCGACTTGCCGCTCTCCATGCAGGTCAAGCTGCTGCGCGCCATTCAGGAGAAAAAGGTGCGCAAGGTGGGCGATACCCAGGAAGAGCCGGTGGACGTGCGCATCATCAGTGCGACGCATCGCTCGCTTGCCGAACAGGTGCAGTCGGGAAAATTCCGCCAGGATCTGTATTACCGTCTGAACGTGATTGCTCTCCACATGCCCGCACTGCGCGAAATGCGCGAAGACATTCCCGGCATCGCCCGCCAGATGCTGACCCGCCTGCGCGGCGATCTCCAGGTGGAATTCACGCCGGATGCGCTGGAGTCGCTGCGCACCTACGATTTCCCCGGGAACGTCCGCGAACTGGAGAATCTGATCGAGCGCGCGCTCGCCCTGTGCAACGGCGGCCTGATCACCCCGGCCGACCTTCATCTCCCCCCGGCCGAAATTACGGGGAGCCTCACGCTGGGCGCCGCCACCGGCAAATATCCCCTGCCTGAACTGCTGGATCGCCTGGAGCGCCGGGCCATCCTGCGGGCATTGCAGCAAACGGACTTCAACCGCACTGCGGCGGCCAAGCTGCTGGGCATCTCCTTCCGCGCCCTGCGCTACCGCATGGGGCGGCTGGGCATCACCGAGCAGGATGGCGGGGCCGACGGTGAAGCCTGATCAAAGCGGATGGTTCAGCGGCGCGCGCCGCATCGCTTCGCCCAACCATGACCGGCGGCCCGCCGGCGAGCGCATTGGCCTGCTGGTCATCCATAACATCAGCCTGCCGCCCGGAGTGTTCGAGGGCGATGCCATCATCCGGCTGTTCACCAATGCCCTGGATTCCGCCGCGCACCCCTATTTCGCGCAACTGGAAGGGTTGAAAGTCTCGGCCCATTTCCTGATCCGGCGCAACGGCGAGATCATCCAGTTCGTCCCCTGCGGGATGCGCGCCTGGCATGCCGGCGCTTCAAGCTGGCAGGGCCGCGCGCGCTGCAACGATTTCTCGATTGGCATAGAACTGGAGGGCGACGACCACGGGCCGTTCGCCGACGCTCAATATGCCGCGCTGGCCCGCCTCACCCGCAGGCTTTGCCGCGTCTATCCCATCGACAGCATTGCCGGCCACTCGGAAATTGCCCCCGGACGCAAGACCGACCCGGGTCCGCATTTCGACTGGCCGCGCTACCGGCGCCTGATTGGCCGGGGCGCTTCGGCCCCCTGAGCCGCATTTCGGCGCTGCCCTCGCTCCCCCGCGCAACCGGGCCGCGTCGCGTGTGCGTCCCGCCGCGCGAAAAAATTCCCAATGCATTCAAAGTGCATATCCCGAAGGCGGTTATCTAGATAAAATTAGCGCTTGCATAAATCGGGCGATCTACTACAATTAGCACAAAATACATGGCGGACCACTATATATAGTGGTTTTTGATTTTTCGGGCCTCGCCCGGCCATAATATATGGGAGCGTCGCATGCTACACACCACTGGGGCCAGTTTTTCTTCAAACGTTCCTGTCCAGGACCAAACCCTCCCGCCGGAGGCGAGCGGCACGACCGCGTTTGACCAATATCGGGTAATCCGCCGCAATGGATCGGTTGTGCCTTTCGAGCCAGCCAAGATTTCCATCGCCATGACCAAGGCCTTCATCGCCGTGAATGGCGGGCAGGGCGCCGCTTCGGCTCGCGTGCGCGAACTGGTCGAGCAATTGACCGCTGCCGTGGTCGGCGCGCTGATGCGCCGCCAGCCGCACGGCGGCACGCTGCACATTGAGGACATCCAGGATCAGGTCGAGCTGGCGCTGATGCGTTCGGGCGAGCACGACGTGGCGCGCGCCTATGTGCTTTATCGCGAGGCCCGCTCGCGCGAGCGCGGCAAGGCCAGGCAGGAGAGCCAGCCGGCTGCCTACGTAATCAATGTCCTGGACAAGGGCGTGCAGCGCCCGCTCAATGAGGGTGAGCTTTCCGGCCTGATCCAGGATGCCTGCGCGGGCCTGGGTGAGGCGGTCGATGCCGGCCGCATACTGCAGATGACGTTGAAGGACCTGTATGACGGCGTCCCCGTGGAGGAGGTGCGCAAGTGCGTGATCCTGTCCGCGCGTTCCCTCATCGAGCAGGATCCCGCCTACGGTTTCGTCACCGCGCGCCTGCTGCTGAACAACATCTGCTGCGAAATCCTGGGCGAGACCGTCAAGCAGGCGGAAATGCCCCAGCGCTATGTCGACTATTTCCCCGGATTCATCAAGCGCGGCATCGAGGCCGAGCTGCTCAACGATGAGTTGGCGCAGTTCGATCTGCCGCGCCTGGCGCAGGAGTTGGACGCCAGCCGCGACCTGCAATTCGGCTATCTTGGCCTGCAAACCCTGTATGACCGCTATTTCCTGCACATCGAAGACCAGCGCATCGAACTGCCCCAGGCCTTCTTCATGCGCGTGGCCATGGGGCTGGCGCTTAACGAGGTGGACCGCGACGCGCGAGCCATCGAGTTCTATCGCCTGCTCTCCAGCTTCGACTTCATGAGCTCTACACCGACGCTGTTCAACTCCGGCACGCGCCGCTCGCAGCTCTCCTCCTGCTACCTGACCACCGTCTCCGACGACCTGGACGGCATCTACGAGGCGCTGAAGGAAAACGCACTGCTGTCCAAGTTCGCGGGAGGTCTCGGCAACGACTGGAGCAATGTGCGCGCGCTGGGCAGCCACATCAAGGGCACCAACGGCAAGTCGCAGGGCGTCGTGCCTTTCCTCAAGGTGGTGAACGACACCGCCGTGGCCGTGAACCAGGGCGGCAAGCGCAAGGGCGCGGTGTGCGCCTATCTCGAGACCTGGCACCTCGACATCGAGGAATTCCTCGAGCTGCGCAAGAACACCGGCGACGACCGCCGCCGCACCCACGACATGAATACCGCGAACTGGATTCCCGATCTGTTCATGAAGCGCGTGATGGAAGGCGGCGAGTGGACGCTGTTCTCGCCCTCCACCTGCCCGGACCTGCACGACAAGTTCGGCAAGGACTTCGAGGCTGCCTACACCGCCTACGAGGCCAAGGCCGAGGCAGGCGAGATCAAGCTGTTCCGGAAGGTCCCCGCGCAGACCCTGTGGCGCAAGATGCTCACCATGCTGTTTGAGACCGGTCACCCCTGGGTCACCTTCAAGGACCCGTGCAATATCCGCTCCCCGCAACAGCACGTGGGCGTGGTGCACAGCTCCAACCTGTGCACCGAGATCACGCTCAACACTTCCGACACCGAAATTGCCGTGTGTAACCTGGGCTCGGTGAACCTTGCCGCACACCTCTATCCGCAGGGCCACGAGAAGTTCGGCCAGCTCGACCACGACAAGCTCAAGCGCACCATCCACACTGCCATGCGCATGCTGGATAACGTGATCGACATCAACTACTATGCCGTGGGCAAGGCGCGCACCGCCAACCTAAAGCACCGTCCCGTGGGCATGGGCATCATGGGCTTCCAGGATGCGCTGCATGAACTGCGCCTGCCCTACGCCTCCGAGGAGGCGGTGGAATTCGCCGACCGCTCCATGGAAGCGGTATGCTACTACGCCTATTGGGCGTCCAGCGAACTGGCCGCGGAGCGCGGCCGCTACTCGAGCTATCGCGGCAGCCTGTGGGACCGTGGCATCCTGCCGCAGGACAGCATCGCCCTGCTGGCCGAATCGCGCGGCGGCTACGTCGAAGTCGACAGCTCAACCACCATGGACTGGGACGCCCTGCGCGCAAAGATCGCCCAGCACGGCATGCGCAACTCCAACTGTATCGCCATCGCGCCCACCGCGACCATCTCCAACATCGTGGGGGTTGCGGCCAGCATCGAGCCGACCTACCAGAACATCTTCGTGAAATCCAACCTGTCCGGCGAATTTACCGTGATCAACGACCACCTGGTGCGCGACCTCAAGCAGCTCGGCATGTGGGACGAAGTGATGATCTCCGACCTCAAGTATTTCGACGGCAGCTTGGCCAAGATAGACCGCATCCCCGCCGACCTGCGCCGCCTGTATGCCACCGCGTTCGAGGTCGAGCCGCAATGGCTGATCGAGGCCGCCTCGCGCCGCCAGAAATGGATAGACCAGGCGCAGTCGCTCAACATCTATATGGCTGGCGTCTCCGGCCGCAAGCTCGACGAAACCTACAAGCTGGCCTGGGTGCGCGGCCTGAAGACCACCTATTACCTGCGCACCCTGGGCGCGACCTCGGCGGAAAAATCCACCTCGCGCGCCGGCACGCTGAACGCCGTTTCCAGTACGGTACCCGAGGCCGAAGAAGCCAAATTCTGTTCCATAGACAACCCGGAATGCGAAGCCTGCCAGTGACGTCTACGGAATGTCCGCAAGCAGTTGCAATGGAACAACAGAATACGAGGAGAGATGAATGCTGAGTTTTGACGACGAACCGACACCTGCAACGATGCCCGCCGGCTCGCGCATGGGCGCCGCCGCCCCTGTGCCGCCCGTGCCCGAGAAGGGCAGCCCCGACCACGGCTACACCATCGCCTCTGCCGGCACCGGCCGCATCAAGGTGGAGGACAAGCGCATCATAAACTGCAATGCGGACGTCAACCAGCTCGTGCCGTTCAAGTACAAATGGGCCTGGGAGAAATACCTCTCCGCCTGCGCCAACCACTGGATGCCGCAGGAAGTGAATATGTCCGCCGACATCGCACTGTGGAAGAACCCCAACGGCCTCACCGAGGACGAGCGCCGCATCGTCAAGCGCAACCTGGGCTTCTTCACCACCGCCGACAGCCTGGCCGCGAACAACATCGTGCTCGGCACCTACCGCCACATCACCAATCCCGAATGCCGCCAGTTCCTGCTGCGGCAGGCATTCGAGGAGGCCATCCACACCCACGCCTACCAGTACATCGTGGAGAGCCTGGGCCTGAACGAAGGCGAGGTGTTCAACGCCTACCACGAAGTGTCCAGCATCCGCGACAAGGACGAGTTCCTCATTCCGTTCATCGACACCCTGACCGATCCGGATTTCCGCACCGGAACGCCCGAAAACGACCAGAAGCTGCTCAAGAGCCTCATCGTCTTCGCCTGCATCATGGAAGGCCTGTTCTTCTATGTCGGCTTCGTGCAGATCCTCGCGCTGGGCCGCCAGAACAAGATGACAGGCGCCGCCGAGCAATACCAGTACATCATGCGCGACGAATCCATGCACCTCAACTTCGGCGTGGACGTGATCAACCAGATCAAGCTGGAAAACCCCCACCTGTGGACGCCGGAATTCCGCGAGGAAATCCGCGCCCTGATGCAAAGGGGCGTGGAGCTCGAATACCGCTATGCAGAGGACACCATGCCGCGCGGCATCCTGGGCCTGAACTCGAACATGTTCAAGGAATACCTGCGCTTCATCGCCAACCGCCGCTGCCAGCAGATCGGGCTGGATCTGCTCTATCCGGGTGCCACCAACCCCTTCCCCTGGATGGCGGAAATGATAGACCTCAAGAAGGAAAAAAACTTCTTCGAAACTCGCGTCACCGAATACCAGAGCGGCGGCGCACTTTCGTGGGACTGAGGCTATCATCCTGAGTGATTGAAATTCAAGGACCGCGCTGCTATGCTGCACCGGGACAGCGCGTGGCGACACAGCCAAGCGGTCTACGAAGTGGCTCGGCGAGGCATTTTGGCAGCAGACGCCACGGGGCTTTTGCAGACGCAAAAGCTGGGTAATCCTCAACCAGGAGATGTTATGGCTACCAAGAAAAAACCGGCTACCAAGGCCAAAACCGCAAGCAAGAAACCAGCCGCCAAAGCGCCCGCCAAGAAGGCCGTGGCCAAAGTGGCCGAGTTGAAACCGATCAAAATGTCGTTCACCAAGGCAAGCCTGGTGGCCCACCTGGCCGAGCAGAGCGGTGTTGAGGCCAAATCGGTCAAGGCGGTCATGGCGGCATTGGAGGCGGCAACGCTGGCGTCAGTCAACAAAAAAGGCATTGGCGAATTCACCCTGCCCGGTTTGCTCAAGGTGACCGCCCAGAAGGTGCCCGCCAAGCCCAAACGTTTCGGCAAGAATCCCTTCACCGGCGAAGAGCAATGGTTTGCCGCAAAACCGGCGACCGTCAAGGTCAAGGTTCGGCCGCTCAAGAAGCTCAAGGACGCTGCCCTCTAGTCAAACCCGGCCGGCCTGTTCGGGCGCGTTCGGAATGAGCGCGCCTGGCGGACGAGCAGAGTATACGGCCGATTTCCCGCCGAACCCACGCCAGCCGCCGCTGCCAGCGATCGGCCCGGATGTCCATTATCCCGGGGCGAGCCATCCCTTCCCGTGCATGGCCGACGCGATAGACCTGACGAAGGCAAAGAGCTTCTTCGAGCCTCGCGTCACCGAATACCAGAGCGGGGGCGCGCAGTCGTGGGGTTGAGGCAATACCTTCCCGCGCAGTGCTGGCGGCACTAATATCGAACGGCGGCCCGGAGCGGGCCGCCGTTTCTTTCTGTGAACCGTGGTGGAGCCCGTTCATCAGCCGTTGTGGTCATTCGGTGTTGTAAAGTAGACTGCTCGGAAGCGGACTGTAGCAACAGGCAGTTCAGTCCCAGTTGCGGACATTACGGGGCGACCTCCAATTTCGGATATAAATAGGAGATCCCGGCCCTCGCGGGACCACCCCACACAGGATATTGCGACGTATGAGCACTGAAATTCCGTCGTTCGGCGGTGCCATAAAACACCTGCGCGGATTGCTTTCGCAGCGTGGCCTACCGCTGGATGGCCCGCTTACGCCCCTCGTGTGGCTGACAAAGGAGGATTTTTATGAGGTGCACTCGGGGTGGTATTACTTCACCCCCCACCCCTCCTGCACACCAGAAATGTTCAACGATTATTATGAGGCCGGCCGCGCGCGGGGCATCGTCAAGGTAGAGGCGCTCTTCTACGCGCCCGGCGTGATTGGCTGCACAGTCTGGTCTCCTCAGAGCGAAGCCGAGGCCGAAGCCCAACAGGGCTGGTAGTCTGGCTTGAAGGTCAGGGTCGGTTTGCCGCTGGGCATTGGCGCAGAGGTGCGCTCGAACCTCCAGTGGAAGTTGCGCAGGCTGTTACCAAAGTGCCGCAGGTACCAGTGCTTTGACTGGAATATTCCTTCAGCCACCGAAGTGCGAAACGCGAGCGAGCGTAGGCAGGGAATTAAAGGGGCTTGGGAATAAAATGGGCTAGGCTCTAAAATCCGAGGAAACTGCGAGTGTGGCCCCTTTAATTCGCCACTGACACTCGCGAACGGCAGCCTCGCGGCCGTGAATGTTGGGAAGTAGACAATCAAAGCTATCATGGAAGTATTTCTTCTAAAGCGTCGTTAGTCCGGCCACTATGGACATAGACCGTCTTCTAACGCGAAAGCAGCTAAACGTGCAGGAGCAGAACGCTCTTACGCGAAGGGAAGTGCTTGTGTTTGCTCAAGCGTACCGTGCCCAAGAAACTATTTATGTTTGGGTCAGGCAGGCGTTGGTTGAGAGCGATATAAACCCGGAGGATGGCATCCTCGTCTCTGCATCATCCGTACCTTGCGGCGGCAATGAAGAAATGGGTTATGCGCAGTGGCTCACTTCCGCAGGGCGATTCTATGATCTTGAGGCAACGCTTCGCTTGGGCTCCTTGGCCCTGATTTCCATAGACTCCGCCGTAGAGGTTACAGACAAGATTAGCCGCAGTAGCCATGAGCGAGGCACCGGCAAGAGCTTAGGCGCACTAGCTTTGGAGGTCTTGGCTGAGATGTCAGGAGCTAACTAGTTGTTCAATAGTTAAAGGGGGAAAAGCAATGGCGAGTTATACAGAGGAAGACATCCTTGCGGGGCTGGACGAGGCGCAGCAGGGAGAATGCTGGGAGTGGCCTGATTTCGGTCACCTGGACTACGACACGCTGACCGCGCCCATGGTGGTGCTGCGCGACGAGAATCGCTGGGCGATTGTCTTCTGCGCAGTGGAATGGGACGCCGACAACGCGCTTACGGCCACCATCATGCCCGTGGGCAACTGCGTTCGAATTCCCACCCCGGAACATTACCGCCGGCAACTGGAGGACTACATTGCGCAGACCCTTGAGGACGCAGAGTGCCCCCCCGAGGAATTATGGGAAGGCTTTGGAATGGATGGGGAGTACTCGGAGCGGGCATTCGAGAAGGAGATGGAACAGGCGTTCCTGTCGGAGCTCGGCTACCAGACGCGCAGGCTGGACAGTGTGAAGCTCGAATACGATTTCGACAACGAGTCGCTGGAACACCGCGGCTACGTCCGCGCGGTGCGCGTGCGCGGCAAGCAGGTGGACTTCGCGAAGCTGACTATTGAGCCCGACGACAGTCGCGACGCGGCATTTGCCATCGGGCTGGCAGCGGTCAGGAAATATCGCGACCAGATGCTGGCCAATGCCGCCGAAGCGGCGCGCTTCTTTCCGGACGGCATGCCGCCCGTGTTCATGGTGATAGACCAATGGCACTATTCCAAATGGGTGCGGCCCAGCAAGACCGAGGTATTCCAGCAGCTTGCCCGCGCCCTGGCGGAGAACGACCCTGCATGCTACGCCCCGACGCGGGAGCCGAATACCGAATGGCAGATCGGCACCGAGCCGGACTGGGAGGAGGATCTGGAGGAAGACGGAGAAGAGACGGCGGCGTTCCACATGCCGGATGAAGACGAGGCCGTGCTTAAGGCATCCATTGCGCCGCCGAAGGAGGACGAGGCGCGAGTCATGGATGACATCATCGCCGCGATGAAGGCGCTGGCGCTCAATACCGCCCCCATGGACAGGGAAGCATGTGTCGCCGCCTTCAGCGAACTCTATGCTGCGGAGCGGCATGCCCTGCCGGAATTCGTCTTCTGCAGCAGTCCGCGCGATTTTCAGGAGCGTGCATCCGGCATGCTGAAAAAGGGTCAGCGCTTCGAGGAGGTGGCTGGCGGACGGCTGGTACTTGGGTGGGGGGCCGGCGAGAACCCCGACCCTCGCGACGGCAAGCGGATTCAGGGCGTCCTGAACTACGTCAATGATCGATTGGGGCCTTACCCCGAATTGGCCGCATGCATCAAGGTGGCCGAGGCGGCATGCATCCCCAACGCCATGCACTTTCATGCGCCAAGGAGCATCGCCACTGCGGGGCTGCTGGAGAGTTCGATTCAATGGCAGGCGCTGGAAGCGCTGGGCCTGCAGGAAGGACTCGGCAACGTGCTGCTGAGGATACGCGGTGCATCTGCCTGCGGTGGATACGACACGTATGCGCGTTACTGCTTCGTCATCGATCGCCCGTCACGCATCCAGCATCCGGAACTTACTGTCGGTGTTCCGGCGGGCCGCTGCCGCGTGGAGTGGCGCGATGGCTACGCCTACGAACTGGGGCTGAATTAGGATGAGCGAGGACGCAGAATTCGTCATCCTAAAGAAGGAAAATCTGGTCTCGACGCAACGCTGGCGCGACGCCGTGGCGGAACACGGTTTCGCGCTGGAACTTCTGGATGATGTCGACTGGGCGAAGGGCGTGGGCAGGGTGCGCTGCCGCTATTTCGGCGATGATGCCAACTTCGAATATACGCTCTCACCACTGGAAGGCGACTGGCTGGGCAAGATGGGCATATCCAGGGCGGCTATTGCGGCCGACGCCGATACCCGGGTGCGGTTCTCATCGTCCACGGAGAGCGGCTCTGAGCTACTTCCTACGGTGGGCGATTTCTATTCGATTGCGGCTGAGTACATTGCAGCCGCAGTGCTGGCAGAGGTTACCAGAGGTGTATTCGTGGAGGGGTTCAGCAAGCTGGCGGTGGGACCGGATATGGCGGTGGGATACGGCCGCTGCCACGAAGCATCCACCATGCAGTTCGTGTATGAGCAGAATTTCGGCACCATGCTGTATATGCCGACCCCGCGCGAGATTGCGCCTGCCCTGCGCTCCCCACGCCTGCTGGCTCTTTTTGCCCGCCAGGCCCAGATATTCGCTGCGACCTTCAGGGGCTGGAAGCGCAGCGCAGCGCAAATTGCGGAACTCGAAGCAATAGAAAAGGAGTTGCGCAAGATTGCCGATGAGAGCGAGACAATACTTGGAACAACTAGCCTGCGCGCCTGGCTGGCACTGGGGGTGGCCAAGTTCGGCCAGGGGAACGAACCGGAATAAAGATCCCGCGCTCGACTTACATTCCCGCCTGTGGCCAACGCGAATTAGGTGTGACAACTACGGAAGAAATTGAGCTTGGCCCCTTAAATCATTGCCCAGCACGAACAAGGGAGTCGAACGAAGAAAGGGTCCGCTTTCGCGCAACGCCCATGTCTGCTAAGGGCACGACACTGCCACGAGAGGACGGGAGTACAATCGGTCCGCTATACGCAGTAAAACAGAAATATGCGGGATGAGTGCTTCGTCCCAATAGCAGTCACTTTGAACGCGCGCCTAAAATCGAGACTTAATCGAATCTGAGCGGACCCTAATTTTTCGACAACGAAATGGATGCATTCGAAGCGGTGACAAAATTCATAAATCACGCCGTTGTGAACCACCGGCGCGAACGCTACCTAGGCTTTATTTCGGGAACGAAGAGCAAACATAAGTTTTTGGACGCGCTGGATCATCTACTGGCTTCGCAACTTGATGAGTCTCTGGCGGTCGGTGCCCTTAGTGAAACCGAATGGCGTCAACCGGGTTATTTGTACTCAAGCGATGGGATCTTCGGTAGGGAGATTGTGAGCCTGAGGGATGGATATGAGCATGCACCGGACGAAGGCGGTTGGCTTATTGTCGGGCAATTCGCCGGCCCGGCGATTTTTCGCCCCGAGGGAAGAATCGACGATGAGCTCTATTTTAGACTGTGACCGCTGCGCCTTTATGGGCGCCGTGCCGCCCAAGCGCCACTGGGCTACGATGCGGCGGGTTGAGGTGGCGAAGCTGCCGCCGACGTGAAGACCGAACAGTCCCAGGAGCTGCCGTTTCGCATGACATCCGCAATGGCGAGCGCATCAAGATAGTGATCGGTACGACACTTATGGACGCGGAGAATACTTATCAGGTTTTCGACTGGCTGTGGTCTTCCGGGCAGCTTTCAGAGCGAGACATTTCACGGCTGCCGGAACTCGGCATCGAGGCCGTAATTAACCTTGCGCTTCCAACTTCTTCCAATGCTCTGCCAGAAGAGGCGAAGCTCGTAACCGGGCAAGGCTTGGCTTACGTCCAGATTCCCGTCGAGTGGGAACAGCCTAAGCCCGAACAGTTCGCGCAGTTTGCTGGCGTGCTCAACGCCTTTACTGGGCGTAATGTCTGGGTACATTGCGCTCGGAATATGCGTGTATCCGCTTTTATTTATCTGTATCGCAAGCTTGTACTTAGAGAAAGCGAAGAGCAGGCGTCTTTCCCTATGCGCGAGGTCTGGAGCCCAAACGAGCTATGGCAAGAATTCATGGAGTGCGTGGCGGCAGAGCGCTCATATACGTCCGCTTCCGCGAAGGCGTAATGTCGGCAGGCACGACGCTGCCCGTTCGGGATTGAAGTACAATCTGTCCGCTGTACGCAGTAAAACAGAAATATGCGTGATGGGTGGTTCGTCCCAATAGCCGACGGAACGCAGCAAGCTCCGATTTCAGACAGTAAGCAGTCTGGGATTTCCGATTAGTTGTTTTAGCCGGCCACACGTTGGTGAATCCGTAGGATACGGTTGACATGCATACGATGAATCCCCTGAATACTCAGCGAGCCGTTGAACTGGATGTCACGCTGGAAGTCGATCCGCCGCAAGATCGCCAACTCCGGAAGAAGACGTCGGCTGTGATAGGCAACCTGCCGACATCGCCCAGTGGTGGAAGGGAAACGCAGTCCATTACCTTAAGCTTCGCGGAAGATTTCCATAGGGACATTCGGATTGGCGTGGCAGCGACCGTCGCGCCGGGTGGCGAGATGCTGGGCATCCATCTTGTGATATTCGAGGGGGATTTCTGTTTTGGGCGCGGTTCTGCATGGCTTCCACTTAGGCAAACCATTTCCGTCGCCGTGGCCCGTAAGGACGATGCGTTTTCTGTGGACTGTTACGTGACCTACAGAGGCACGGCAAGCGACGACCAGCGCGCATTTGACTCTCGGGTTGCGCCGGCAGGATGATAGACCCCGCGTGTATATTGCGCTGCGGCCCGCTGAATCTCAAAATCCCATGTCTGCCACGATCTACTTCTATTCCTCTAAAGATCCCTACTTCGAGCTTTCGAACTTCGCCCCCTCCGCCCTGGAACTCGAAGGCGTATCCTGGCCCACGGTCGAACACTATTTTCAGGCCGCGAAGTTTGCCGACCCCGGGTACCGCGAGCGCATTCGCCTAAGCGCCACGCCATGGGACGCGCGTACGCTTGGCCAGAGCCGTGCGCTGCCGATACGAGGCGACTGGGACGTAGTGCGCGTCGAGATCATGCTCAAGGCGCTGCGCGCCAAGTTCGAGCGACCCGACCTGCGCGCGCTTCTGCTCGCCACTGGCATAAGCGAACTTGTCGAAAATTCACCGCATGATGCTTACTGGGGCGCGGGGCGTCATGGAAACGGCCAGAACATGTTAGGAAGACTGCTCATGCAAGTGCGCTCCGAACTGGCGCAGCCTGGTTGAAGCACTTGACGCAAAGTCCGCTTCCACGCAAGTACCATGTCCGCAATGGGCACAGACTGTGTCAAAACGCCAGCGCAATGGTAGCTGGGCCGGGGCGCAAGGCCGTTTTGTGATCGCAGTCAATCGCGAGCGCCAGAAACAAGATTGAGATCGGAACAGTGGCGTGATCTAGGCGGCAGCCAT
>DATFUZ010000056.1:0-23003 GCA_035260545.1 Gallionellaceae bacterium | reverse complement strand
CCTGTAACCGGAGAACGCAATGAAACTGCTCGGCAGCCTTACCAGCCCCTATGGACGCAAAGCGCGTCTGGTCCTGCTGGAAAAGAACATCCCCCACGAATTCCTCAACGACCCGCCGCGCGAGCCGGGCAGCCTGTCGGCGCGGGTCAATCCGCTGGCGCGCATCCCGGCGCTGGTGCTGGACGATGACACCTGCGTGTTCGATTCCCCGGTGATCGCGGAATACGCCGACAGCCTGAACGACACACCCATCCTGATTCCGCGCAACGATGCCTACGCACGCATGCGGGTGAAGCGCTGGGAGGCGCTGGCCGACGGCATCATCGATTCCGCCGTGGTGGTGCGCACGGAAAGCCTGCGCCCCGCGGACAAGCAGGATGCGGAAATCACGGCGCGCAACAACAAGGCCATCACCCAGGCGCTGGCACACGCCGCGCATGAACTGGGCGACGCTGCATGGTGCGAGGGTGGCGGACTTTCCCTGGCGGATCTCGCGCTGGTAAGCGCCCTGATGTATCTGGACCTGCGCCAGCCGGAGCGCGATTGGCGCGGGACACACCCCAACCTCGCCGCGTGGTTCGGCCGCGTCAGCGAGCGGCCCAGCGTCCGGGCATCGCTGGCAGCCTAGACTCCGCAATGGCCATATACAGACACAGCGCCGAAAAACGATACCTCAGGGCGGTGGTGTTCATCGGCCTCATCCTGCTCGTCTACGGCACGCTGAATCTGTATGCGCTGAGCAAGATCGGGCTGGGGCTGCCGCGGGCGCCGGGGCTTGCGCTTGCACTGTGGGGGGTGGCGATGACCTTCTCGCCGCTCGTCACGCGCATGCTGCGCGAGCGCCACTGGCTGCGCGCGGAAATCGCGCTCTCGTGGGTAGGCTTCATCTGGATGGGGCTGCTGTTTCTGTTCTGCTGCATAGCCCTGGCCTTCGACCTGGTGCACTGGGGCTACACCCTGGCGGGCCGGGACTGGCCGCTCAGCGCGGGAACTGAACTGCTGTGGAGCGGTCTGCTCACGCTTGCGGCCGCGGCCTGGGGCTTTTTTGAAGCCCATGTAATCAAGGTCGATCGGGTGCACATCGTCACGCCCAAGCTGCCGGCGGGACGCGTGACTTTCGCTCAGGTGTCGGACATGCACCTGGGCGCAATGCTGGGCAAGCGGTTCATGGACCGGGTCACCGCCAAGCTGCGCGAAATCGACGCCGACGCCATCCTTGCGACCGGCGACATCGTGGACGGACGGGGCGAGGCTCTGCACGCGCTTACCGAACACTTCCGCGAACTGAAGCCCAGGCTGGGCGCCTATGCCATACTCGGCAATCACGAATATTTCGTCGGCCTGGATAACTCTCTGCGCTTTTTCGAAAACGCCCACTTCACCCTGCTGCGCGGCGAGACCAAGAATGTCGGCGGCATCATCGTGGCCGGGGTGGATGACCGTACCCTGGGCATCCACGCGCAGCACATGCCGGAAGACGCTCGCGCCGCTTTGCGTGCGGCGCGAGCGGACAGCTACGTCATCCTGCTCAAGCACCAGCCGCTGCTGGACGACGACATCGCGTTCGACCTCCAGCTCTCCGGCCATCTGCATGGCGGGCAGATCTTTCCCTTCGGTTTCTTTTCCAGGATTTTTTACGGCGCGCGCGCCGGCAAGGTGCAACTCAAGGATGGCCGCCTGCTATACATCAACCGCGGCACGGGCACCTGGGGCCCGCCCATGCGCTTGTTCGCCCCGCCAGAAATCACGCTGATCACCATAGAAAGCGCAACTGCCGCATAGGCGCGCCACGCGCTAAGCATCTCAGGCTGGGGCCTTGTCCAGGCGATCATGCGTCGGCGGTCCGCCAGGTGTGCCCGATGACGCCTCCATTGCCGGCGAGCAGGCGGCCGAGGTCTTGCTGCGACAGGGGCGTCTCGAAATAATACCCCTGACCGTAATGGCAACCCAGCGCGTCGAGAACACGCGCCTGCTCTTCCGTCTCGACGCCTTCGGCGGTGATCTCGAGGCCCAGGCTGCGCCCCATCTCCACGATCGCGCGCACGATGGCCGCGGCCTCTTCATCCACCGCCACGTTGCGAACGAACGATTGGTCTATCTTCAGCTTGTCCACTTTCAGCCGCTGCAGATAGGACAGGTTGGAATAGCCCGTGCCGAAGTCGTCGAGCGACAGGCGCACCCCCAGGGTCTTGAGGGCCCGCACCATTTCCAGCGTATTTTCCACTTCGTCGATCAGCATGGACTCGGTCAATTCCAGCTCCAGAAAGGCGGGCGGCAAGCCGCTTGCCTGCAGCGCGTCACGTACTGCGTCGACGACGTTGCCGCGACGCAGTTGCACGGCCGACAGGTTCACGGCCACCGAAATCCGGTGACCGCCCGCCACGTGCGAGCTCTGTGCCTGACGACAGGCCTCGTGCAGTACCCATTCGCCCAGCGGGATGATGAGCCCGCTCTCCTCCGCCGTCGGAATGAAACGCGCAGGGGACATGCCGCTTCCCGGCCAGCGCAACAGCGCCTCAACGCCGACGACATGGCCGCTGGCGAACGCCACCTGAGGCTGGTAATGCAGCTCAAATGCGCCGGTGCTCAGCGCATCGCGCAAGCGCTGCTCGAGCTCGATGCGTTCACGCATCAACCGGTTCATCGATTGCGTATAGAAATAGAATGCGTTGCGCCCGGATGATTTTGCATGATACATCGCCATGTCGCTTTGCCGGAGCAGGCTGTCGAAGTCCTCGCCATCCTGGGGAAACATGCTGATGCCGACGCTCACGCCGATATGAAACGGGTTGCCGTCCAGCTCGAACGGCTCGCGCAGCATCTGGACGATCTTTTCGGCAGCCAGTGCGACGGCGCCCGTGGTCCTGACGCCGGTCAGCAGCACGATGAACTCGTCGCCGCCGTGACGGCTCAGCACGTCGGTGACGCGCAGCCAGTCGCGCAGCCGCCGGCTTACCATGCACAGCACGCGATCGCCTGTGGCGTGACCGAACACGTCGTTTATGTACTTGAAATTATCGAGATCGAGGAACAGGAACGCCACCTGTTCATGGTTGCGCTGCGCATGCGCCACGGCCTGCTCGAAACGGTCCTGCAGCAGCACCCGGTTGGGAAGACCGGTCAGGTGGTCGTAATGCGCCATGTACTGGATCTTTTCCTGCGCCGCCTTCTGCTCGCTGATGTCGGAAAAGATGCCGACATAGTGCGTAACACCACTCGCCTCGTCACTCATCCGGGTGATGCTCAGCCATTCCGGATAAACCTCGCCGCCCTTGCGGCGGTTCCATACCTCGCCCTGCCAGTGGCCGTGTTTGACGATGCCGGCCCACATGTCGCGGTAGAACTCGGCATCATGCCGGCCCGACGACAGAATGCGCGGGTTGGCGCCGGCAACTTCTTCATATGCGTAGCCGGTGATCCGGGAGAATGCCGGATTGGTGGCGATGATTCTGCCGCCGCTGTCGGTGATCATCACCGCAACGTGCAGCGAATCGTAGACGCTGGTCATTAACTGCCGCTGTGCTTCGAGATCGCGGCTGGCCTCCAGCATTTCCCGGGTGCGCTGCTCGCTCTCCAGGCATAGCCGGTATGCGGTGGCCAGCCGCGCCAGGATGGGCTGGAACATCTGGATGAGCGGCAGATCGGTTTCCGGCATGATCTGCGCCAACAGCAGGATGATGCCTGTTCCCTTTACGGGCAGGCGCAGAAAGGCATTGTAGCGCCCGCCGCCAAGGTCTTTCAGGAGCGCTCCGGCATTGCTCTCGCGCGCCGTATCTCCGAGCAGCAGGGCGGCGGGCAGCCGTATGTTTTCGCCTTCCCGTTCCAGCAATTCGTAATCCCCCACCACGGCGCCGATGCGCGCTTCCATGATGCCCTCTGCCGCATCAACCATCTCGGGCAGGAAAAGGAAGACGCCGGCCGGGAACGACGTGTGATAGAGCAGGCGCTGTAGAAACCGGGTGAGCAGCGGCTTCGGACGGGTCTCGTTGCCGATCGTGAGCGACAGGTCGTACAGTACGGGCAGTATGTGGTCCGGTGGCATGGGCAACCCGCTTTCACCACAAGGTGGTCACCATCGTGGCATTGTGAAACAGCGGATAACCCCGCACCGAGGATGCCCCGATCTCGCCGAGAGACAGGGCGCCGATAATCTGACCGACCTGCCCGCGCCGGCCCATGTCGCGGACTTCAGCCTCCGCGGCTGCCTTGGCCACATGCATGCGGCGGCCGGCGCAGTAAAACAACAGCAGATCGCGTCCGCTGACGCCTCCGTTCAGGGTGGAAAGCCTGTCGAGCAGCGCATCCACCGTGTGACGGGAATCGGGCTCGGGCGCCTGGAGCAGCGAGAGCACGGAGTGCGGCGGCACTTCGCCGACGCAGACGACTGAGCCATCCTCGCCGAGCGCAACGGGGATGCGCACCAGGACATTGTGGTTCGCGCGCACAATGCCGAACGGAAAATGGACCGCATACTGGTAGAAATTGTCGCGCGTGATGTCGACACCGTATTGTGCGCGGACCAGTTCGCAGTAGACATCGAACGCGGGGCGCCAGTCGATATGGGAAATGCGGTTGCCGTCCGTCGCTGTGGCGGTGTAGTACTTTTCCGGCAACTGGTAGCCGTGCTCGAGAATGGCGCCGTGATGCCGCTTGATCAGAATCGCCAGGACGGCATTGCCCGCGATGCGGTCGTTGTCGAACAGGCAGGGCATGGGCTGAAACGTTTCGCTTCCGGCATTGGCGCCGGCGTAGTGCACGCGATTGGCGAGCTTGAGGTAAAGCTCGTCGAGCAGGCTGGAAATATTCGGCACCATGGCGTCGAACAGCAGGAACAGCGTTGCTTCCCCGCCATCCGCACCCAGGTTCTCGCGCATCCGCCCGGCCAGCGTCTCGGCGACCCGCATGGCTCCGTCTGCATCGGTCGGCAGGTGCTCCTGCAGGACGTAGGGCGGCGCCTTGTCGAAGCAAAGCAGCCAGCAGCCGCGCGTAACGAATGCGTCTTCCGCGATCAGCTCGGGAAATATCCCGCCTGTCAGGGGCGCGGCGGCGGCGGAACACACGCCCTGGAGAATGGAGACAGCATCTTTTTCCGCTTCCGGCAATAGCGCGAGCACACCCATCCCCGGAAATGCGGATTTCCAGGATGCGATGTGTTCGGTGATGGATGCGGTATCAATCCGCGGGAAATAGCGTACCGCTGAAGACATATTACTCCCTGGTGTTCAAGGTCGCTCGTTGTTGCACTGCGCTGAATGCAATGTAACGTGGCTAGCATACCCGTTCGGCCCAGCAACCGCAAGGAAGCGCCCGCTGCATGCCGCTGTTTGCCATTCGCGCCTCAAGGGCGCATCATAGGCGCCTCGTCCCCCGGCGCCGCGCGCTGCCTGGCGCGTGATGTAAATCTTTACCGAACGGAGGTTACACATGCAAACTCGCAAACTCGGCCGCAACGGCCCCAGCGTGTCAGCCATAGGCCTTGGATGCATGGGCATGAGCGATTTCTACGCCAACCGCGACGACACGGAATCCATCGCGACCATCCACCGCGCGATCGAGCTGGGCATCACCTTTTTCGACACCGCGGACATGTATGGGCCGCACACCAACGAGGAACTCGTCGGCCGCGCCATCAAGGGCAAGCGCAACCAGCTTTTCATCGCCACCAAATTCGGCATCGTGCGCGACCGTGAGAATCCCGCCATGCGCGGCATCAACGGACGGCCGGATTATGTGCGCGAATGCGTGGAAGGCAGCCTGAAGCGCCTCGGCATCGAAACCATAGACCTTTACTACCAGCACCGGGTGGACCCCGATACGCCCATCGAGGAGACCGTCAGTGCGCTGAGCGAACTGGTGCGGGCAGGCAAGGTGCGTTATATCGGGCTTTCCGAAGCCTCGCCGCGAACCCTGGAACGTGCAAACGCCGTACATCCAGTCACCGCATTACAGAGTGAATACTCGTTGTGGAGCCGCGACCCCGAGCACGGCTCGCTGGCCGCCTGCCGTCAGCTGGGTATCGGCTTCGTGCCCTACAGCCCGCTCGGGCGCGGCTTCCTGACCGGTGCGATCACCCGGCCAGAGCAATTCGCGCCGGACGATTTCCGGCGCAATAGCCCGCGCTTTCAGGGCGCGAACTTCAACAAGAACCTGGAACTCGTGACCAAGGTGAAACAGATCGCCGAACACAAGGGCTGCACGCCCGGGCAACTCGCGCTGGCCTGGGTGCTGGCCCAAGGCGAGGACATCGTGCCGATTCCAGGCACCAAGCACCGCCGCTACCTGGAAGAAAACGTGAAGGCGCTGGAAGTCCACCTCAGCCCGGAGGACCTGCGGGAGATTGAGGCGATATTCCCGTACGGCGCGGCTGCGGGCGAGCGCTATGCCGAAGCAGCCATGAAATCGCTGAACGGGTGAGCGGCGCCCGCCTCCTCCGGCGCGCGTATTCTGCTCAATACGCCAACTCTTCGTAGTGCGTTTCCACCACCTCCAGGGCGCGTGCCAGCGACAGCGGCAGCAGGGTACGCGCCTTGGCGTAATTGCGCGACGATTCACCATAGAGCAGGTTGCCGAGATACGATATGTCCAGCGCGGCGCGCAGGGTAGCGCTGCAGTGCACCCGCAGGGCGGCGACAAAAGCGTAGTGCCGCGCCAGGACCTCCCAGTCGCCGGCGGCGATAGCCGCCTGGCTGGCAAGCTTGAGCACACCCACCTCCAGATTGAGCACACCGAAGTCGTCCTCGTCGACGTGCTTGGCGGTTTCGGGAAAGTAGACAGCCAGATGCCAGGCAAACCGCGACCGGTCCGCAAACGGCGACGGCTCCACGCAAAGAATCATGTTCATATCGCGAAAGGAACGATAACCGGCTTGCGGGGGCGGCATGCCCGCCGCATGCCTTTCCTTACGCATCGACTGTGTTCTTGCAACCAGCATGATGTGCCACCGGGGAGTAGTCCATGAAGTGGGCGCATTCTAGGCTGGCCGCTTGGCGAGCGTAAATATGCCGAACGGCCTACCCCCCTCCATATCCACTATGTATATATGGGCTTTCCCTTATACCCTGGGCCGCCGCAGCTGCCACCGGCGCGCAGGACGACAATAATTATTAATCAGCAAGTTGAATGAGATTCCGGGCCAACAGATGGGCTCAGGCTGCCCCGGTCGATACCCAGTCTTCGAATTCGCCTACCGGCAGAGGCTCGCTGAAGAGGTAGCCCTGAAAGGTGTCGCAGCCGTAACGATGCAGCAGTTTGAACTGCATCTCGGTTTCCACGCCTTCAGCCACGATGCCCAGTTCAAAATTCATGCCCAGGCTGGTGATCGCCATGACCATCACCTTGTCCGCGTTGTCGCTGGCGATATTGCGCACGAAGGACTGGTCGATCTTGATCTGGTTCAAAGGCAGGCGCTTGAGGTAGGCGAGAGACGAATAGCCGGTCCCGAAGTCGTCCAGCGAGAAGTTGACGCCGATTTCCTTGAGGATGGCCATCTTGCCGATGGCGGACTCGATGTCTTTAAGCGCCAGACTTTCGGTCAGCTCCAGCTTGAGCAACAGCGGATTAATGCCGTATTTGCGGATGCCGTCCTGCACATGACCAACGAAGTCCTCGCGATAAAACTGGTCCGAGCTGATGTTGACGGCGACGGTCAGGTCGCGGAACGTGGGCCGGCCCTTCCACGACGCAATCCGTGCGCAGACCTGATCGATGGCCCACGCGCCGATGGGGGCGATGAGCCCGGTCTCTTCGGCAAGGGCGATGAATTGCGCCGGCGGCACCAGTCCATGGCCCGGGCGCCGCCACCGCAACAGCACCTCCGCACCCTGCGGCCGCCGCTTGGCATCGACCTGGGGCTGGTAATAAAGCTCAAGCTCTCCCCTGCCCAGCGCGTTCCGCAACTCGCCTTCCATCGAGGCGCGGACATTGATGGACTCCTGCATCTTCTGGTCGAAAAAACGCAGCGTGTTCCGCCCCGCGTGCTTGGCGTGATACATGGCGATATCGGCCTGCTTGAGCAAGTCGTCCACATCGGCGCTGCGCCCGGAAAACAGCGTGATGCCTATCGAAGCCGTACAGGTGTAGGTGTGAGCCCCGAGATGGAACGGCGCAGCGAGCGCAGCGACTATAGCCTCGCCCGCATCCTTGGCGTACGCCGACGCTTCCAGCGGGTCTGCGCCCAATTCCAGCAGCATCACCACGAACTCGTCCCCGCCCAGACGCGCAATGCTGTCCCCTTCGCCCAGGCAGCCCATCAGCCGCGCGGCGGCCTGCCGCAGCAGCAGGTCGCCGAAATCGTGTCCCAGCGTATCGTTGAGCGTCTTGAAGTTGTCCAGGTCTATGAACAGCAGAGCGCCGTGTCGCTTGCCGCGCCCGCTCACCGCCAGCGCCTGCTTCAGGCGCTCCAAGAGCAGCCTCCGGTTGGGCAGATTGGTGAGATGATCGTAATAGGCGAGGCGCTGGATTTCCGCTTCCGATTGCTTGCGGCTGGTTATGTCCGCCATGGATGCCACGTAGTTGATGATCTTGCCGCCGGCGTCGTGGACTGCGGTAATCGTCAGGTGCTCGGGATACACCTCGCCGTTCTTGCGGCGGTTCCATATCTCGCCCGACCATGCGCCCGATTCACGGAGCGCACGCCACATCGCATCGTAGAAATTCCCGTCATGGCGGCCGGAACTGAGCACATTAGGATCCTTGCCGATCACCTCCTCCGGGGAGTAGCCGGTGATAGTGGTGAACG
The DNA here is from genome assembly GCA_035260545.1 of Gallionellaceae bacterium. Taxonomy (GTDB): domain Bacteria; phylum Pseudomonadota; class Gammaproteobacteria; order Burkholderiales; family Gallionellaceae; genus DATDDB01. The sequence continues at coordinate 14,266 of DATFUZ010000056.1, read as the reverse complement.
CGTTGTTGACGCGCAGAATGCGCGACTCCGCGTCGGTGATCAGCATGCCTTCCTGCGACTCGAAGGCGGCGGCCGCAATGCGGAATTCACGCTCGGCCTCATTGCGCGCGGAGATGTCGCGAATGAAGGTCACGATCGCCCCGCCCCGCGCATCGATGTAGCGCGCGCTTATCTCCACATCGACCATGGCGCCATCCTTGCGCCTATGGCGCGACTCGAACTTCAGGGGAACACCGGCTACCAGAATGCCCCTGTGCCGGGCGATTTCCGCTTCGCTTTGCACTGCCTCGATGTCCGAGACGTGCATGGAAAGCATTTCCTCGCGGCTATAGCCCGACATGGCACAGGCAGCCGGATTGACCTCGAGGATACGCCCGTCGCCGGCCGCGACCATCCAGAACGCGTCACCCGTGGTCTGGACGATGGTGCGGTACTCGGTTTCGGCCTGCTTGCGCTCCGTGATGTTGTGAATAATTCCTGTCATGCGCAGGGCACGGCCCTCGGCATTCCGCTCCACGACACGTCCCTCGCTGCGCACCCAGATGTAGCTGCCGTCGCGCTTGCGCACTCGGTATTCCGCCTGACATGAGGAGTCGCCTTCGCCCTTCACTGCCCGCACCAGCATCGGCCGCACTGCCTCGCGGTCTTCGTCCGGCACGCGCGCGGCCAGTTCGCGAAAGTCCGTATCCACCTCTCCGGGCTCCTCGCCCAGGAATTGGGTCCAGGCTTCCGACAGATGCACGCGACCGGAATCCAGATCATAGTCCCACAGGGCAGAGTTCGACGCCTGGATCGCGGTCAGGGTGCGCGCCTCGCTGTGGCGCAGCCTTTCGATCAATTCCGCCTGGACCTCCGCCCCCTTTCCCAGCATCGCCAATATGACCGACAGCCCGGCCACGATGATGGCCGAGACGACCAGCGACGCCACCAGCCCGGTCACCAGATAATCGTAAGTCACCCGTCCGGTAAGCGCGCGTTCCATCACGGTCAACAGCGCTTCGGTCAGCACCGCCGAGATGGCAACGGTCAGCAGCCAGAGCTTGAACACCGTCATTTTTTGAAGTTGCTGAATAACTGACATATGTCCATCCGTCTGCGTCCACCCGTTGACCTCCGTTGCCGACTCCCCGGATTGCGTCTTGTGCATTCGGGTCTTCCGTGCCGAAATGCCGGAAACGCGATTGTCTCTTCTCTCCCGCGGAATTATAGTCCATGCATTATGTATATCGCCAACGCGCCGCGACTACCGGACACAGGAAACCGTCAACCGAAAAAGAAAAAGCCTGAAGCAGTTGCTTCAGGCCTCTTATACTCGCCGCCCGGAACGCGCGCTATTCGCGTGCCCGGCCGACTGCAGGTGCAGGAATATCGGGCGTCAGGCGAAATTCTTCGCGACGAAGTCCCAGTTCACCAGATGGTTGAGGAAGGTTTCGACGAACTTGGGGCGCAGGTTGCGGTAGTCGATGTAGTAGGCATGCTCCCACACATCCACGCATAGCAGCGCCTTGTCGCCTGTGGTCAGCGGAGTGCCCGCCGCGCCCATGTTGACGATGTCAACGGAGCCATCCGCCTTCTTCACCAGCCAGGTCCAGCCGGAGCCGAAGTTGCCTACGGCGGAAGTCTGGAACGCCTTCTTGAACTCATCGATGCTGCCCCATTTCTTGCTGATGGCGTCTGCCAGCGCACCGGTGGGGGCGCCGCCGCCGTTCGGCTTCATGCAATTCCAGAAAAAGGTGTGGTTCCACACCTGGGCGGAGTTGTTGTAGATGCCGCCGGAGGATTTTTTGATGATGTCCTCGAGCGCAGCGTTCTCGAATTCGGTGCCCTTGATCAGGTTGTTCAGGTTGGTCACATAGGCCTGATGGTGTTTGGCGTAGTGGTAGTCGAAGGTCTCTTCGGACATGTGGGGGACCAGGGCGTTCTTCGCGTAAGGCAAAGGGGGCAAAGTATGTTCCATGACATTCTCCTTGTTATCCGGGTAAGGGGACAGACTCAACGGTTTGTCGGCAGGGGAATCGCACTCGCGTGCGAGGCCTCCGAAATGACTGACTGATTCTATCGGGAAACAGCGGGCGCGTCCAGCATCAGGTCGCACCCGTGCGTATTGCGCTTCAGGCGCCTGCCCTGAGCGGCGACTTCTTGTGCATCAGCAGGGAAATCAGCGTAGTCAACTGGTCGCGCATTTCCCGGCGATCGACGATCATGTCGATGGCGCCCTTGCCGAGCAGGAACTCGGCGCGCTGAAAGCCGTCCGGCAGGGTCTCGCGCACGGTCTGCTGGATGACGCGCGCGCCGGCAAAGCCGATGAGTGCGCCGGGCTCGGCCACGACCACGTCGCCCATGAAGGCGAAACTCGCGGAGACACCGCCCATGGTGGGGTCGGTCAGCACCGAGATGAAGGGGAGGCGCGACTGGCTCAACTGGGTGAGCGCCGCGCAGGTCTTGGCCATCTGCATCAGCGACAGCAGACCTTCCTGCATGCGCGCGCCGCCGCTGGCGGCAAAGCACACGAAGGGCATTTCCTGTTCGGTGGCGATCTGCACGCCGCGCACGAAGCGCTCGCCCACCACCGATCCCATGGAGCCGCCCATGAAACTGAATTCGAATGCCGCCGCCACCAGCGGCATGCCGTGCACGCTGCCCTGCATCACCACCAGCGCGTCTTCCTCGCCGGTGTCGCGCTGGCTGGAAGTGAGGCGGTCGCTGTATTTGCGGCTATCGTGAAACTTGAGGGTGTCCACCGGACGCACCTCGGCGCCGATTTCCAGGCTGCCGTCTTCGTCCAGCAGCCACGTCAGGCGCTTGCGGGCCGACACGCGATTGTGGAACGCGCACTTCGGGCAGACGTCGAGGTTCTTCTCCAACTCCTCGTAATACAGCACCTCCTGGCAGGACGGGCATTTCTGCCACAGGCCCTCCGGAACGTTTTTCTTCAGTTCGGGATTTTCGCGGCGCTTGATCCTGGGGGGCGAGATTTTCTGGAACCAGCTCATGTTGTCTCCTTAATCCTGATTGACCGCCTGGCGCAACTCTTTCACCAGCTTCGATACGTTGGCAACCACCTGTTGCCCGGTTGAATTCTCGATCTCCTGCACGATGCGGCTGCCGACCACGACACCATCGCACAAACGCGACACGGCATGCGCCGTTGCGGCATCGCGGATGCCGAAGCCGACGCCTATCGGCAGCCTGATATGCTTCCGCAATTGCGGAATCTTGCGCGCGATCTCGTCGGTATCCAGGTGACCGGCGCCGGTCACGCCCTTGAGCGAAACGTAGTACACATAGCCGCGCGCCTGCTTGGCCACCTTCTCGATGCGTTCGTCGGTGGTGGTGGGCGCCAGCAGGAAGATGGGATCGATGCCGTGACGCTGCAGGTGGCCGAAGGCTTCATGACTTTCCTCGGGCGGGAAATCCACGGTGAGCACGCCATCCACACCGGACGCTGCGCAGGCCTGGGCAAACGCTTCCCAGCCCATGGCCTCGATGGGATTGCCGTAGCCCATCAGCACTACCGGCGTCTCGGCGTCCTGCGTGCGGAATTCCGCGGCCATCGCCAGCACGTTGCGCAGGCCAATGTGGTGCTTCAGCGCGCGCTCGGAGGCGCGCTGTATGGTGGGCCCGTCCGCCATGGGGTCGGAGAACGGTACGCCCAGTTCGATCACGTCCGCCCCGGCCTCCACCAGCGCGTGCATCAGCGGCACGGTGAGCGCAGGCTCGGGGTCGCCCGCAGTGATGAAGGGAATCAGCGCCTTTTTGTTGTGGAGCTTGAGTTTTTCGAAGGTGGCTTGGATGCGGCTCATGTTCTGTACGATCTCCGGCAAGCGTCTTCTTATAGCGTGATGCCCTGGAGACGGGCCACCGTATTGATGTCCTTGTCGCCGCGGCCGGACAAATTCACCAGCAGTATCTTGTCCTTCGCCATGGCGGGCGCGAGCTTCATCGCGTGCGCCAGCGCATGGCTGGATTCCAGCGCGGGAATAATCCCCTCCAGCCGGCACAGCGTATTGAATGCATTCAGCGCCTCGTCGTCGTTGATCGCCACGTACTGGGCGCGACCGCTGTCTTTCAGCCAGCTATGCTCGGGACCGACGCCCGGGTAATCCAGCCCGGCGGAAATGGAATGGGTTTCAATGATCTGGCCGTTCTCGTCCTGCATTAGATAGGTCTTGTTGCCGTGCAGCACGCCGACCTTGGCATTGGCGGTGAGCGGCGCGGCATGTTGACCGCTGGCCACGCCGTGGCCACCGGCTTCGACGCCAATGAGTTGTACGCCCGGCATGTCGAGATAGGAGTAGAAAATTCCCATGGCGTTGGAGCCGCCGCCCACGCAGGCGATGATGGCGTCTGGCTGTCGCCCGGCCAGCTCCGGCATCTGCTGCACCGCCTCCTTGCCCACCACGGAGTTGAAATCACGCACCAGCATGGGGTAGGGATGCGGCCCGGCCACGGTGCCGATGATGTAGAAGGTGCGCTCGACGTTGGTCACCCAGTCGCGCATGGCCTCGTTCATCGCATCCTTCAGCGTCTTGGAACCGCTTTCGACGGGCACCACGGTCGCACCGAGCAGCTTCATGCGGAACACGTTGGGGGACTGGCGCTGCACATCTTCCGCGCCCATGTAGACCACGCATTCCATGCCCATGCGCGCGGCGACGGTGGCCGTGGCTACGCCGTGCTGCCCGGCGCCAGTCTCGGCGATCACGCGCTTCTTGCCCATGCGCTTGGCAAGCAGGGCCTGGCCTATGGTGTTGTTCACCTTGTGCGCCCCGGTGTGATTGAGGTCTTCGCGCTTGAGGTAGATCTGTGCGCCGCCCATGTGCTCGGACAGGCGTTTGGCATGATAGACCGGGCTGGGCCGCCCGACATAATGCTTGAGGTCGTGCTGGAATTCGGCGATGAATGCCGGATCGTCGCGGCATTTCTCATAGGCGGCGCGCAGCTCTTCGAGCGCCCCCATCAGGGTCTCGCCCACGTAGATGCCGCCATAGGGGCCGAAGTGACCGCTGTTATCGGGATAGCTGTAAGTCAACGTCCTTAACCTCTTTGATGAACGCCGCGATTTTCGCCGCGTCCTTGATTCCTTTTGCCGCTTCCACCCCGCTCGACACGTCGACCGCATACGGCCGAACTGCGCGCACCCCGTCCGCCACATTGGCCGGGTTCAGTCCGCCCGACAGGATGACGGGCAGCGGCAGATCGCGCGGGATCAGTTCCCAATCGAACGAGTGGCCCGTACCCCCGGGGACGCCTTCCACCCAGGCATCCAGCAGCAGGCCCTGGGCACCGGCATAACGGGACGCGCATTGTACCAAATCCACTCCCTCCCGGACACGGATGGCCTTGATGTAAGGCTGCTCGAAGGAGGAACAGAATTCGGGCGGCTCATCCCCATGAAACTGCAGGACGCCGAGGGGCACCTCTTCCAGCACGGCATGCACGAAGTCCGCACTCACATTCACGAACAGGCCAACCGCGGTGACGAAAGGCGGCAGCGCGGCCGCCAGCCGCGCGGCCTGGCGCACGGTAACGTAACGCGGGCTTTTTTCGTGGAACACCAGGCCGATGGCATCCGCGCCGCAGGCTGCGGCGGCTAGCGCGTCTTCCACGCGGGTGATGCCGCAAATCTTGATCCGTGTCATACGTACGGGTGTCCCGAAACATATTGAAGGGGGGAATTGTAAAACATTCCGGGGACGGGCAAATCCGAACTTGGCGGCCTCCGGCCGGGCAAGTGGACAAGGCGCGGCAAACGGGGTACCTTGAACCCGCCGCCCGACGAACAACAATGAATACACAAACCTTCCTGCTCCAGCTCCTCGGCATCCTGGTCATTTCCCGGGTGTTTGCGGAATTGGCCATGCGTCTGAAGACGCCGTCGGTCATCGGCGAACTGCTGGCGGGCGTGATTCTCGGCCCCAGCCTGCTGGGCTGGATCGCGCCCACCGAAACTTTCCGCCTGCTGGCCGAGATCGGCATCATCCTGCTGCTGTTCGAGGTCGGACTGGAGGCGGACATCATGCAGCTGGCGCGGGCGGGTGGCAAGGCCGTGATAGTCGCGGTAGCAGGTTTTGCGCTGCCCTTTGTGCTGGGCTTTGCCCTGTGCTACTGGGGCTTTCACCTCAAGGTGCTGGTTGCGCTCTTCGTGGCGGGAACCATCACCGCGACCAGCATCGGCATCACGCTGCGCGTGCTGGGCAATCTCGGGCGCCAGCACAGCCATGAGGCTCAGGTGATCCTGGGCGCGGCGGTAATAGACGATGTCTTGGGCATCCTGCTGCTGTCGCTGCTCTACGAATTCTCGATCAGCGGTCACATTGAGCTGATGAAAAGCGGACAAGTGATGCTGTTCGTCGTGACCTTCTTCCTGCTTGCCCCGGCGGCGGCCAAGCTGATGTCGTCCATCATCCAGCATTTTGGCCATTCCAGCGAACTGCCCGGCCTGGTTCCGGTCAGCATCGTATCGCTGGTCCTGTTCTTCGCCTGGTTTGCCCACGCCATCGGCGCGCCCGAACTGCTGGGCGGCTTTGCTGCGGGGCTGGCCCTGTCGCGGCGGTTCTTCCTCCCCTTCGGCATCGCCCTGCACGACAGCACCACCTTCAATACCCAGGTGGAGGAGCAGATGCGCCCGGTGATCAACCTGTTCACTCCGATCTTCTTCGTGGTCGTGGGACTGTCGCTCAATCTGCACCAGGTGAACTGGCATTCTCCTTTCGTCTATACCTTCTCGGGACTGCTGCTGCTGGCCGCCTTTGCCGGAAAGCTGGCCGGCGCCCTGCTGTTGCGCGAGCCCTCCCACATGCGCTGGGTGATCGGCATCTCGATGGCGCCGCGAGGTGAGGTCGGCCTGATCTTCGCGGAACTGGGCCGCGCCAACGGCATCCTGGTGGACGATGTCTACGCGGCGACCATCATCGTGATTGCGCTCACCACCCTGCTGCCGCCGTTCGCGCTCAAGGCATACTACAAGCGCAATGCCCGCCACTTCACCTCAGCGCCCGAATCGCGCTCAGAGTAGCATGGCGGCCGCGGTCTGCGGCAGATTCCATTTTGCGTCGTAGGTAATACGCCGCAGATACAGTCCGTCCGGCGCAAAGGTGGGGGCGGCCAGTTTGCGGTCGCGGCCTTCCAGCACTTCGGCCAGCCACTGCGGTGGATGCCCGCCCTTGCCGACGTAGACCAGACAGCCGACGATGTTGCGCACCATGTGGTGCAGAAAGGCGTCAGCCTCCAGATCGAAGATTATCGCGTCGCCCTGCCGGACGATATCGAGCCGCGTGAGCTGCTTGACCGGCGACTTGGCCTGACATTCCGCGGCACGAAAAGCGCTGAAGTCATGGCGGCCGAGCAGGTGACGCGCCGCCTCCTGCATATGCGCAACATCGAGGGGCGCGTGAAACCACCCCGCCTTGCCGTGGTACACGGCCGTGCGCGATGGGCGGTTGACGAGGAGATAGCGGTAGCTGCGCGCCTGCGCCGAGAAGCGGGCATGAAATTCGTCGTTCACGGGGTGCGCCCACAACACCGCAACGTCGGGCGGCAGTAGCGCATTCGCGCCGCGTACCCAGGCGCTCAGGGGCCGGTTGGCGCCGGTGTCGAAATGCACCACCTGCTCCAGCGCGTGCACGCCGGTGTCGGTGCGGCCGGCTGCGGCCACCGCAATGGGTTCGCAGGCGATGGCGCTGAGCGCGGCCTGCAGCGTATCCTGTACATTGGACACATTGGGCTGGCTTTGCCAGCCGCAATATCCGCGGCCGTCATATTCGATGCCGAGGGCGATTCTCATGGGCAGGCCGGACGACGGACGGCATTCACAGCAGTGCCGCCGCCAACGCAGTTCCGGCCGCCGCGAGCAGCGCCGCGTCGCGCAGGCGGAACGGGATGACGGGTATTTCCACCTCGCGCACCTCATCCGCCGGCGGCGCGAGCAGGCGTTCCAGGCTCCCGCGCCAGTCGGCGGCCGTTTCCAGCATGGCGGTTTCGGCATAGTTCAGAGTGAGCGCGAGGCGCACTGCGACGCGCTCGCGCGACAGGCCCAGCAGCCGCAGCGGTGCGGCGAGAACATAGATTCCGCCCATGAGTCGCGCCTGATCCAGCACGTTGAGCACGATGGCGAGGCCCGCCAAGGCGAAGACGAGACGGCAAAGCTGCACCGCACCGTCGGCCAGCCCCTGCAGCGTCGGACTGAACGCGCCGGCCGCAGCCCATAGCGCCTCGCCCGGCGTAACAAAGCCATAGATGACCAGCAACGAAATCATTACCCAGCGGGTGCGACGCAGCAGGGCATACAGTCGCAAGGCGGAACGCCTGAGCGCGGCCGCCATGAGCAGGGCTCCGGTCAACAGCATGGGTGTGACGTGCAGCGATTCCAGGGCGATCGCAAGAAACAGCCACAAGAGAATGACGGCTGCGGGATGGGGCGCGGTACCGTGGTACCCGCCTTGCCGGAGAGAGTGATCTGGGCGTTGGGCCATGCGAGTCTTGCTGCCGGGAAAACGTTACGGCGCCGGGGGCAATCAGAGTTGCTGGATCAGATGCTGCGCCGACTCGATCTGGCGCGCGTTGCCTTCCTTCAGCACCTCGCCCAGCAGCTCACGCGCCGTTTCCACATCGCCCATCTCCTGGAAGGCCCGCGCAAGTTCCAGCTTGTTTTCGACATCACCCTGTTCGCCCCCTTCCTGTACCGACTCTGGTTCGACCGCGCCCAGTTCGAGGGCAATGTCGCCCAGGGCGAGATCGTGCGCAGGTGCAGCCCCAAGATCGAGGTCCATCCTGCCAAGCGCGGTTGCGGATTCCGAACCGGTCAGCGCATAGGGCAAGGTCGCGGTCGTGTCGAGCTCCAGGTCCACGCCGCCCGCCAGCTCGCGGCCGGCAGTGGGCGCAACCACAGACGATGCGGCGTTAAGATCGAAATCATGTTCGGCGCCGGCGGACGGCCCGGAATACGGCTCGAGCGCGGCGGTCGTGTCCATCGGCGCACTGACGTCAAAATCAGTGGACCTGGCCAAGGTTACCGTGCTCGCCAGTTGCGCGCCGGTCGAGTCATGCCCGTGCGAGGAAATGTCAAAATCCAGTCCGCGCGCGGACGCAGCCGGGGCGGCGCTTACGTCCAGTCCCTGGCCGCCAAACCCAGCTGAGCCCCCCGCGGAAGCCGGCGGGATACTGATGTCAAAGTCCAGCCCGCCGCCCGTTTGCGCGGCGCCAGGCGCGCCGGATTCCTGACCAAGGTCGAAAGGCGGGCCACCCGCGGCGAAGGGCGTGCCCTCGGCAGGCTGCGAAGCGCTGATGTCGAAGTCCAGCCCGCCGCCCGTTTGCGCGGCAGCAGGCGCGCCGGATTCCTGACCAAGGTCGAAAGTCAGGCCACCCGCGCCGAAGGGCGTGCCCTCAACAGGCTGCGAGGCGCTGATGTCGAAGTCCAGCCCGCCGCCCGCATGCGCAGCAGCAGGCGCGCCGAACTCCTCGCCCAGGTCGAATGTCAGCCCGCCCGCCCCGAAGGGCTCGGGCTGCGCGGTGGCGGGTGCGCCCACGTCGAAATCCATGCCCCCAGGAGCCGCTACCGCTGCCCCCGGTTCAGCGCCGACATCGAAGGCCAGCCCCTCGCCGCCAAACGGCTCGGGCTGTTGGGCGGAGGGCGCACTGATGTCGAATTCCATGCCGCCGGCACCGGTGGTGGCCGCGGCAGCAGGCCCGGGGAAACTTCCGGTGACGTCGAAATCCATGTGCTGGGTGGCGACAACGTCGGGATGGCTGCCCGTCACGTCGAAGTCCATGGCGCCGCCGACCTCAATCGGATGCCCGCCGGTCACGTCGAAATCGGGAAGCAGGTGCTCGCCCGGCTTCGCCTCGCCCCCGGCATGCGCATCCACAGGCAGAGCCGTGTCGTATACGCTCACGTCAAAATCGGTCGCCTGCGGTGACGGTTCGGTAACGGGCATGGCGGCCGTCACGTCCAGATCCATCGGAATGCCGAAGCCTACGTCCATGTCCAGCGGCATGCTCGCCGGCTTGCCGGATTCGGCAAGCATTTGCGCTGCCGGCACCGCAGCGCCCTTTCCCTCTTCATACATCGGGTTGGAGGGATCGATGGAATAGCCCAGCACCGCAGCCTGTGCCCACGCCGCCTGATCGCCCTGGTTCTTGACCTGGCGGGCGATACCCGAGAACGCATTCACATCCTTGCGGTTGGCGTAGATTGACAGCAGCTTGAGTTGGACCGCGGTATTCTGCGGGTTGTTGGCGAGCGCTTCTTTCAGCACTTCTTCGGCCTGAGCATCGCGGCCAAAATTCAGGAACAGTTCAGCTTCGCTGATGGCGTCAATGTCTGCCGGTACCGGGGATGATGCAGCGCCGGATCCGCGCGTCGGAGCACCCGGCGTGCGGATGTGCGAGGGAGGGGAATAGGCTGCTGCCTCATGCTCCGCTTCCGATTCGATTTCTCCGGAGACTTCGGGTTCGGCGGCTTCTTCACCTTCCGCTTCTTCGAGCTGAAATTCCTCGCCCCCGAGCGGAGCTACTTCTTCTTGCCGAATCCGAAGCTTATTTTTTTTTTTTTGGCCGGACGGCCGCCGGCGTTGCGGCGGCTGCGAATGGCAAAGACGCCGCCGCCAATCAGCAGAATCACCCCACCGAGGACGGCCAGCACGGAAACCGGATTCTGCAGGAAGGTATATTCCTTGGCGAAATCACTATCCGTAATGGGGCTAAGCAGATCATCGAGGAACGAAGGCTGCGCCACCGGCTTGGGCGGGGGCGGCACAAACTTGTGCTTCATCGCAGGCTTGGGCGGCACCGCGCCGAGCGTACCGGGGTGCGCGGGAGCCGAGGCTGTCTCGGCAGGCGGCTGCACGCCGCTCTTCAGGGTCAGTACCGATGGCTTCTGCTTCAGCGCCTGGACCTTATTCATTTCCTGGATCTGCTGCTCAAGCTGGGCGATGCGCGTCTTGTCTTCCGCGGCCGCCTGCTTGTTTGCAACTGCTTGTTCCTTGGCCTGCTGCGCCGTGCTGCCAGCGCCGGGCGCCGCACCCTTGGAAATCTGCAGCGTTCCGTTGTTACCCGGCTTCTTGACGGGCGTCTGATCCACGACATTGGTGCTGATCTTGCCGCCCGCGCGTTGCTTGGGCTGCTCGCTAACCGATGTACCGACGGATGCCAGCTTCTGCCGGTAAGCATTCCAGTTGGCGGTCTGGATGCGGATTACCTTGACTGCCTCGGTATTGGAAAGATGGTCGAAGGCATCTTCGCTCGGCATGCGCAGGATCTTGCCGGCACGAATGCGGTTCATGTTCCGACCGTCGAACTGGCGCTCGTTGGCGCGGTAAAGCGCCACCAGCATCTGTTCCAGAGTAACGTCGGGCTCCATCACGCGTGAGGCGATCTTGGTCAGGGTATCGCCGCGCTTCACGCGTATGGTGACTGCCGCCGCCTTGTGCCTTGCCGGCTGCTCCTTGGCGGGTTGCGCAGTCATCTCGGGTTGCTCAGTTGTCTTGGGCGCCGCTGTTTCCGCCGCTGGCGGGGCGGCAGCGGCAGAAGCCTGCGCACCGGGAACGGCCGGCGGGTTGGTCGTGGCCGGTTGCGAGGCGGCTGCAGTGGCGGAAATCTCGGCAGCGGCAGGCGCAGAGGCGGGTGCAGCCGCTTCCTCGGGCTGTGCCGCAGCAGGCGCAGACGCCGCGGTGGCCGGGGGCAGGGGCGCGACGGCAGGCGCCTCTTCTGCCGGTGCCGGGACGATGACCGGCTCTATCGGGGCAACCGCCTCGGCCTTGGGCATGGTTGCCTTGTAGTCGGGCGGATCAAGCAGGAAGGTGTATTCACGCAGCAGCTTGCCGGAATTCCAGCTCAACTCCACCAGCAGATTGATGAAGGAGTCGTTTACCGGGTCTTTCGACGTGATGTCGATATAGGCCTGGTCATTGCGGGTCACAATCTGGAACTTGAGCCTGGAAAGATGGTACGGGTAATCAAGCCCGGCGGCCTTGAAGGCATCGGGCGATGCAAGGCGTGCGGTGAGGCCGGATGCGCCGGAACCGCTCACATCCTTGAGGGCGATCTCCACCTTGAGCGGCTGGCCGAGCGCGGAGGAAACCGTGGCGCTGCCAAAGCCAACGGCGCCAGCCATGCCGGCCCACATCAGGCAAGCCATGGCCACCAGCACTTTGACGAATGATTTCAGCACGCTGCCACCTTGATTTTCACCCCGTTTTGCATACCCCAATTCCAGCGAAATTTGCCGAAGAGTAACATCATGGGGTTAGTGATGCAAGTTAAATTTCAACTTGATGATGCTAACCAAGTACCCTAATTATAAACACATTATCCGGCCACCAAGATGCGCAGCATCCGCCTCAGCGGCTCCGCCGCGCCCCACAACAACTGGTCCCCCACGGTAAATGCGGATAAGTATTCGCCGCCCATATCCATCTTGCGCAAGCGACCCACCGGCACGGTCAGCGAACCGGTTACCGCGGCCGGCGTCAGTTCGCGCATGCTCGCATCGCGCGCGTTGGGCACCACTTTCACCCAGTCGTTGGCAGCCGCCAGCATCCCCTCGATTTCCTCGAGCGGCACGTCGCGCTTCAGCTTGATGGTCATCGCCTGACTGTGGCAGCGCATCGCGCCGATGCGCACGCACAGGCCGTCGACCGCGATCGCGTTGTTTTCGCGCCCCAGTATCTTGTTGGTCTCAGCCTTACCCTTCCACTCTTCCTTGCTCTGGCCGTTACCCAGATCCTTGTCTATCCAGGGGATCAGGCTGCCGGCCAGCGGCACGCCAAAATTGGCGGTGGGAAACTTGTCGTCGCGCAGTATCCCCGCCACCTCGCGGTCGATGTCGAGGATGGCCGATGCGGGGTCGTCCAGCAGCGACTTCGCAACGCGGTGCGCCTCGCCCATCTGGGTCAGCAGTTCGCGCATGTTCTGCGCGCCCGCCCCGGACGCCGCCTGATAGGTCATGGAAGTGATCCACTCCACGAGATCGGCCTTGAACAACCCGCCCAGCGCCATCAACATCAGGCTGACCGTGCAATTGCCGCCGATGAAATCCTTCCTGCCGGCAGCCAGCGCGTCCTTGATCACACCGAGATTGACGGGGTCGAGGATGATGACCGCATCCTTTTCCATGCGCAGGGTGGACGCCGCATCTATCCAGTAGCCCTGCCAGCCTGCGGCGCGCAATTTCGGAAAGATCTCGGTGGTGTAGTCGCCGCCCTGACAGGAAACGATGGCATCCATCGCCTTCAGTTCGGCGATGTTCTTCGCGTCCTTCAGCGGCGCGCCCTGCGCCTCGGCGGGCGCCTGTCCGCCAATGCTGGAGGTGGTGAAAAACACCGGCTCGAACAGCCCGAAGTCTTTCTCCGCCCGCATGCGCTGCATCAGCACCGAACCCACCATGCCGCGCCAACCGACCAGTCCTACTCGCATCTTTCGTCCTTAATTTCAATTAGAGGGAAAAAGGCCGCACGTGCGGCGCTCAAGGGCGAAACCCGCCCAGCCCCCCCTTCGCCCTGCCCCGGTTTTATAGCGCAGCCACCACGGCGGCACCCATCGCATCGGTGCCGATCTTTTGCATACCCTCTTCATATATGTCGCCCGTGCGCAATCCCCGCTGCAGCACGCGGCGCACCGCGCCTTCTATCCGCTGCGCTGCTTGCTCATTGGCGAAGCTGTAGCGCAGCATCATGGCCACGGAGAGGATGGTGGCCAACGGGTTGGCCAGGTTCTTGCCGGCAATGTCCGGCGCGGAACCATGGCAGGGCTCGTACAGCCCCTTGTTGTTTGCATCCAGCGAGGCGGAAGGCAGCATGCCGATGGAGCCGGTGAGCATGGAGGCCTCGTCCGACAGGATGTCGCCGAAAATGTTGCCGGTGAGGATCACGTCGAACTGCTTCGGCGCGCGCACCAGTTGCATCGCGGCATTGTCCACGTACATGTGAGAGAGCTCGACATCGGGATATTCCTTGCCGACCTCGGTCACGATCTCGCGCCAGAACATGCTGGTGTCGAGCACATTGGCCTTGTCAACCGAACACAGCTTGCGATTGCGCTTCAGCGCGATCTGGAAGCCGACGTGCGCGACGCGGCGAATCTCGGACTCGCTGTAGTGCATGGTATCGAAGCCCTGGCGCTCGCCATTGTCCAGCGTGCGGATGCCGCGCGGCTGCCCGAAGTAGATGTCGCCGGTCAGTTCGCGCAGGATCATGATATCCAGGCCGGACACGATATCCGGGCGCAGCGTCGAGGCATTCACCAGCTCGGGATAGACCATCGCCGGACG
>DATFUZ010000055.1:0-99997 GCA_035260545.1 Gallionellaceae bacterium | reverse complement strand
GCCCGGGGCGCAGAGGCCCAGGGTTAAGGCCGCCGCGGCGGCGGAAAACAGGATTGCGGATAAGGTGCGGTGGGGGCGGCTGGCCATGGGGTTCCTCTTCTGTTGTGTCGGCGCGGCGTTCATGCCTGGCGCACCCTTGGCACTTTAGCAGATTCGGCGGGACAGCGGCTGGCTGACAGGCACGGCGGGCGGCGATTGTCATTCGCCGGGAGTGGGGGCAGAATGTCGGCCAATATACAGGAGGCCGCATGCCGCATTTTCGTTTTCCATTGCCGCGCCCGCGGGGGCTTGCCCCGTGGCTGATGACGCTTGTGCTGGCAGCATCGGGGCCGCTGCTGGCCGCGCCCGCCGCGCCGGAGCCTGTTGCGCCCGCGAGCACGGCGGCGCCTGCGGTGACCACGCCCGCGCAATTCGAGGCTGCGCTGGCGGAACAGTTTCGCCTGGCGCCGCCGGAGCTGGCGCGCTATGCGGGGCTGGCGACCTACGGCGAGACCTTCAGCGCGACGCGGCGCGATGCGGCTTCGCTGCGCGTTCTGCGGGCGCTCTATGTGGATGCGCTGCGGCTGAATCTGCTCAACCCGCCAAGCCAGCAGGTGCTGGACCTGTGCCATGAGCTGATCGTGTACGGCACGCCGGAGGGCACGGATTGCCTGCACCAGCTGGCGCAGGAGCGCTATAACAACGCGGCGGGCGATTATCTGCCGGTGGGGATATTCGCGGCGGGCGCGGACGGCGAGCAGGTGGCGACGGACCGGCTGACCGACCCGGATGCCACCGCGCGCGCGCAATGGGCGCGGCTGCTGTCGGGGATCGCCATTTATGATTCCAGCGAGCAGCCCATTCTGGATGCGCTCAAGCAGGAGCGCGACCCGGTGGTGCGCGACGGCGAGCTGCATGCGCTCGCGCACCTGGCCGACCCGGCGGCGCTGAGCCTGGTGACGCCGCTGCTTGCCGCGCCGGATGACGCGACGCGCGCGGGCGCGATCTTCGCCTATACCGAGCTGCGCGGGCGCGCGGGGCTGACTGTGCTCGCCATGGTGCAGCCGGTGGGGCCGGAGTCGAAAAGGGAACTGGCGGATGGGCTGGATTTCCTGCGCCACCAGACGACGGCAAAGTCGCCTTTCGGCACGGAGCTGAAGAACGATACGGGATTCCTGGAGCGCTTCGGCGATGTGAAGAATCCGGTGATCGCGTGGCTGCACGCGCACCGCGCCTTTACCCGCCGCTTGGCGCACAACCCGCCGCTGAAGCCGGCGGACAAGAACAAGCTGCTCGCGCTGCTGGCCGATTCCAAGGGCTTCGGGCTGGAGGCGGTGCGCGGCAGCCTGCTCGCCAGCACCGGGCCCGGCGATGTGCCGGCGCTGCTGCGCATACGCCAGAGCGTGTGGATCTCGCCGAATGCGCATTCCGAGGCGCGCATGCATACGCTGGACATTCTGGTGCGCAGCATCCGCCGCGAGGCGGCGCCCGCCGCCGGGACTCAACCCCGCCGGCACTGATCCCCGCGCCTGCCGAAAAAAAACCCGGACCCGGCGCGACTACCCGCCCCGGCGCAGAAAGCCCGCACCTGAGGCCATGCCGGGTGATTACGGCATGGCCTCATTGCGGGGTGCTGCACCCTTGCAGGCGGAACTCGGTTCAGCCGCGGCCCGGTGCGAGCAGCGGGACGGTGGCCTTGTAGAGGATGTCGGTGGTCTTGGCGTGCTTGCGCTGCGAGAGGGCAATGTCGAGCGGCGTGTCGCCATCCCGGTTCTGCGCCAGCAGGTCGGCGCCGGCGTCGATGAGCAGTTGCACGATGGCGGAATAGCCGCGCTCGGCGGCGACATGCAGCGGCGTGACGCCGTTCACCGCGAAACTGATGGCGCCGGAGTCCTCGGCGATCATCTGCCGGATGAGGGCGATGCGGCCGTGGGCGATGGCTTCCATCATGCGCTCGTGCGGGCCCGCGAGGTCGATGATGACGGTGTCCTCGGGATCGAATTCGTCCTCAGGCGAGGCGTAGACGGGCAGGAAGCCGAACTTGCGATTGAGCAGGGTGATGCCGATGAGCACGGCGAGAGCGATCAGCATCGCGTTCTGCGAGATGCCCAGGCTTTCGGCCAGGTGCGCCGGCAGGTTTGCGCCCACGGCCAGGGTGGTGATGGCCATCAGCAGGAAGGCTTCCAGGTAATGGAACAGCGCGATGACCACCACGGCGGCGAGCGCGGCCAGCAGGGTGTTGCGGCTGACCAGCCAGTTGCCCCAGCCCTGCGGCATATTGGCGAGCAGCGCGAGCGCGGAGACGACGGCAAGCGCGACGATGTCTTTATGCGGGAATTGCAATTTCATGATTTCTCCTGTGACCGGGGTGCGCGGATGCGGCGCGCATGCGTGGCGAGCCAGGCGCTGCATGCGCCGAAGGGGCGAAACCCGGCGCGCGGGCCGGCCGCGGCATAACGGCTGGTGGGGTGGTGCGAGCAGCGATAGGGCCGCAGGAGGAAACTGCTCGAAGCTGCCGATGCGCGCCGGCGCGAGCGCGCGGCGGCCATCCTTTCCGTACCGGCGGCCCCGCTATCATAGATATTCATCGTTCAATATCCTTAGACCGGAAACTTTGCGTCCCTGCCTTTCGACAGGTTTGCCTTTTTCAGTTTGACGGCTGGGGCGCGGATGCGGCACAGCGTCGGGTTTACCTTAGCACGCGTGGCGATAATCTGGCAAGGCCGGTGCGCGCAGGTGCGGAAATGAGACGGTTTGCGCGCGGCGGGGCGTGCCGGTTGCCGGGCCGTGGCGGCGGAATTAAGATGATCCGCTGGAATTTCCCGGCGGGCTCGCGCGCTTGCACGCCGGAATGACGAGGCTATGTGGGAACGCGTGGTGAATTGCGGAAAGGTCGACGGGGTTCCGCCGGTCTGCAGCCAATAAGGCCCACACCTCAGCAGCCGACAAGCAGGGGGAAACAGATGCTGAACAAGACGCAGTACTTCATCCGCGAACACGTGGGGCTGCTCAAGCTGCACGACACCTATGACATCATCGACCCGGTGAGCAACCAGACCATCGGGCTGGCGGAGGAGGAGCCGGGCTGGCTGGTGCAGTTGCTGCGCCTGGGCGCGGACAAGCGGGCGCTGCCGACCAAGGTCTTCGTGTACGAGATCAAGCCCGGCCAGGACGAGGCGGAGTGCGTGTTCTCCATCCATCGCGGGTTCACGCTGCTGCGCGCAAGGATTTCAGTGCGCGACGGCGATGGCCGCGAGATCGGCTGGCTGCGGCGCAAGCTGCTGACCCTGGGCGAGTCGTTCGATGTGTTCAACGCGCAGGGTGAGCAGGTGGCGCGGGTGAAGGGCGATTTCCTGGGCTGGAATTTCCATTTCCTGGACGCGAACGAGCGCGAGATCGGCACGATAACCAAGAAATGGGCGGGACTGGGCAAGGAGCTCTTTACCTCTGCCGACAATTACATGATCGCACTGAACGGACAGCATGCGCCGGACAATGCCAGGCTGCTGCTGGCGGCGGGGCTTGCGATAGACATCGTGTTCAAGGAAAGATAGCCGCGCGCCGCGTGCGGCCGGTCCCGCCGCGCAATAGCCGGGACAAAAAAAGCCGCGCCAAATTCCGGCGCGGCTTTTGCGCTGCTGCGGCGCGCTCAGCCTGCGTGCGCGCAGCTGCCCACCCAGTGTGCGCTGACCTCGATATGCTTGGTGACCCCGTCTGCCCGCTGCTCGACCTCGCTGGCGTTCACGGTCTTGGGATCCGGCGCATCATATTTGAAGGTCGCCTTGCTCGCCGTCGGCGCGGTGCAGGTGACGGCCACTTCCACGGCGGTGTTGCTGCTGGAAACGGCCTTGCGCGTGCAGACGCCCTTTTCGCTCATCACCTTCAGCATCACCGCCGCCGTCACGGCGCGGCGGTTGCAGCTCCTGAAGGTGCGCGAGTATTGCTTGCCCGCGCTGTCCTCGTGGAAGGTGATCTCCCACGCGCCGTTCTTCACCTCCGGGGCCGCATGCGCCAGCAGCGGCATCCCCGCCAGCACAAGGCCGGCCAGTATTGCTCCTCGTAATTTCATTTTTTATTTTCCCTGATCGTGGATTAATAATAATGAGACCACTATGCCGTCTCTCCTCTGCATCGGGCTGCCGCAGCGCGGCCGCCCGAATTCCTCACATGCCCTCCCCGTCCGGCGCCCCCCGGCGCCGGACGGAGCGGGCCCCGTTTACCTGCGATATTCGCCGATCACCTCGATCAACCCGACGATGTTGTCGTTAAGCTCTTCCAGGTGCTCGGCCGGTATCCACCACTCGGTGTGGTGCGCGCCGCCCACCTGCTCGACGCGATAGCGCGCCATGAAATCCTTCTGCACCTGGAAACGCGTGACATAGCCCACGCCGCTGTCGCGGCTGTTCCACTGGATGGCGATTTCCTTTGCGTAGCGCTCGTTGGTGACGGGATAGAAGATGGGCTGCTCCGGCAGGCGCGGCGGCCAGCGCCGGTAGCCGCTGTCGCGCACGAGGTCCAGCTCCGTCTGGTTGGTGGGGCGATAGAGGGTGACAACGTCCGTATGTTTCGTCATGCCGCGCCGCCTTTCCGTTTCAAAATTGCGGCCGTTTGCGCGATGGACGCAATCGCCGCCTCCATGCGCGCCCTGCCCGCCGGGTTGGCGGAGTGCACACGCATGACAGGCGGGGAAAAGCCCGCGCAGGCCACCCGCTCCTCTATCCACAGCAGGACGTCGTAGCCGGTCCCGCGCGCGTCATCGCCCAGGTCGTGATCGAGCGAAAGCTCCGCCACCTCGCCCTGCGTCAGCAATGCGATGGCCTCGTCCGGCCAGCGCACCTGCACCCAGCCCGGGGGCGCTGTCCGTTCGTCATCGAGATAGACCTTCATGGCTGCACCCGCTCTTCGCCCGCTGCGGCAGCCGTCTTTTTCCGTCCGCCCAGCCATGCGGCGAGTGTCGTATAAAACTCGGCGATGCGGAAGGGCTTGCCGATGAAGTCGTTCATGCCCGCTTCCAGGCAGCGGTCGCGGTCCTCGCCCAACACGTTGGCGGTGAGCGCGATGATGGGAATCTGCGCCAGGGCGGGGTCGATGCGGATCTGGCGCGCAGCTTCCAGGCCGTCCATCACCGGCATCTGCACGTCCATCAGCACGCATTCGAAGACCTGGTGGCGCAGCAGGTCCAGCGCTTCCTCGCCGTTGTTGGCCACGCACACGGCGGCCCCGGCATCGTTGAGGAACTCCATCGCCACTTGCTGGTTGAAGGCGTGGTCTTCGGCGAGCAGGACGCGCGCGCCCTTGATGGCGGCCACGGCAGCGCCCAGTTCCTGCATCTCCTGCGCGCTGCGGGCGGTGCGCGGGGCGGGCGCGGGCCGCACCTTGCCGAAGCGGGCGGTGAACCAGAAGACGCTGCCCTGCCCCGCCGTGCTGTCCACTCCGATCTCGCCGCCGAAGAGTTCGACCAGCTTGCGGCTGATGGTGAGGCCGAGGCCGGAGCCGCCGTAGTGCCGGGTGAAGGAGGAATCCTTCTGGTAGAACGGGCTGAACAACTGGTCGCGCTGCGCCGGGTCGATGCCGATGCCGCTGTCGCGCACTTCGAAGCGCAGCATTACGCTGCTGTCGGTCTCCTCGATGCGGCGCGCGCTCACGGCCACTTCGCCCTGCATCGTGAACTTGAGCGCATTGCTCACCAGGTTGATGAGCACCTGGCTCAGGCGCAGGATGTCGCCGCTGAGCATGGGCGGCACGTCCGGCGCGAGGTCGAAGCTGAGCCGGAGCTTTCTTTCCGCGGCCTTCCATTCGAACTGGTCGAGCAGGTTCCGGCGCACGTCGGCGATCTCGAAGGCGTTGTCGTCCAGCGCCATCTTGCCGGCGTCGATGCGCGAGAAGTCGAGCAGGTCGTCGATGATGCCGAGCAGGTGCTCGCCGGACTGCTGGATCTTGGTGAGGTAGTCGTGCTGGGCGGGATCGCGCGCATTGCGCAGCGCGAGCTGCGTCATGCCGATGATGGTGTTCATCGGGGTGCGGATCTCGTGGCTCATGTTCGCGAGGAAGGTGCTCTTGGCGCGGCTGGCCTCCTCCGCGCGATTGCGCGCGCGCGAAAGCTCGGCCAGCGCGCGCTTGTGGTCGGTCACATCGTCCATCATCACCAGCAGGCATTGCTCGCCGTAGCTGACGAAGGAGGCCATGGTGACGTCCACCCAGGCCTCCTTGCCGAAGGTGGAAAGCAGGTGCACGCTCATGGACTGCCGGCCCTCGCCGCGCAGCACTTCCTGCGCCATGCCCAGCATGCCGTTTTCCTGCCAGCTCGAGATGTGGCGGAATTTCTGCTGGCGTAGCTGTTCCACGGTGCCGCCGACGATTGCCGCCACCGCCTCGTTGGCCATGACGCACTCGCCGCCCTCCACCTTGTAGGCGAGCACGCCCACCGGCGACAGGGCGACGGTCTTCTGGTTCAGCGTGAGGAGTTCGGCCAGGCGCACTTCCATGCGCTTGCGCTCGTCGATATTGAAGGTGACGCCGACCAGGCGCCGCCCGGCATCCGGCCCGGCGCGGTCGATGATCCGGCCGTAGGCCGAGTGCCACACCCAGTCGCCGTTCTTGGCGCGGAGGCGGAATTCGCAGCGGTACTGCGAGGTCTCCCCGTTGACATGGCGCGTGATCGCGCCCGCCATGAGGGGCACGTCGTCAGGATGCATGCACAGGTAGAGATCCTCGACGGACCCGATGCGCCACTCGTCCCGTGTATAGCCCAGACCGCGCATGGCCTGGGCGGAGGTGCGGATCACCTTGCGCGAATCTACATCCATCTCCCACAGGTTGAGGCCGGCTGCGTCCAGCGCCAGCTCCAGCATGGCATCGCTGCCGCGGTTGCCTGCGGCGGCGCTCATTGCCGTTCGTCCCCGGCCGGAAAGCGGCGCAGGGACGCCGCGGGTGGTGCAATGAAACAGGGGATAGGATTGGCGCTTTCGGCGGGCGCCGGGCCGCGGCAGGGAATGTCTGCGGCGCAGGAAGCGCCGGGCGCACGCGCGCGCCAGCCCGCAGGCGCCGCAGCACCCGCGGTTTGCCGCGCAATTTTATCTGTGCCAGCCAGAAAAGTCCCCACTTCTCCCCCTCACCGCAAGGGCGGCGCCACACACAACGGAGCCGCTGTACGCAACCTGCCGGCGCGCCGCACGCCATCAGCAGCGGCTTGTATTCTTAAGCACTCTAGCCTGGCACGCGCCGGAACGATGACCTCTGACGGGTCCTGCAAAAACTGAATTTGGGTAAATTATATACCGTTTTCAGGGACCGCAATCCCCAACCAAGGGTAGCGGCCCCGCCCGCGCCCGGGGTGGGGAAAACCCCGGAACAGGCCGCTTATTCGGGGATCACGCGGCGGCTATTCGTGCATCATGAAGTAGATCATGTACAGGATGAACACGGCAACGAGCGCGACGATGATCTGCACCCGCTTCTGCCAGCGCTCCTTGTGCATGGACAGGTAGTCGTCCATGGTCTTGCCCGCATCACCGGCCACACCGGTGTTCACGGCATTCTCTTCATTCACTTTGTTCTCTTCAGTCACCATGCATACTCCAACGATTCGACTCACCGCCCGCCTGCGCGGGTCCCGGGCAACCGCGCCATTTTATCCCACCTGTGGCGCCCTGCCCTAGCCCCGTGTACCGGGGGCTGCCTGATAATGAAGAGCGGGCTGGTTTCAATTGGCGGCCTCGGCCGCGCCCCGCATAACGCCCCGTCTGCGTGTATAGTTCCGCCCCATGCAAAAGCTCTTCTCTCCCCTTTCCCGCGAGTTGATCCGTTTCGCCGTGCCCATGCTGATCGCGCAGCTCGCCTTGATGGCGAATGCGGTGATAGACACGGTGATGGCGGGCCGCATTACGGCGGTGGATCTCGCGGCGGTGGGCATAGGCGCATCGGTCCAGGTGACGGTGGTGGTGTCGCTGATCGCGGTGCTGCTGGCGCTGCCGCCCATGGTGGCTCATCTCCATGGCGCGGAGCGGCATGGCGAGGTGGGGCGGGAGCTGCACCAGGCGGTGTGGATTTCGCTGGTGATCTCGGCGGTGGCGATGGCGGTGCTGCTGCACCCGGATTTCATCATCGCCCATCTGCACGTGACGCCGGCGGTGGCCACGAAGCTGCGCGCCTATCTCGCCGCTTCGGCCATCAGCGTGCCGGCCACGGTGGCTTTCCGCCTGTTCGTGGGACTTTCCACCGGCCTCGGGCGGCCGCGCCCGGTGATGACCTTCAACCTGATCGCGCTGGGGATGAAGGTGCCGCTGAATGCGGTGTTCATGTTCGGCCTGCTGGGCGCGCCGAAGATGGGCGGGCCGGGTGCAGCGGTGGCGACGGCGATAGACCAGTGGACGATCGCGCTGCTCGCCTGGGGCTGGGTCCTCAACCATTCGGGGTATCAGGAGTTCAACCTGGGCCGGCCTTTCGCGAGGCCGAGCTGGCCGCCCATCCGCGATTTTCTCAAGCTGGGCATTCCCATCGGTTTGTCATTCGTGGCGGATGTGACGGCGTTCACGCTGATGGCGCTCTTCATCGCGCGCCTGGGGCCGGTGGTGGCGGGCGCGCACCAGATCGCGGCCAATCTTTCGGCCACGGCCTTCATGCTGCCGCTGTCGCTGGGCACGGCGACGGTGGCGCTGGCCGGGCGCGCGCTGGGCGCGGGCGACCCGCTGCATGCGCGGCGCATTTCGTGGCGCGGGGTGCGGCTGGCGTTGACGGCGGCGGTGGTGATCAGCGCGACTTACCTGCTGGGCGCGCCGTGGATCGCGGCGGCCTATACCGCCGACCACGCGGTGCAGGCGGTGGCCATTCCCCTGATCCGCCTCGCGGGCATCTATCACCTTGCCGATGCGCTGCAGGCGGTGACGGTGAACGCCCTGCGCGGCTACAAGAAATCGACCGTGCCCATGCTGGTGTATGGCGTGCTGCTGTGGGGGCCGGGCCTGGGCGGCGGCGTGCTGCTGGGGCTCACCCACACCTTGGGCCGCCCGCTGGGCGCGGCGGGCTTCTGGATCGCCGAGACCATCGCGCTGTTTGCGGTGGCGATCTCGATGGCCCTATATCTCAAGCGGGTTAGCTGGATGAAGGTGGCACAGGCTGAGGCGGCTGCGGGCGGGTGACGGCTACACGGAATGCACGTACACTTGCGCCATGTGCCGCTTGCGGGCATTGGCGATGCCCACTGCGTGGGTAATTTTTGATTGGCTGGATTCCGGCCTGCGCCGGAATGACGAGTGTGGCGCGGCAGCGCGTCATGAATAACGGAAAGGTCAATAAGCGGCCTTCCTCCAACGCTCACAAGAAATCGAGGTGACGATGTATATCGCAATGAACCGCTTCAGAATCAAGCCCGGCCACGAACAGGACTTCATCGATGTCTGGAAGGGCCGCAACTCATATCTCGATTCGGTTCCGGGCTTCAAGGAATTTCACCTGCTGCAGGGGCCGAGCAGCGAGGAATACACGCTGTTCTCATCCCATGCCACATGGGACTCGCGCGAGGCTTTCGAGGCATGGACGAAATCCGAGGCCTTCAGGAAGGCGCATGCCAGCGCCGGCGGCAGGAGGGACATTTACCTCGGCCCGCCGCAGCTCGAATGCTTTGAGGTGGTGCTATAGCGCGCCGGGTGGCGAGAAATACGGTGACACTGAGCCGACCCGGCTCAATCCGCTTTTGACGTGGTTTCAGCATGAATTCAGATTTCCGGCAACAATGGCCGCTGCTGATAGCCAGCGTGCGCGAGGCGGCGCGCGATATTTTCAGCCGCGCGCAATCCGGCCGCCAGGCCGCCGAGCGCAAGCGCGACGGCAGCTTGCTCACCGCAACCGACCTCATGCTGCAGGAAGGCATCAGCCGGATTCTGTCGGCCCGCTTTCCGGACATTCCCGTGCTGGGCGAGGAGATGACGGAGGCCGAGCAAACCGCCATACTCGCGACGGGAAATTGCTGGCTGCTGGACCCGCTGGACGGCACCAGCAATTTCAGCCACGGCATTCCGGTGTATTCGGTAAGCCTTGCCCTGCTCCTTGACGGAGAGGTGGTGGCCGGCCTGGTGTACGATCCCAATCGCGACGAATGCTTCCATGCGCTGAAGGGCCTGGGCGCTTACCTCGACCAACAGGCGCTCGACCGCCGCAATGACGCGCCGACGCAGCTGGCGCACGCCATGGCCATCATAGACACCAAGCGCCTGCCCACTGATCTCGCAATCGCCATTGCCACGGAAAACCCCTACCACTCGCAGCGCAGCTTCGGCTCCGTCGCGCTGGACTGGTGCTGGCTCGCCGCGGGCAGAATCCAGACCTATCTGCACGGCAAACAGAAACTGTGGGACTTTGCCGCGGGCGCGCTCATTGCAGAAGAGGCAGGCTGCCTCGCGCTGACCATGCAGAATGCGCCCATCCTCGCCGCACCGCTCACATTGACCGCGCGCTCGGCGGTGGGCGCCTGCCCCTCGCTGGCCGAAACCTGGCCGGCGTGGATACGGCGGCATCACCAACCCGGGCAAGCGTAGCCAGTATGCAATGCAATGGCGCGCGGGATGGGTTAATCTACACCCGCGCCCAGGTTCCACGCCCCTGCGTGCGGGCCGCACCCGCTTCTGGTCATCTGCCAGGAACAAGAACATTCGAGTCATTACCCCTTGAGGATTACATGATGCCTGCGACGCTTCCCGTGCTCTCCCTCATCGAGACGCGCATCCTCGGCGTGCTCGTCGAGAAGGAGCACACGGTACCCGACTCCTACCCCCTGACGCTCAACTCGCTCGTCGCCGGCTGCAACCAGAAGACCGCCCGCGATCCGGCGATGGAGGCTTCCGAAGCCGAAGTGCAGGCCGCGCTGGACAACCTGCGGGGCTTGTCGCTGGTGGTTGAATCGAGCGGCGGACGGGCATTCCGCTATGCCCACAACATCGGGAAGGTGCTGCATCTCCCCTCGCAGTCCATTGCCTTGCTGGCCACGCTGATGCTGCGCGGCCCGCAGACCGCCGGCGAACTGCGCATCAACTCCGAACGACTGCACAAGTTTGCCGACATTTCCTCCGTCGAGAGCTTCCTCGTCGAGCTTGCCGAACGCGCGGCCGGCGCCCTCGTGGTCGAATTGCCGCGACAGCCCGGCGCGCGCGAAAACCGCTGGATGCACCTGTTCTCCGGCACACCCATCATTGAAGCACGCACCTTTGCCGCCCCTGCCGCCGATGTGACTGTAGGCGAAATCGCGGCGCTCAAGGCCAACGTGGCCAGGCTCGAAGCGGACGTTAGCGAGCTGCGCGAGATGGTGGGAAAACTGTGCAAGGAGCTGGGCATCTAGCCTCGTGAGGATGCGGGCCGGCTGAAAGAATGCCCGGCAGGCGAAGCGACTTTCGCTGGCATTCGTCCCCCACCCCTATCATTGCCGACTATCGTGCAGCCTGTGGATAAAAACGCGATCCTTACTCCGGCTGGCGTAGCAGGGGGGCTCAGGATAGCTACGGCAGGCGTAGTAACGTTTCCGAAATCAGGGCGTGATTGCTCCGGCTGCCGTAGCTATGCGGGCTGAATTTTCATCATGCTTACTACGGGAGGCGTAGTCCTATCTAGAATTACCATCTACTCTGGTTTGCAGGTGGCTGTTCCCCTGAAGCACGTTCTAGCTAACCCGGTGCGCAGCGCGGGGAATTCAGGGAGAATTGACGGAATCAGGTTGGGCTTGTATTCCCGCCTGTGGTCAAAGCGAGTTTGGATGATGAGCGCTGCGGAGAAATGCAAGCCTGGTGCCTTTAGCGGACGTAACCTCGCGCCTTGTATCTCTCAAGGTTTGCGCGCCAGCCATGGAGAGCAGAGAGCTTGATCGACTTTATCCTTGATGTGTTTTTCACGCCGAGCCCGGTGTGGGCTGGCATAGCCCTCGGCTTTCTTGCGGCGACTGGTGCATGGCTTTTGTTGCCTGGGAACATTGACCGCGCAAGCGTTGGCGCGTGGTGCGTCGCTGCCGGCTTTATCGGGGGGCTCGTCTACTGCTTCGTTGACTGGTCCGGCAGGGAGGGAAAGTGAATCATTCCTCCTTGACGGCTTTGACCCCATTCGTGGAGGAGTCGGCGCCGCGCGCTTGTGGCATGCACGTCAGGCACCCAGGGTTGAAGTACAATCGGTCCGGCTTCTGCTACAAGGCGGAATTATGCGGGATGGCTCAGTTGTAACAGGTGCGGACTGTATGGAATGGCTGCTCTCCTGAACTGAATATGACGACGTAGGCGGCATTACTCGGCGAGATGCGGACACGCGGTGGTGCGTTCGGACTGATGGCGTGGTCCCGTTAGTCCTTCGTATCACTGAGTAGCTTATTTTTCGAAAGCGCAAAAATGAAACAAATAATTCAAAGTATTATTGGCTCGCTTGGGTTGGTTGCTGCCGCCGCAGCTCAGGAGCCACTTTCGGCAGACCAGTTTACCAAGGCAGTTTCCCACGCAATTTCTAAAACCGTTCCTCATGTGCGAGTTGAGATCATTCGCCCTCTGCAACTGAAAGTTGTCGCGCAAGATAGCCGCGAGACCACATGTTTTCTTGATAACGCATTTGCGAGTTACCAGCAAGCCCCCAATGACAAGGATGAGGTCATCAAGAAATGTGTTGCATCATATGTGGAAATTCTTAATGAGCAGCCTGGAATTGATCCAACAAGAGTGATTCCTGTTATTAAGGATCGGGGTTGGTTGAATGAGATAGCCCAAAGTGCTCTGGAAACGGGAGCAAAAGAACCGCCCAAGTACATCCATGAGAGCCTCAACCAGGACCTGATCGTTGTCTATGCCGAAGACACGGAGACGAACATAAAATACCTAACTCCGGACGAACTTAATGAGACAGGAATCGAGCGAAGACAACTTCGTAAAGAAGCGCAAGCCAATTTGGAGCGAATACTTCCAGCGATAGAGAAGCATGGAGGAGATGGGGTTTTTATGCTCACGGCTGGCGGCGACTATGAGGCCAGCTTACTGTTGCTGGATTTCGTATGGACCAAAGAAAATCTGCCCGTAAAAGGAGATTTCATCATAGCCATCCCGACTCGTGACCTGCTTCTGATTACAGGCAGCAATGATCAAGCCGGAATTGAAAAAGTAATGAAGCTGTCAAAAGAGGCTTACGCCAACGGGGCATATAGACTTACTCCAGAGCTCTTTGTGTTCCGTTCTGGCCATCTCGAAAGATATACTCGCCCCGTTCATTAGCAAGCGTAGGATGGGTGGAGCGTAGCGATACCCATCAATGCTGCCATACCCGGTGGGTATCGCTGCGCTCCACCCACCCTACAAAAATGGCAGCTTCCGGGCAATGGCGACGACCGGAAAGGGCACCAACCCCGAAGTCCGCCACCCCACCCGAAACGTCCGCCAGGCTGCGCATTGCGGACATCGCGCCGATCGGCGCCCTGGCATGAATGCGGCCCGCCCCGCGCCGGCTTGCGTCCCCGGCCGTCGGGCCGAGGCGCATCCGCCGCGAGGTGTGTAGAATACGCGGAGCACGCATATCAACCATTCAATCGGAGCGCTCATGTCCAGCGAAAGCAAACGTCTTCTCATCCTGCTCGGGCCGCTCATCGCCATCGCTTCCGGGGTCGTGGCGCTGGAGAGCCAGACGGGTTCGTCGCGCTTCGTGTTCGCGGTGTATGCGGCGGTGGCTTTCTTCCTGATCCCGCCGGTGATCCAGGTGGTGCTGCTGGCGACGCAGCGCTTCGGGGAGCGTGAGTTCCTGGTGTGCGCGATCGGGCTGGCTGCGCCGGCGCTGTTGCTGGCGGTGCCGTATCTGATGGGGCTGTTCAACGCGGGCTACTAGCCTGGCTCACGAGCGATGGGGAACTGAGCGCGATGGCGGAATGTGATCGCTGCAAGCATCTGAAGAAGCCGCTGAAGATCGAATGGCCGGACGATCTCAGGCACGCGATACACCTGGCGAAGGAGAACGTGGAGAACGGGACGCTGGCGGTGGCCGATGCGGAGACCCTTCCCGGGTCGCAGCCTTTCGCCCGGCTCTCGCCCGCCGGCCGGTGGGACGATGTGGTCCATTTCGTTTTTGTCTGCACGGCCTGCGGCCAGCGCTTCGAGCTGAGCGCGGAGACCTACCACGGCGCGGGCGGGGCGTGGCGGGCCCTGTAATCTGAATTCGGCAATCCGGGTTGTTCCACTATCCGGGTTGTTCCACTATCCGGGTTGTTCGGCTGGCGGCGGGCAGGCGCTATAATGCGGGGGCGCACCGGCGATGAGGGGGAACGCGGGCCGCGCAACTAACTATAACATTGCAGGGGAAATCACATGGGTATGTTGCCAACCCGGTTGTTCGGCGCCGCAATGGCGCTGCTTGCCGCATGTTTGCTCGCCGCGGCGCCCGCTGCGCGCGCGGGCGAGACGTTCAAGAAGCCGGAATTCACCATCACGCTGCCGGACGGCTGGGTGGAAATGTCGAAGACGGAGCTTGCGCAGTTCAATGCGAACGTGCGCAAGCATCCCGCGGGCAAGAAGGCCGCGCAGTTCCGCTATGGCTTCCACCCCGGCGTATCCGGAAACCCCGGCAGGTATCCGTATATCGTGGCGCGGGTGACCGCGGGCGGCCGGATTGCGGAGGATGCGCTGCGCAAGCTGCAGACTGTGGACCTCAACCAGGCGCTGGAGAAGGAGAAGCACAAGCTGCCGGCCTTCATTTCCAAGGCGATGCTGGGCCGCCCGCTCTATGAACCGGCGCTGCACACGATATGGGTGACGGCGCAGATGAATGTGCGCGACGGAGGGCAGGTGGAGGGACTGACGGCGATCATCGCGACGAAGACGGGCTTTGTGCAGGTTTCGGCCTGGGCGACGCAGGATAGCTTCGCCTCATACTTCCCGGTGTTTCACAAGGTGATGGCGTCGGTGGTGCTGCCGCGCCGCCTGCGCTACTGAGCCGCCACCCCCGCGCGCGCGCCGGGGCCTGGCTGGCGGGACTTGCCTGGGGGGACTTCCCTGGCGGGAGTTGGCTGGCGGACTTGCCTGGCGGGGCCTGGCTGGCGGGACTTGCCTGGCACCCGCGCCTGCGCAATAATCCGCGCAATGCCGGGCCTGCCTCGGCGGCGCGCACATAAAAAGCCCGCGTGCCGCGATGCGCAGGGGAAAGATATGCAATAACGGACAAGGGATACGTTAATGCTGAAGCGGTTGGGCGGTCTAGTCGGCCTGGTTCCAGACGACGACCCGAAAAAAATGCTGGAAAAGATGACCATCGCGGACGTCATCGACGCACACATGAAGTGGAAAATCTCGCTGCAGGAATACCTGGACGGGCAGGCGCCGCTGGTGCTCGACCCGGTGCAGGCGCGCCGCGAGGAGCTTTCGGTCGCGGGGCAATGGATACGCCTGCACGCGGACGGGGATATTGGCGGCTATGGCGCTTTCTTCACGGTGCGCGCCAAGCATGCGCAATGCCACATGCTGGCGGGCGAACTCATGGAAAAGCTGCTGGCGAACGATCAGGCGGGCGCGCGGGAGCTCCTGAATTCGCGCCTGCTCAAGATCTCACATGAAATGGTCTACGCGCTGGTCGAGCTGGACCGCCAGGTGATGGCGGCAGGCTGACGCGCCGCTCACCGATCCAGGCCGAGCTGCTTTCTCACCGGCTTCTCCGGGGCCAGCCAGTCTTCCTGCGCGTAGCCGGGGTGAAAGCCGCGCTTTTCGGCGATGTAATAGGCGGCCTCTTCTATCATGTGGCGCATCTGCGCCTCCATTTCGTGCAGCTCTTCCTCGCCGGTGGACGCCTCCTGCGTCCCGGTAAAACCGGCGACCAGTTCCCCGTAGAGCGGTGTGTCTTCCTGGGTCATGCGCATTTTCCTTATCGTGGGGATCACGGCAGGCTATACCGGGATTATTGCAGAGTCATGACAGTCCCCGCGCCTGTGGCGGCGCGCGCGCATTGATTTTTCGGTGATATATAGGATATTACCGTTGCTTATTACTGGTTTCTGGATAAGAATGTACCCGGACAGTAAACAAGCAGGGGGTAAGGGAAATGACGGAGATCAGCAAGCCGAACTATCTGGCGCGTGCCAAGAAGTTGAGCAAGGACGAAGCGGAACGCCTGTTTTCCCGGATGACCGGCAAGCTGCCGCGCCGCCTGGAGAAGGACAAGCTCAGCAAGGTCGAGGCCCTCGCCATCCAGCTCGAAATCGAGGACGAGATGCTGCAGGAGTGGCGCGAGAACATGCGCGCGGTGCGTGAGAAGGACCAGACCAAGGCGGAGCGCACCGCCGGCAAGAGCGCAAAGGCGAAAGAAAAGGCCGCCGAGAAAGCGGCCAAGGCGAAACAGCGCGCCGCCGAAAAAGCCGCCCGCGAAAAAGACAAGGCCGCCAGGGCCAAGCAAAAAGCGGCGGAAAAAGCCGCAAAGGCCAAACAGAAGGAAGCCGAAAAAGCCGCGAAGGCCAAGCAGAAGGCCGCCGCGAAAGCCGCCAAGGAAAAAGAGAAAGCCGCCAAGGCCAAGCAGAAGGCGGCCGCGAAAACCGCCGCCGCGAAGAAACCAGCGGCCAAAAAACCTGCAGCGAAAAAAGCCGCGGTGAAAAAACCGGCAGCGCGGAAACTGGCAGTCCGCAAACCCGCCGCCAGCAAACCGGCAGCCAGCAAACCCGCCCCGTCCGCCGACCCCTCCACTACCCCGTCCACCGAGCCTTCCGGGAACTGACCCGGCGCGCAGGCCGGGAAAGGACGCCCGCGCAGCCCCTCTCAAATCGCATTGATTTCTGAGGGGCCATGCCAGCCCATATGCCCTATCAGAAATAGCAGGGCTTTTTTCTCACGAATGGCCGCTTTGCGCGGGTCCATTCGCTGAATGTCAGGTCGGCAGCGTGCCCGAAGCGGCCATTAGCGCCGCCTGAAAGCGGACAGAACGATTTTGTAGCCCGGACGCGGCAGAACGAAATCCGGGCGGCAACCCAACCCCTCCCGGATTCCATTTCATTCCATCCGGGCTACGCTCGCTGGCTATTCGGCGGCCCGCGTAGATACTGTTATTCGAGCCCGCCCACCCGGCATGTCTTGCTGCCCCTTGTAATGACAATGTACTTCGGCCAGTCGGCGCCGAAATTACAGTAATACTCCTGAGAGGCGCCCTCAAGATTGACCTCGTAGGTGTTGCCGGCCGGCACGATTTCGATGGTGGACTTCGAGTTGCCGGAGTCGGCATCGCGCGGCTCGACTTTGAGTATCGTCTTCGCGCCTTGCTGCGCCCATTGAACGCGCAGGTTCTCGTCGGACGCATCAATCCCACAGACTGATGCCAAGCCGCGATTCCCACCTGACACGAAGCTAGATATGTCGAGATTCCGTACCTCGCCGTTCACAATCGTCAGGTGGGCCTCGGCGCCTGATACGCCTCCTGCCTTCTTGTATTCGCAGCTCAGATCCTCAGCCGAAGCAGCGAAGGAGAGGGCGACGAGCAAATGGGCAGCGAGTATGCGAGTCTTGAAATAGTGCATGTCATCACCTTTATTAACACGTCCGCGCGAATCGGCGCGCACATTAACGAACGTCAGGCATTTCATTTTGTTGCTGGATGTCACGACGAAGCTCTCCTCGGTTATTCCCCTGCGGGCTCAACGAGCTTGTTGGGCCATACTACAGATCAGCGGGAATCCCGGTAGCGCCATTCGTCTTTGTAATTTTCCATTTCCTAATATCCTGTTGTTCAAACTTGAGCTCGTAATCCAATGAGCAATCTATGACTAATAGGCACACGCAAAACCTCTTGCTTGGGTCACGCTCGGCGCCCCATAGCTGTCTACCAAGCTCATTCATTCTTTCGTATGCGGCACCCTCTTTGATTGCACCAATCAAGAAGATTCCACCTGGAGAATCGTAGGAGGCGTTTGACCCATACCGTGCCTCCTCGCTCTCAAATCGCCAAAATGCCCGGATCCAGGTTGGGTCAAGTCGCTCCACTAGAGTAACAAACTCCTTTGCTAGGTTAACTACGAGTTCTGATGCGCTCTCAAGATTCATTGGTATTCGCTCTATAACTTATCCTTCTGAGTGGACTTGGCTTCGCTACGTTAGGACAGTTGGGGCCGGACTCGGCTCATAGATATTCAAATTGGACGCCACCGCGTTATGTCCGCATGTGGGACAACTCCGTCCTTCCGGATCGTCCGCTTTCAAGCAGTCTACTTGAGGGGGCAATCGGCGGCAATCCTGGGGCATCCGGGGATAATGCGGCGTCCCTTTTCATTCCGGGCGGTTGGCGGAGCTAGGTCTTGCCGGCTATCAGTTGCCATGCCCAGTCGATGACGGGGGTGAGGCGCGGCGGCAGCAAGGCGCGCGCGCGGTCGTAGGCCAGCCAGCGGTATTCGTTGTGTTCGGGGCGGCCCAGTTCGGGGCTGACGGGCAGGATGAGCGGGCGCTTTTCGACGCGCGCGGGGTAATAGCGCGCCACTTTGCCGCCGGAGTAGATGCCGGTGTCCATGTAGATCTCGCCCCACGCCAGTTCGAATTCGCGGATGCCGGTCTCCTCTTCCAGTTCGCGGCGCGCGGCCTGCAGCGGGGTTTCGCCCGCCTCGCCCCCGCCCTTGGGAAAATCCCACTTGGAGTAGGCGCGCAGGATGAGGAACTGCGGCCCGCCTGCAGACGGAAAGGCGATGGGGATGATGCCGTATGAGCGTTTGCGTATGATGGTCATGGCGGACGGGCATGGGTTGTGGTTCATTCTAGCGGATGGCGCAGGCCCGTGCTGCGCGAATTTCAGCGGCGCGCGCAGTCATTTATAATGCCGCTGACGATATTCCCGCCTGTGCCCGTGCCTTGGAGAGATTATGCCCTGCAGCCCTGATGTGATCCGAGATGTGCCGCTGTTTTCGCTGTTCGACGAGGAAGAGCTGGCGGTGCTGGCGCGCGAGGTGGAGCTGCACGAATATGCCGCGCGCCAGCGCATCTACCGCATCGGCGAGCCCAGCGACCGCGCCTACATCCTGGTTTCCGGCGCGGTGGAGGTGAGCATCATAGACGAGGGCGGGCAGGTGGTGGTGCTGGACGAGCCGATACACGGCGACGTGTTCGGCTTTGCCTCCATGCTGGACCAGATGCCGCACCAGACCGACGCCACGGCCATCGAGCAGACGCAGTGCATCGTGATGGACCTGCACGACATCACCGTGCTGCTGCGGCGCAAGCCCGATGCGGGCCTGGACCTGATGAAGGTGATGGGCAAGCAGTTCCACGCGGCGGAGCGGCTGGTGCGGCTGCGCGCGGCGCGCAATCCCAACGACGTGATCGAGGGCGCACAGACGCTGGGTGAAAAGGTGGCGGACACGGTCGCCTCCTTCGGCGGCTCGTGGACTTTCATCACGCTGTTCGCTGTGGGCATGGCGGTGTATGCGGCGATCAATGTGGAACTGGGCGGCCGCGCCTGGGACCCCTATCCCTTCATTCTGCTGAATCTCTTTCTCTCCATGCTGGCCGCGATCCAGGCGCCCATCATCATGATGAGCCAGAACCGCCAGGACAAGAAGGACCGCCTGCGCAGCGAGCTGGATTACGACGTGAACCGCAGTGCGCACGGCGAGATCCAGGGACTCGCCCGCCGCCTGGGCCAGCTCTACGACAAGGTGGACGATCTGGAAGAATTGCTACGCAAGAAGGGGTAAGGCACTGCAATGGCGCGGCGCGCCCGACCGCCGTCATTCTTTGCGCGCGCGACCCGGGGCGCGCGGGACCCGGGGCACGCGGCACTCATCGCACGCGGTACTGGGGGCGCGCGCCCGCGCGTGACCGGGCGATCCCTCATTTTTCTCCCGTGCCTCCCCTGCACTCCCCGTATTGCCGCGGACTGCGGGCCATGTGCGGAAAGCGCGCCGGAACAAAGCGGCAACCCTCCGGTCACATCGCAGGAGAGCGATGCCGCTCTCGTGCGTGATGACAACCAGAAACAATCACACCGGAGGGATGATGAAAGCAAGAGCAAGAAGAATTCAAATTGTCATGGCATCAGTCGCGCTGGCAGGCTCGGCCTGCGGCGCATCGGCGGCGCAGGAAGCGCCTGCGCCGGCCACGCCCGTTCCAGCTATGGCTTCCACGCGGCAGCATGTGAAGGACGCGGCGACGCATGAGGTGTCCAGGCGGCGCAAGCACCTGGCGCAGGAGGCGGTGATCGCGAACGACGAGATCATCCACGCCATCATCGATTTGAAGCAGCACAACACCAAAGATGCCTTCGCCATGCTGACGAAGGCGGATGGGCAGCTCAACGTGCTGCTCGCGCGCGATCCCCACCTCAAGATGGCGCCGGTGGACGTGCGGGTGAACGTGATCGACCTCGAGCTTGCGCCGGACAAGGTCAGCAAGGCGGTGAAGGATGCGAAGGCGGCCCTGGACAAGAACAACATCCAGGCCGCGCGCGAGCTGCTCGCGCCGCTGGCGAGCGAAATGCACATCGACACCGATTTCCTGCCGCTGGACACCTACCCGGCCGCGATCAAGCAGGCCAGCGCGCAGATCCAGGCGAAGAAGCTGAGTGCGGCGGAGGCCACGCTGGAAGATGCGCTGAGCTCCATCGTGACCTCGGAAGACATCGTGCCGCTGCCGCCGCTGGTGGCCGAGGGCGACCTGATAGAGGCGGAGAAGCTGCTGAAGAAGGACCATCACAAGAACAAGCAGCAGGTGATTGCCCTCCTGAGCGGCGCGGATAGCCAGCTCGCGGACGCCGAGGCGCTGGGCTACGGGAGCTACAAGCCCATCCACAAGGAGATCGCGTCGATCAAGGACAAGGTGAGCGGCGGCCAGAGCAAGCCGGGCCTGTTCGACCATATCAAGCAGTTGTTCCACAAGCTGGACAACTCCAAGGCCAAGAGCTGACCGCGGCGCGGAGCAGGCCGCGCAGGAAGACGTCAGGGCGCCTTGCGGCGCCCTGACGTTCTGCACTTGCTTGCCGCGCGCCGGATCGGCGTTGCACCTGGCGAGCGCTGTGCTGGCGGCGGAGCGCCAGCAACAGTGCGGCTGTTATTATCGATATACAAATTCTATCCCTTGCTAGACTGTTATCGAATTCGAGTGTGCCGCGGCCGCGCAGTGTCGCGGGCTTCTGCCCTTATGTAAAGCGCGCAGAATATATAGGCAAAGAGATATAGGGGAAGCCCCAAGAGCCGGGGCTCAGCGCGCGGCGGGCATGAAGCCGGGAAACTCGCGCCCGATCAGCTTGTCCAGGGCCGCCTCGGGCGGCGCCTTGGCCCTGGGCGCGCGGGTGACGGGATGGGTGTAGCCCAGCGCCTGCCGGGCGGGGGTGGTGAACTCCGCGAATACGAAGCCCTTGCGGTTCACGGCGAAGTCGATGGCGGCGGAGTTGCCGTCCTGCACTGCATAGACCGGCAGGAGGTAGAGCCCATCCCAGCGATGCCTGCCGAATACCTCCGCGGCGTGGTCGTCAGCGGGAAGGGTAGCGGCGCTGCCCGTGATGCGCCTGAGCGCCACCTCCTTGCCGTGGATGACGACGTAGATGCGCGCGGGCGGCAGCTCCGCCGCATCCTGCGCCACGGCGGTGACCAGCATCACCGCATAGCCGTCCATTGCGGCCAGCTCGGCATCGTCGCCGGGATAGGCGATGTCGTAGAGCACCACGCGCGGCACCGGCGCTTCCAGTTCGTACCGGTTCGCGGCCTGCTCCAGGCGCCGGTTTATCGAATCGGGCACGGTCGGGTGATCGGACCACTCGCCGGGAGTGATGACGTGGCGCAACTGCTCCCCGGCGTATGCACCGGGCGCGAACAGCAAACAGCTCAGAGCGATCAGGCAAAGTCGAAACATGGCCGTCCTCCTTCCATCGTTTGCGCGGCGCCCCCTTCACCGCAAAAGCCTCCCGGAATCAGCGCATCGGCATCAATGCCCGGCCTGCTTCGCGCACGCCTCCGTCGCGGGGCCGAGCACATCCACCTCGCCCAGTTGCGGCATGCCGTCCGCCACGAACTTCTCGAAATCCCGCCCCGCCTGCGAGCGCGCGAAACGGTCGATCACCGCGGCATCCGCCGCCGTCGCTTCCAACTGCGGCGTCTCGCTGGCCGGGCGCGGCGCGGCCCCGGCATTCTGGCGCAGCATCTCGCGCAAATGCTGCGCGCCGAACGCCTTCATCTTCATTCCCGCCGGCGAGCGGAAAAACGCCGTCGCGTCGCGCAGGCTCCTGCGGCTGCCGAAGGAACTGGCCACGAAGGGCCGCAGCGGCGCAAGCAAAGCGTCCAACTGCAAGTTCCGCTTCACGCACGCCGCCAGCGCGGGCGACACCTTGCCCGACTCCACCTTGAGATCCAGCCCCTCCTCCATCAGCGCGCGCATCACCGTATAGGCATAAGCCTTCACGAAGGCATCCGACTCCGCCGCCGTCGGCTGCCACTGGCCCGCCTGCGCCGCGGCGGAAAAAAGCGCGAGCGCCAGCAGCGCATAGCGTATGAATTTCATGCCATATCCCGTTAAACCGTATGGTTCCATGCTACCAGACACCGGACACGCAGGATAGCGGGCGCGGCAGGCGCGCCACAGGGGATGGTGCGGCTCAGCGGTGCCCGTGCACGTGGGCGGGGGCGGTGGCCAGGCGATGGGCCATGCGCACCGGCGCGGGCTGGTTCTGCTTGCGGCCGAGGAAGACGTGGCGGTACACCACGTACTGGTAGGGAGCGAACAGGATGAACAGGGCGAATACGAGGAGGAGGCTGAACCCCGGCAAGAAGGACATGGACAGCGAGAACACGATGAACGGCAGGTGCGAGCCCACCAGCATCACTTCCTCGTTCATGCGCTCGGCGCGCTTGGCCAGCTTGAGCGCGTCGCGCAGGCCCATTTCGTGCAGGGCGAGCAGCGGCGAGAGGAACCACAGCGAGAGGATGATGAGGCCGAAATACAGGGAGAGGAAGGCGATCTTGCCCGGCCACATCCAGTGCAGGACATGGAACAGTTCGGATTCGGTCACGTTGGCCACCGGCGGCAGCTTAGCCGCGATGGCCATGCCCACCAGCACCGACATGAAGAACAGCACCATGAAGACGAAGGCGAGGATGATCTGTATCCACAGCACGTTGCGGATCATGGCGTAGGTGGGCTTGTGCGGCACGCGGCGCGATTCGTCCGCCGCCTCGGCGATGACAATGCCGATATAAAGGAAGATCTGCGCCAGCAGCAGGGCGAACAGCAGGAAGAAGGGTCCCAGCGAGCGCGAGGCGTAGGACAGGAAGTAGAACACCAGCGCGAGCACAACAAAGGACACGGGCTTGCGCAGGAACAGCAGCCATGCCTCCCGCAGCCAGCCCGGCACGTCGCGGATGGAAACCCGCCTGGGCCCGAAATAATTGTCCATCTCAGGCGTCTCCGAAAACAGTCGTACTCATGATTTTGCCCCAGACAGGCCCATCATAAACACCTGATGGGCGCGGCGCAACGGAAAACGGACGAGCGTGGCTTTTTCGGCGACGGGCGCTTTCCCGCTCCCGGGACGGGATATGCCGCCCTGCTCCGGCTATTCCCAGGGCAGGTAGTGGGCGCTCGCGCGGTCCACCTTGCCCGCCGCGTTCAAATGGAGCACCTCCACCACCGGGCCGCGTATGCTGTGGTAATAGAGGGCGATGCTGTCCACCCCGATCAGCGTATGCACCAGCTCGAAGCGCAGCTCCGGCGTAAGCTCCAGCGCGCGCCGCCAATAAGCCCCCACCTGCTCCTTGCCGCGCAGCGTGCCCGATGGCTCGCCCGTGACGCGGATGACGACAGGCGAAGACATCTCGAAATCGTCGGTGTAATGCGCAAGCACGCGCTCGACATCGCGCGCGTTCCAGGCGTCTATCCACTCCTGCGCGAAATGATCGGCGAAAGCTTTGTCCAGCATGGTTCGCTCCTGTTATGTTGAACGTGGAGCATAGCACTTGTGGGCGGGGGCATGGTTCTGCAATTACACGGGCCGACCGGCATTCCTGCTTTCGCGGGAACCGGCGAGCTTGACCCCTTCAGCTATGGCAGACGGATTCAGTGCGCGACGTGGATGTCCGCTACGCGTACCTTATCGGGCGCTTCGGGTGGTGGGGCTGACTTCCGGGTCGTGCCCACACCTGTCGGTCGCGTTTGAATTTTCGCTTCCCTATACCGGACGGTAGTGAGCTTCGGCTAATGACCCGTAGCCGTCGGAATGGGTGTGAATATACGTTTATTACTCCGAACTGTTAATAATCATTGAAGTCCGGCTCTAAACCTTCATTTTGAGCTTCATCAGGCTCTACGCCAAAGTACTCTGCGGCATCGTATTCATTCGTAGCGGTGAAACTATCGCCTAACCCACATGCATTCAGTTTCGAATAACCAACTATCTTCAAGCCACAAGCGGTACACTCAAACATGGATGGGAGCATCGACTGGCGCTCTACAATAATGGCGTCCTGAATTGATGTCGTAGGAGCACCAACCGCGTCACCATGAAGCAGAGCCTGACTCTGACAAGATGGGCATTTGACACGATGACCAATTTGACGGGCAGCCAATGTTTTAGCCTGAAAACTAAGATCCTTTCGTTCCGTTTCACTTTTGCTTTCCCACACGGTTTTGTGTGCGGCTATCGTGCCATTAACAGCTTTTGCCGCCTCATCTTTTAGCGAGGCAATCAACCCTTCTGCAATCCCTTTCTCATTAACACCGAATAACAGCTCAATGTCCTCCTCTAGCGCAGCCAGAAGTGTTTTACACGTCAGATAGTACATGGATAGCCACGCTGAAGTGCCGAGACAATCAAAAGGCAATTCACCGGAATGGAGTTCACTATTCCGCCGGTTTAGATGAGAAATGCTAAAGCTGAGCATTTCGCGGGTAAATTCTGGAAGAATCGTTTCAAGCCTTCCTAGGACCTCTGAAATGTCGACAGATTTTGGCGAATACTTGCTCGTACTAGGTTGTTCACCAAGCGCGAAGTATATATTGTTCCAGTCTTTTCCATCAGCGACTAGCACTGGCGACACATTGGCAAGCGCGGCCTTTGCCAGCATTTCAAGAGAGAGGGCTGACCAAAACCCGAACTGCCAATCATCTCTTTTTTGAGCCATCATAATAGATGAATAGCGTTTCGCCTTGGATAAAAAAGCATCCTTCGACCAAATATGCGGTAATTGTTCTGCGTTCATTAATTCAGCCTCGCCAAGTAAACTCTTTCGATTACTCTATGTGTTTCAGATACAGCAACCTCACTTCTTCCATGTAACATACGCCAGTTGTCTATAATTAACGTGTCAGCTGCATTTCTAAGGTACAGTTTTTCAAATTCCGACGCCATGTCCAATCTTTGTATGGTTGACGATATTTCCTTAGCTTCATCATTTGAGGGATTCAAGAACAGCTGATCCCAGCGAAACAGTGAGTGGCTTTTGTTTCGTTGACAAAACCAAAGCAGCGGAAGCTGCCCGCATAATTTTCTTCTTGGAACGAACATTGCATTACGAATTGTTGACTCAGCTAAACCTTTGATCGCTGTTTCTGTATGCAAAAGGGTCGTGTATACGTCTCTCGCGGGGATAACACACCTAAGCATTAAATACTTAGGAGGAACGTACCAGTGTGCCAAATCCGTATGTGGAGGAAACTGCCTGAGCCCATAGTTACCACTGTATACGTTTAGAGAAGATTCTTTCTCAATGGCCGGCTTTAGAGTTTGCACTGTTGGTATATTCCGGATTGGCACGACGCCCCCGAGGTTGGCAGCGATTGCTTGGGTAGTGCTCATTGGCTCATAGGCATCCAAGAAGACGTACCCCGCTCCCTCTAACTTAGCTTTAATTTCATTTCGCAACTTCCCCCCATTTCTTGCTATCAACTAGTATTGCAGAGTGACCGTTGTCGACACGAAGCGGAAGTCTACCCTCGAATATTCGCCGCTTCAAAGCTGCCGTCCG
The DNA here is from genome assembly GCA_035260545.1 of Gallionellaceae bacterium. GTDB lineage: Bacteria > Pseudomonadota > Gammaproteobacteria > Burkholderiales > Gallionellaceae > DATDDB01. The sequence continues at coordinate 74,115 of DATFUZ010000055.1, read as the reverse complement.
CACGTGGCTGCAATTGGGACGAAGCACTCATCCCGCATATTTCCGTTGTTGCAACTTAAGCGGACCGATTGTACTCCAGTCCGCGATCGGCAGTGTCGTGCCCTGAGCTGCCGGTAGGCATGTCGAAAAGCGGACCTTGTGTAGGTTGGGTGGAGCGTAGCGATACCCAACGGCAAACCGAGGCGAATGATGGGTATCGCTACGCTCCACCCATCCTACGCTCGCTGTCCGCCAGCGATTGCCGTATCAGCTCCGGAGTGTCGGTGGCGTCTGCCTTCTCCTGCCGGTTTTGCTCGCGCCGCAGATCCTGGGCAATGGCATCGCGCCGCGCCAGCAGCGCCTGCAGCATGCGCACTTCGGGAGCAGGCGGCTTCCATGCCGCAGGCTTGAGCAATGCACCGTAGCGCGCCAGCACAAAGCTGTCCACGCCGTCCGTCTTGGTGCGCACGGCCAGCCCCTTGCCGAAATCCTTGATCTGGGCGGGATTAACAATGGAGACCGTCACGCCGGCATCCGCCAGGGCGAGCGCCGCCTGCTCATGGTAAACGCCGGTGCCCTCCATGATGACGTGCAAGTCGCCAGCGGAAACATGCTGCTTACCGACCCAGGCCAGCAGATCGGCGACACCGGACTTGCTGTTCTGCACCACCTTGGTCTTGCGCTTGGCTCCTGTCTCATCGAGCAGAAGACAGCAATCCAGCTTCGCCTTTGCGACATCCATACCGAGATAGAACATGATGACCTCCTGCTACAATGTTGGCCAACTTCGCCCACTTGCCTTGTGCATACAGGGTTTGCCCCTTGGCTACCGTTCAGTGTCCGTGCTGGCGAGAGGTGAAGCGGAGGGCTTGATCTACGCGACAAGGTCTAGGCCTTAAGGATGGGCTCAAGCTGCCTCCGCTTCGTGTAGTGATAGCTAACCACTACGGAGGGAAAGATACAAGGTTGGGTTGAGCGCAGCGAAGCCCAACATTTGGCGGGACATGTTGGGCTTCATTTCATTCAACCCAACCGTGCTGAGGAGATCAATGCCTGCACTCCACCAGCTCTCGGAGCGGCGTGGGCAGGTAAGCTCTGAGGTGAGAGGAGATACCCTGCTCGTGCCGCTGCCAAACTATTCCAAGATAAATGATGCAAAGGCCGATTGCGGTAAGAATAAACGGAAACAACATGCTATCTTTGAAGACTTCGTGTGCCAGGTGTCCGACATAGCCGGCCGAGCCAAGACCGCCGAAGACAGCAAATACCCGGCGCGAAAGGATCGCGCCGACAATGATCATCAGGAGGTTGATGCAGAGATAGATGAATTTGTTCAACTCGCTGTCCGAATTCATCGCCGACAGGCCGCCCCAAAACGCCAGAACTCCGAACAGGTAGAGCCAAAAGGGATAATCCTTATCCTGCCGTGTACGAACATCTATCCAAAACGCCAGCAACACGATCAACAGGCCAAACCACAACGAAACAAACTTTCGCAGATCCCAATTGATGTCGTCCTCTCCAAACAGGAAGGGCGTCAGATCCATGCTTAAGTACCATAGCGTGACGGCGACCGGCATAACCGAAAACGGCAGGCGGTAACGCCACAGCAGAACTGCACCTGTCGCAAGAGTGCCCAACTCCATGAGTATCCAGCGCCAATCAATGTAGGTGTGGTAGTCACGATATACCATTCCTTCTGCCCACCAACCCAGGGCTGCCTGGAAGCCGTAGATGGCGAGTGGCGTGAGTGCGACGACGAATGAGGCAGCGATACCGGCAGGGATGGCCAATCGCAAACGGTTGAGAAAATACTCCGTAAGCCAGAGCCCTGCCACGGCGTAAACGAGCGCTATGAAGAACAACCCCCACCCGCCAAATCGCTCCCAGCCTAAATTCATGAAGAGCGTCATTGCGCCGATGGCGATCAGGCCGCCAAGATAGTAGAGGATGTGTGTGAAGCGGAAAGACGGTGAATCTGCAGTGCGCTCAGACAGGAACGCCCAAAGAGCACCAGCCTGACCAGCCGTAATGATGCCGCGCTGAGCCGCTTCGTCAAGATGAACTCGATTGATCTTCATGAACTCCCCGAACTAGGTCTGCAAATGGGACCAAGTACCCGTCCCGCACATTTCCGCATTGCTGCGAACAGCAGACCGATTGTACTTCAATCGCGGAGCGACGGCGTTGTGCCAATCGCAGGCGCCAATCGCAGACGTTAGCGTCGCAGAAAAGCAGAGATGCCATTCTGCGCGGACGGTGAAGACGTCACTTCTTCCGCAGGTCCTTCTTCGCCGATTTGATGAACCGGCCAAAGTCTTTATCTTTCTTTCGCTTTTCGGCATAGGACATGTCGTTGAACGCGGATTCCGCCTTGAGCTTGAGGAAGCTGTCGAGGGCTTCCTGGCTGATTTCGCCCGCGCGCACGGCGGCAAGGACGGCACAGCCGGGTTCCGTGGTGTGGGTGCAGTCCGGATAGCGGCATCGTCCGGCCAGGGCGTTGATGTCGGCGTAGCTCTGGGCGATGCCGCTTTCCGCGCCGAGGATGCCGAATTCGCGCATGCCGGGGTTGTCGATGACCAGCGCGCCGCCGTCGAGGCGTATCAGTTCGCGCCGAACGGTGGTGTGGCGTCCTTCTCCGGTGCCGCTGACGATTCCGGTTTCCAGGCTCTCCCGGCCGATCAATTGATTGATGAGCGTGCTCTTGCCCACGCCCGATGAGCCGACGAAGCAGTAGGTCTTTCCGGGCTGCAGCAGACGCTTGACCTCTTCCAGCCCCTCCCCTGTCAGGTTGCTCAGGGGGACGATCCGCGCCGTGATGCCGAGGGAGCGGATCTCCGCCATCTGCGCGGCCAGCACAGCGGCATCGACGAGATCCGTCTTGGTCAGGAGGATATAGGGCTCTGCGCCGCCTTCCATGACCATGACGAGGTAGCGCTCCAGCCGCTTGGGATTGAAATCGAAGTGGCACGATTGAACGATCAGCACGTAGTCCACGTTCGCCGCGATCATCTGCTGCTCCGCGGCAATGCCGGCCGATTTCCGCCGCAACGAGGTCCTGCGCCCCAACAGTCCATGGATCACGCCGAAGTCGTCCCCGGGATGCTTCTCGACGCAAACCCAGTCGCCCACGCACGGCAGTTCCTGCTTCAAGTGATGCTGATGCAGATAGCGGCCCGCCAGCTTTGCCCGAAAGGCGCCGCCGTGTCCCGCCAGCAGCAGTTGATCGCGATCTACCGCCGCAACCCGGGCAACCGTCTGCGATGGCGCGCAGCTTGCCCGCTGAGCAAACCACTCGCTCCATCCCAGTTCAATCAATTCAGGGTCCAGGCTGTTCATCTTTCTCGATCACCCAGCGTCCTCGTTCAAGAAACATGGCACGAGCAATGCGGGAAGGCTTGGAAACGTTCAGCGCAATGCCCGTTGGTTATTGGGCCCTTGCGGGCTAACCCGCCCTACGCGGGCTTTTCAGGCGATGGTCCATTTACCACAGAATTCGCGTTGCGCCTCCTCCAGGCTACACTTGCTTGCCGTGCCAATCGAGTGGCCAACACCGTAATTAATAGCGCCCCTACCAGCGAAGAAATGATCTTCCATCCATTTAGCACCTTCCGCTTGATTGGGTGGATCTGCGCACCTTGAATATCGTATACAAAGACGTCCCCGCCGCTTTTCAACGTGACTCTAACACCAGTAATACTATTCAGGTCGAATGAGTATGTTGAATGCGAGCTACCGGCTTCAACAATCCCACGGCCCATTTCGAGCGCGCGGACATAGCGATCCTGATTAACGACACCATTAGCGGATTTTTGGCAACACCAACCAACGAATAGCCTGCTGCCCTCACCCAACTTGATGACCTTGATAGGTTTCCCATTCCGATTTGTGTCCATGCTTTGAGCATCTTCGTACGGCCCCCATAGTTGAATCAAACTGAGGAGTAATGGCACAAAGAGACAGAACAGTGCTACCTGAAGTAGGTACAGCCCTACCCTTACGATGAGTCTCTTGATGAGCCACATCCGTCATCCCCCCCACATGCACATTTTTTTAGCCCGCGTAGATACCGATTAGCGTAGCGTAATCGGTATCTACGCGTGCTGTTTAATATGGGTAATCACCATGAACATATCAAAAGCAATTACTGACATAAAGCTGCCATAGGTAAATTTCATTACCGCGGCAGTGATCTTTTCGAACCAGTGCTGATTGCTCCAGCGAGGCCCCTGTATCTGCTTGTTCAGCAGTGTGGCCAGCATGACCACGCCGAAAACCACGATGAATGGCAGCAGCAACACCCTGGGCGGAATGTATAACGACTTGCCGGTCAGCCTCGCGAGGCCGAATAGCGCCGCCAGCCCTCCTCCGAATCCGATGATGGTGGGTATCTTTGAAGGTTTGTAGGGCGCTGGGTTCCTGCCTGTAGTTTCATCAACCGTCCATTTACGCAGCGGGTGCTCTCCTGGCGCCAATTTCTCCGCCGCCGCGAGAAACTCCGGGGTCAGCGCGATCTTCACGGGAATTACCAGAGACTCGGATGGGCCGCCGCCCACCGCCTGCAAATAGATATTGGCCTCGCCTGGCCGCTGCACGGTAACGGGCTCGCCCCATGCAATCAGCAATTCCTTCCCCGCCAGAGTGTAGCCCCAGATGGCGGTCGCATCCATGCATACTCTAGGCTTACCGAGTTCACGCCTTACCAGGACTATTCCCAACACCATCAGCAGCACGATCAGCCCAATCGGAATGACCGACAGATACTGATCAGACGTCAATTTGAAGATCATGCTGAATAACACAACTGCCCCCACCCCGAGCGTAGCCGTGGTAGACAGCCGAAAAAACCCCGTACCGGGCAGCCTGAACTCATACGTGGAAGCGTTTGCCATTGCAGTGTCCCTTTTAAATTGACTCCCCGAATACCTGCCAAAATGCCGGGCCGTGCCTCGCCAGCCCAGTATTAGCTCAGGCTCGATTTCTTTCGAAATTGAGCGCCGCTTCGCCATGTCCGTTGTTGGACACTTCCGCAATCCCGCATATTGCCGCGCTGTAGCAAAGCAGCCGAATTGTACCCCGGTCCTGGGCAGGGCGAGCGACAAGCTCGGCGTTCAGCCGGGCCGGGCAGGAAATACATCAAGCCCACCCCCTTCACCGCCCTTTGGTAATGGGGAACATGCCCGATGCCCTTATATCCGCCAAAAATCCATACCATCCGCTTCCCCTCCGCCGATCCGGATGCTGCGCGGGTTCGCTCCCCGCACGGCAGGTTTCCGCACGTCCGCTGTCCGGCGAAGGGATGATTGCCAGGCGGATGCATGGCAGATGTTCGGCAGACGCCCGGCATCTGCGCACTTAGGCGGAGGCGAAGACGGAGACGTATTCGAAGACGTATTCGAAGACGAAGGCGCAGGGCGGAGGCGGACGATGAGGCACGCATGGGTGGCGGGCTGGCGTCCGCATGCGCCGCGCTGCCTGGTGGGCACGAGTGCCCTTGACCCCGGGCGCGCTGGCCTACCCTTCGGCCGGTCGCTGTAGCGGGGGCGGCGCAGGGCCGGGGGAAGCGTGCTGAAAGCCGCCGCCGGAAGGTGGGGAGAAAATCACGATGCGGCAGATCGCTGCCGCAGCGGCTTTTCACGCGCGGCTAGAGGGTGTCGCGTTCGTCGTGATACCCCACCAGGGCGATGATGACGCGGACGATGGCGTAGCTGATGCGGGGCATGATGCGGGCGATGAAGAGGCGGTGGATCCAGGCGGAGTGGCGGATGAGGCGGGAGCCGTGTTCGATCTCGCGCATGAGGCTTGCGTGGACGACGGCGGCGAAGGCTTCGTCGCGGACGACGAGGTTGCCTTCACGCGCCAGCCAGAGGCTGAAGGGGTCGATGTTGGAGGAGCCGACGGTGGTCCAGCGGCCGTCGATGACGGCGACCTTGGCGTGCATGAAGCTGGCTTCGTATTCGTAGATCTCGATGCCTGCGCCCAGCAGTTCGTCGTAGAGCGCGAGGGTGGCCCAGCGGGCGGTGATGTGGTCGGTGGGGCCTTGCAGCATGAGGACGACGCGCACGCCGCGGCGGGCGGCGCGCCTGAGCGCGCGGCGGAAGCGGTGGCCGGGCAGGAAGTAGGCGTTGGCGATGAGGATCTCGTGGCGGGCGGCGGCGATGGCGCGCAGGTAGGCGCGCTCGATGTCATGGCGGTGGTGCAGGCTGCCGCGGTAGACGAATTCCACCTTGCGCTGGGTCATGCGCGGCCTGCGCAGGCTGAAGCCGTTGCGGTTGCCGCGTATGCGCAGGTGGCTCCAGCGCACCAGGCGCCACAGGCGGCGCATGGCGACCTCGATGCGGCTGACGACTTCGCCTTCGATCTCCACGGCGTAGTCCAGGCGCGGCGGCATGGAGGGATCGTCGGAGGTGTCGTCGATGATGTTGATGCCGCCGACGAAGGCGATGCGGCTGTCGACGACGACGAGCTTGCGGTGCAGGCGGCGCAGGCGGTGGCGGCGCAGGGTGAACCAGGTGAGCTGCGGGCGGAAACGCAGCACCTGCACGCCGGACTCGCGCATTTCCTTCACCCAGTCGCGGGGCAGGGAGAGGCTGCCGAAGCCATCGACCAGCAGGCGCACGGCGACGCCGCGGCGCGCGGCGCGGATCAGCGCATCGGTGACGGTGCGGGCGCTCTGGTCGCTGGCGTAGATGTAGGTTTCGAGGTAGACGGCTTTTTCGGCGCCGTCCACGGCTGCGATCAGGCGCGGGAAATATTCCTCGCCGCAACGCAGCAGGCGCAGGCGGTGTCCGGCGACTTCTACCGCATTGCTCATGGCGCCCCCTTCGCTCATGGCCCAGGCTTCACGCCGCCGTGTTCATGGCAGGACCAGGGTGGCGGAAAGCGCGGCGTGGTCGGACGCCTTGCGCCAGGGGTGCATTTCCCCGTGCTCGATGTGCAGGCCGCGCACGTAGATGCGGTCCAGCCGCAGCAGCGGCATGGCGACGGGCCAGGAGCGCGCCAGCTTGCCGCCCCTGGACTCGAACACCTCGGCCAGTTGCAGTTCCTGCGCCAGCAGGCGCGAGGCGTGGTTGCTCCAGTCGTTGAAGTCGCCGGCGACCACCAGCGGCGCGCCTGCCGGGACCATGCGCCGGATGCGGTCGACCAGGGCGTTGAACTGCATGCCGCGCCCGCGTTTGGTGAGGTCGAAGTGCACGCACACGGCATGCAGCGGCCCGGCATGCCCCGGCACGTCCACTTCGGCATGCAGCACGCCGCGGCTTTCCAGCGGATTGGTGGAGACGTCCTGGTTTTCCCAGCGCAGGATGGGGAAGCGGCTAACAATGGCGTTGCCGTGGTGGCCGTTGTCGTAGACGGCGTTCATGCCGTAGGCGCGGTGCGGCCAGGTGTCGTGGGCGAGGAAGTCATGCTGCGGCTGGCGCGGGTCGGCGGCATGGCGCGAGAACACGCGCTCGCCCTGCACCTCCTGCAGGAAGACGACATCGGCATCCAGCTCGCGCAGACGCTCGCGCAGCTCGTGCAGCACCACGCGGCGGTTGAACTGCGAGAGGCCCTTGTGGATGTTGTAGGTGGCGACTTTCAGGCGGCGGTGCATGGCGATTGGCTCCCGCTCGTCACTGCACTGCCTCGCCCGGCGTCCGGTCCGGCGCGGCTGCCGATGCCCCGCCCGGCGCGGCTGCCGCTGCCAGCTCGATGCGCTCCACGGTGTAGCCCTTCTCCCGCATCAGCGCGGGCAGGCCGATCTTGCCGAACATATGCAGGCTGCCCACGGCGGCGAACACCCGCGCGCCCTTGCGGTGCAGCGCGTCTATCTCCGCGGCCATGCCGGGGTTGCGCTGGTTCAGCAGGCGGCGCATCACCTTGCGCTCGATGGGCGTGCGCAGGCATTCGCACCACTCGGGAAAGCGCGCCATGGTGGCGTAATCGGATTGCGCCCAGGACTGCGCCATGCGCTGGAACAGCGCGCGGCCGCGCTTGCTTTCCAGCTCGTCCAGACCGTCGCTGACGTAGGCCAGCATGTCGGCGCGGTTCGGCATCATCAGCATGTGCATCTGGAAGTCCGGCGTCTCCAGCGACACCACGCGCTTCTTCTCCGCATGGCCCAGCGCGGCCAGCACGCCGTCCATCGCGAACGGCGCATAGAGCCCGTCCTTGGCCGCGAACATCATGTCCAGCTCGACCAGCTGCATCTCGGCGGGCTCGCGCGCCAGCACCGCATAGGGCAGGCACAGCGCCTCGGCCTGCTGGCGCAGCCGCGCCTGCAAGTCGGCGGGGAGCGGCTCGGGCCGCAGCAAGGCCGCCTGGCGCTGGATCTCCTGCGCGATTACCGGGTTCAGTATGTCCAGCTCCAGCGCGACCGTATCCGCATGGCCAAGCGCCGCACTCACTCTGGGGCCGGGGAACATCCACACCGGCTTGCTCACATGCATGGTGCCATAGAGCCAGGAACTGTGGCCATCCTTGGTGATGCGCCACAGAAAGCCGTGATCCCGCGCATGCGCCTCGGCCGCCTGCGCCATCTCGCGGGTGAGCGCGGGCGCCTCGGGCGGGCAGGCCTCGCCCGCGTGATTCGCGGCCACCTCCGGCGGCGCAATGACCGGCATCTTCTTCGTCGCGGGCGGCGCCTTGGTGGCGGGTGTCCCGGACGCGGCGGAGGGCTTCGCCGCCGGACCGGCGCAACCCGCCGTTCCCAGCAGCATCGCCAGCGCCAGCGCCGCCAACCCCGCCGCCCTCAACCCGCCCTCCTGTTCCCGCGCTGTTGCGGTCCGGCTTGCCATGCGCATCATGTCGCCGCCTTTCTCTCTGTAATGTTCGGATGACACAAAGGATATTGTGCCCGGCGCGGCGCGTCAAATCGGGCGCTGCCGTGTTTTGCCATCAGGCCGCGGCGCCGCGCGTGCCGCCGCAGTGCGCGGGATGACGCAATCCAAATTGCAGTACAATCGGCGCGGCCCGCCTGCGAACGCGAAAATATGCGGATTGGGGGTATCGTCTCGCGGACACGGCGGATGAAGACGCCGGCCTGATGAAGATGCCGGCCAGGCGCCGCGCGGAGAAGCACGACAATAAAGGGGAAATGAAGATGAAGATCAAGCCGATTCCGGTCATTGCGGCGCTGGTGGTCGCGGCGGGCGCCGCTGCCTATGCGCACAAGGTGCTGCCGCGCATGTATGCCCACCGCCTGCTCGAGACGGCGGGCATCGAGCTTTCCAGCAAGGACTTCATCGACGCCGCCTGCCGCGATGACGTGGGCACCATCGCACTGATGCTGGATGCCGGGATGAACGTGAACGCCACCGCGGCCGACCCGCGGCGCCTGAACACGCAGACCACGGCGCTGTATTGCGCGGCGAGCAATGGCGATGTGAAGCTCATCGACCTGCTGATCGCGCGCGGCGCGGCGGTGAACGCGGCCAACCAGGCGAACGAGACGGCCCTGTTCGCAGCCGCCGCCCCTGTGTATTCATTCTTCCGCCCGCGCCCTTCCGGCTTCGATGCGGTGGCCGAGCTGCTGGCCCACGGCGCGCAGATCAACGCGAAGTCGGACAACGGCACGGTGCTGCACGCGGCCTGCCGCGCGGGCAACATGAAGCTGGTGAATTTCCTGCTGGACCACGGCGCGAACCCCGCCATTCCCGATGCGCACGGCCTGCCGCCGCTGGTGGTGTGCGCGACCAGCACCTATAACAGCGCGGAAATTCCCTTCGACCGGCTGCTGGCGAAAGGCGCCAACCTCAACGCGGCGGGCCCGGACGGCGCCACCATGCTCACCCGCGCCGTGCAGCGCAACGACCCCAGGCTGCTGCAGAAGCTGCTTTCGCTGGGAGCGGACCCGAACGCGCCCGACGGCGCGGGCGACCCGCCGCTGATCGGCGCCGTGCGCAACATGAGCCTGGTGACCCTGCTGGTGGACAAGGGCGCGGACGTGAACCGCCCCGGCCACGACGGCACCGCGCTCATCGCCGCGCTGCGCATGCAGTCCATGGATGCCGTGGGCTACCTGCTTTCCAAGGGGGCGAACCCGCTGCCCACCGACTCGCACGGCAACACCGCCCTGCACTTCGCCGCGCAGAGCATGCGCACCACCGCGGCCATTCCCATGCTGCTCAACGCGGGCGCCCTGCCCAACGCCCAGAACCAGGAAGGCAACACGCCCCTGCATTTCGCCGCGCGCACCCATAACCAGGCGGCGGTGGATGCGCTGCTCGCGGGCGGCGCCAAGGTGAACATCAAGAACTACGCCGGCCAAACCCCGCTGGCCATGGCGCGCTCGCCCTGGGGCATGCCGCCCATGCCGCCTTTTGTCCGCGGCGCCGCCATCGGCGGAATCGGCGGCATGCGCTTCGAGAACCGCAATGACAACCATGCCCCCGACGCGCTGGAGAAGGACCTCATCCGCCACGGCGGCAAGCAATAGTGCGCGAAAGGGGGCTTCAGATGAGGCAGGTCGCGATGGTCATGCTCGGGTGGCTCATGCTGGGCGCGGCCGCCCATGCCGCGCCGCCCGCCCATCACCACAGGCAGGATAACGGCCTGCTCTATCACTGGAAGGAGGTTCGCGACAAGGACGGCGGCATCACCCTGCTCAGCACCTATCCCGCCCCGGTGCCGTTTTCCATGACGGGACAACCGGAGGCGATGCTGACCGTGGGCGGCGAAGGAATCACGCCGGGCAAGGATACGCTGAATGACATCGTCACGGACCAGATACGGCGCATTCGCAAGGAGGCCGTGCTCGCAGAGTATATGGAGCAGGATGGCCGGAAGCCCGACCACGGCATTGCCACGTGGATTGAAACGATAGCCGGCACCCGGGTCGCATTCATCAAGTACCGGGCACAAGGTCTGGTGGGTCAACCGCCCAGCCTGCCAAAAACGGTGATTGAGACCTACTTCATCAAGGCAAACCGGGTGGTGTGCACCATGCTGATCGTGCGTTACGCGCGGCACCAGGACGAGGACCGCCGCGACCAGCGCCGCATCGTGCGCATGATGATAGAGACCGCGCCAAAGCGACACGCCGAATGAATATCCTCAAGCACCTGCCCTTCCTCGCCCTGCTCATGCTGCCGTTCGGCGTGCACGCGGCGGATAGCGTCACCCTGTTCAGCGAAAGCGGCGCCAAGGCGACCTACACCTGGGCGGTGCCCCTGGCCCGGCTGCAGCACACGCCGGCCTGGACGCCGTTCGCCGGTGCGCCTCCTCTTTCGATTTCAAAGGCGGTGGCGATGGCGACGCGGCAACTCAAGGCGGACAACCCACAGTTCAAGCGCTACGATGTCTTGAGCATCAGCCTCGCCGCCGCTTCCGGCACGAGCGACAAGCCTGCCGACCGCTGGTATTACCGGATCGATCTGGTACCGGTGATAGACGGCAACCGGCTCTATCGTCTGCGCTACGTCGCGGTGGTGCTGCTCGACGGCACGCTGGTGGAACCGCAGGTGAAGGAAGGCGGGACGCGCTGAAGCGGCGGCGCAGCCTGGATTTAATGAGGTGTCACCATGAACTCAATTGACTCATACTCCGTAAGATGTATCTTCCTATGGGCGCCGCGCGCAGACCAGAAGGCCAAGTACCTTTACGAAGAGCGCATTACCTTGTGGCGGGCCGAGAGCATCGACCACGCAATAGAACTTGCCGAAGAAGAAGCGGAAGCGTACGCGACTGACGGCGACGCGTTTCTGCATTTCCTGCAAGCCTATGCCTTATACGATGAGATCCTCGCCAGCGGCGTTGAGGCGTTCTCCCTGCTGCGTGAAAGCGACCTCGAGCCCGACGCATACATCGACGCTTTTTTTGACACAGGCGCCGAGCGCGAGCGCAAGGGCAGAGCGCCGCAGGATGCGCTGAGGAACGAAGCACATCCTATCCACACCGTCATTCCGGCGCAGGCCGGAATCCAGTTCCTCATACGGCTCCGCGCAGCGGACAAGGCCGCAGACAAAGGCATTGTCCACTGCGTGGGGCCATCAATTGCCTGGATTCCGGCCTGCGCCGGAATAACGGGTGTTGTGTGAAAACCCACCATGAATTGCGGGAAGACCAATGGTACAGGAGGATGTGCCGAGCCATGTCCCCTGTGACTTTGCCCGCCGCAACGGGTAAAATCCGCGTTTTCCCCTCACGTTACAGAGCATGGCAATTCAGTGGTTTCCCGGTCACATGGCGTCCGCCCGCAAGAAGGCGGCGGAGGCGATGGAGGTCATCGATGTGGTGATCGAGGTGCTGGATGCGCGCGCGCCGGAGGCGAGCAGCAATCCGATGATCCGCGAGCTGCGGGCGCATCGCCAGCGGCCGTGCCTGCGCATTCTGAACAAGGCGGACCTGGCCGACCCGGATGCGACGCGGGCCTGGCTGGATTATTACAACGCGCAGCCGGGGGTGCGCGCGGTGGCGCTTTCCTGCAAGAATGCCGCCGATGCGGCGCGGGTGCCCAAGCTGTGCCAGCCGCTGGCGCCGCACCGCGACAGCCCGATCAAGCCGCTGCGGATGATGATCATGGGCATCCCCAACGTGGGCAAATCGACGCTGATGAACATGCTGCTCAAGCGCCGCGTGGCGCATGTGGGCAATGAGCCGGCGGTGACCAAGTCGCAGGCCACGCACGCGCTGAACCCGCAGATGACGCTGACGGATTCGCCGGGGCTGATGTGGCCGAAGATAGAGCACGACGACGACGGGATGATACTGGCGGCGATCCACGCCATCGGCCGCAATGCGGTATTCGACGATGAGGTGGCCGCGCACCTGGCGGACATCCTGCTGGCGCGCTATCCGGAGGCGCTGGCGGCGCGCTACAAGCTGGACCCGGCGGGCATGGACGGAATCGCCGTGGTGCAGGCCATCGCCGAAAAGCGCGGCTGCTTTCTGAAGGGCGGCGCGCGCGAGCCCGACATGGAGAAGGCCGGGATGATCCTGCTCACCGAATTCCGCGCCGGCAAGCTCGGCCGCATCAGCCTGGAGACCCCCGCCACCCGCGAGCAGATGCTGGCCCGCGACCGCATGCGGCCCCGCGAACAGGAAGACCAGACCCCGCCGGACTGATTCCCCGCCCGCAGCGCACGCCGCGCCCCGTGTAATCATTTCCCCCGCGCCGGGCTCGGGATACCGCCCGCCGCGCCGTGCGCCGTGTCATGTGCGGTGCGCGTTTTTTGGGGTACACTGTTCCCAAAAGGCTGCGCATTCCCGCGCACGAATAACGAAACATACACAGGGGACGATATGCACAAGCAGGGCATATCATGAACGACCGGCGGCCGCAGCATCCTTTCCTCCGGGAGGTGACGGATCAGCTCTACACCAACAATATGCCGACTGTCGCCGTCGGCATCGCCGTTTCCATCCTGCTCGCCTTGATGTTATGGGGACAAGCGCCCAGCGGCGTGCTGCTGGCCGGCTGGCTGGCTGCGGTACTGGTGGCGTACGCCGGCCGGTTTTTCCTGGCCCAGGCCTATTTCAGGTCGCCCACCCGCGGCAGCCGGTCCTGGCTCACTCGCTTCCGCGCCGGCGCGGCGCTGCAGGGTGCGCTGTGGGGGTTTTCCGCATTCATCCTGTTCCCGGGCCTGCGCCCGGTGGACGACATCGCCTATCTCTTCGCCATCAGCGGCCTGGCGGCGGGCGCGGCCATCGCCTTCGGCATCGACATCACCAGCATGCTGTGGTTCGAGCTGCCGCTGGCGTCCCCGCTGATGGCGCGCATGTTCATGCTGGAAAGCGCCGATTATGTCGCCATGGGGCTGCTGGTGCTGCTGTTCCTGGCCTATGTTTCCATCGTGCTGCCGCGCAGCAGCGCTGCCATCCGCGAGAACCTGCGCCTGCGGCTGCAGGCCGCGCAGCGCGAGGCGGAGAGCCGCGAGCGCAACGCCCTGCTCGACGGCATCCTCGACAACGAGCCGGAATGCGTGAAGATCATCGCGCTGGACGGCTCGCTGCAGATGATGAACAAGGCAGGCCTGGCGATGATAGAGGTCGGCAGCGTCGAGGAAGCCAACGCCTCCGGGCTGCTGAATTTCATCCATCCCGGCCACCGCGCGGCGTTCCGCAGGCTGATGGAGACGGTATTCCAGGGGGTCTCCGGACAACTGGAGTTCCAGGTGGTGGGCAAGCGCGGCGGGCTGCGCTGGCTGGACACCAACGCCACGCCGCTGCGCAATGCGGCAGGCGAGATCACGGGCCTGCTGGGGGTGACGCGCAACGTCACCGCGCGCAAGCGCACCGAGCACGATCTGCAGAAGAGCGAGCAGCGCTACCGCATGCTGTCTTCCGGCACGTTCGAGGGCATCCTGCTCACGTCGCAGGGGCGCATCGTCGACCTCAACGAGCAGCTTGCGCGCATGCTGGGCTATGCGCGCGACGAGATGCCGGGCCGGCTGCTGTCGGATTTCATCGCGCCCGAGCATCGCGACCTGGTGGCGCGCAATATCGCCAGCGGCGAGGAACACAGCGGCGAGGTGGACATGCTGCACCAGACCGGCCGCCGCGTGCTGGTGGAGGGACACGGCCAGAGCTACGAGCAGGACGGCGTGACCATGCGGCTGACCGCGATCCGCGACATCACAGAGCGCAAGGAGCACGAGGCGCGTCTGCGCGAGAGCCGGCAGTTTCTGGACAGCATCGTGGAGCACATCCCCAACATGATCTTTCTCAAGGAAGCGGAGCACCTGCGCTTCGCGATGATCAACGCCGCCGGCGAAAGGCTGCTCGGCCACACCCGCGCCGAGATGCTGGGCAGGAACGATTACGATTTCTTCCCGAAGGACCAGGCGGATTTCTTCACCGGCAACGACCGCGCAGTGCTCGCCGCCCCGGCAGACAGCAGCGCACTGGACATTTCCGAAGAGGTGATCGCCACGCCCTCCGGCGCGCGGCTGCTGCACACGCAGAAGCTCGCCCTGCGCGGCGAGGATGGCCGGCCGCGCTACCTGCTGGGCATCTCGGAGGACATCACCGAGCGCATGCACCACGAGCGCTTGCTGCGGGAAAGCGAGGAGAAGCTGCGCGGGCTCTATGAGTTGGCGCCGCTGGGCATTGCCCTCGCCGACCTTGGCGGGCGCTTCGTGGAATTCAACGAGGCCTTCCGCGCAATCTGCGGCTATCCGGAAGACGAACTGAAGAACCTGGACTACTGGGCGCTGACGCCGAAGAAATACCAGGCGGACGAATCGGCGCAGCTCGAGCTGCTGCGCACCACCGGGCGCTACGGTCCCTACGAGAAGGAATATATCCGCAAGGATGGCACGCCGGTGCCGGTGCGGCTGAACGGGGTGCTGGTCTCCGGGCGCGACGGCCGGCAATATATCTGGTCCATCATGGAGGACATCTCGGCCACGCGCCGGGCCGAGCGCGAGGTGCGCATTGCGGCCACCGCCTTCGAATCGCAGGAGGGCATGATGATCACCGACGCCCAGGCTCGCATCCTGCGGGTGAACAAGGCCTTCACCGACATCACCGGCTACACCATAGACGACGTGGCGGGGCAGAATCCCAGCATGCTTTCCTCGGGCCGCCACGACCCGCGATTTTTCGAGACGATGTGGGCGCAGATCGAGGCGGCCGGCTCGTGGTCCGGCGAGGTGTGGAACCGGCGCAAGGACGGCGAGATTTTTCCCGAGCACCTCACCATCACCTCAGTGAAGGACGCCAACGGCGATGTCATCAACTACGTGGGAACGCTGGTGGACATCACGCAGCGCAAGGCCTCGGAAGAGGAGATCCAACGCCTCGCCTTCAACGACCATCTCACCGGGCTGCCCAACCGGCGGTTGTTCATGGACCGGTTGCAGCAGTCCATCGCGGCGGGCTCGCGCAACCCCCGGGTGGGCGCGCTGCTGTTCATAGACCTGGACAACTTCAAGAACCTGAACGACAGCCTGGGCCACGACTACGGCGACATGCTGCTGCAGCAGATCGCGCAGCGCCTCAAGGCCTGCGTGCGCCACGGCGATACCGTGGCGCGCCTGGGCGGGGACGAATTCGTGGTGCTGCTGGAGGACGTAAGCCCGTCCCTGGTCTCCGGCGTGGCGCTGGTGGAAGGCGTGGCGCGCAAGGTGCTGGAGACGCTGGGCAGCCCCTACAACCTGAACGGCGTGCGCTACATCAGCACGACCAGCATAGGCGTGACGCTGATCGCGGGCAACCACTACGACGCGGATACGCTGCTGAAGCAGGCCGACATCGCCATGTACCAGGCGAAGAAATCCGGCCGCAATACCGTGCGCTTCTTCGACCGCCACATGCAGGACGCCGTCTCCCGCCGCACCGCGCTGGAGAACGACCTGCGCGGCGCCCTGGAGCGCGGCGAGATCTCGCTCCACTACCAGGTGCAGGTGAGCGCGCAGCGCAAGCCCGTGGGCGCGGAGGCGCTGGTGCGCTGGAACCATCCGGCGCGCGGCATGATTCCGCCCGCCGAGTTCATCCCCCTCGCCGAGGAAAGCGGCCTCATCCTCGCGCTGGAGCGCACGCTGATCGAGAAAGCCTGCGACCAGCTCAAGGCCTGGGAACAGCACCCCCGGGCGCGCCAGCTCTCGCTGGCGGTGAATGTGAGTGCGCGGCAATTTCACGGGCCCGAATTCGCCGAGGAGGTCGCCCGCATCGTGAGCCGCCACGGCATCAACCCGGGCCGGCTGAAACTCGAAGTGACCGAAGACATCGCGCTGCAGGACATCGACAAAGCGGTGCGCACCCTGAGCGCGCTGAGCGAGACCGGGGTGCAGGTCGCCCTGGACGACTTCGGCACCGGCTATTCCTCCCTGCAATTCCTCAATCGCCTGCCGCTCGACCAGATCAAGATCGACCCGTCATTCGTGCGCGACCTCGGCCAGAACAGTGGCGCCCTTGCCATCGTCCAGACCATCATCGCCATGGCCGACAGCATGGGGCTGGACATCATCGCCGAAGGCGTCGAAACCGCGCAGCAATTCGACATCCTGCACCGGAGCGGCTGCACCCACTTCCAGGGCTACCTCTTCGGCATGCCCGTGCCCGCGGCGGAATTCGAGGCCGCCCTCGCCGCCCATGCGGTGACAGAGCGCTAGGCGGACCGCCCGGACCCGCTTGGCTGCGGCGCGCTTGCGAAAATCCTGGGGACCGGCTTGCGCCCCGCCGCTTATGCGCGATGAGCATTGCCTGCATCGTTGCGCTTGTAAGCGGGCCCGATTTTGGGTAATCTGCACTTAAACATACATCTCGTATGCATGATTAACGCCCCAGCCCGGATTGATGCGCCGGTCTGGAGCTATGCGCCAGTCTGGAGCTATGTGCCAGTCTGGCGGCCGCAGATTCAGGAGGTCTCATCGTGAAGCAATCGCTGTTTGATGCGGTCGGCGGCCTGCCGACCCTGCAAAAGGTCCACAAAATATTCTACAACAAGGTGTATGCGCACGAGTGGCTGGGGAAATTCTTCGCGGGCCACAGCCAGGAAGCGATCGAGATCCGGCAGACCCAGTTCATGGCCGAAAAAATGGGCGGCGAGGTCGAATACTGGGGCAAGGACATGCACTATGCCCACGAGGCGATGTACATCACGCCGGAATTGTTCGAACTGCGCCACGCCCTGCTCGACGAATCGTTGCGCGAGGCGGGCGTGCCCGAGGACTTGCGCGAACGCTGGCTGAGAATAGACGCCGCCTTCCGGAAACAGATCGTGAAGGATTCGATAGCATCGTTCTACAGCAAGACCTGGCCGTATCGCAAGCGCATCATCATCCCTCACAGCAGCCGCTAGCCGGAAGCACGCCGACTCCGGAACACCCTCGCCCGCCCGCCGCGCCTTTATGGCACAATGCGGGCATGTCCATCTACAAACTCTATTTCATCTGCGGCGCAGCCATGGCGCTGGTCGTGCTGTGGGACTACACCAAGCTGCCCGCGACCGCGCGGCGGCTGGCCAAGAAGACGCCCGCCACCGGCTCGCAATTCTCGAAGATTGCGCTGGACACACGAAACATGGTGGTGATGGCGTTGGTGGCGTTCTTCCTCTGGCCGCTGGTGATCTATCTCGAGCTTTTCGACCGGGGCGGGAAGTAGCCCGCCCCTGCCCCGGCCAGGCCGCAGCCGCTCAGCGCGGCCCGGTGTACAGATCCTGGTCGTCCTTGCCGCCCTTGCGCACGTAGACCTCCTCGCCGGTTTCGCTCTGGATGGTGAGCTTGTCCGGGGTGATGCTGATGATGCGGTCCTTATCCTTCGTGCCCACGGGAATGTCCGCACGGCTGGACTCGGTGTAGTCGTAAAGGATCGCCCCGTCCTGCACCTGCCACTTCCCGGCAAATGTCCAGATCACGCGCTCCTGCACCTGCACCTGGCCGTGGAAGTTGCCATCGGCCTCGAAGGTCATCTGCCCGTCGACCAGCCCCGTGTTGGGCACGTTCTCCTCGCGGTCCCACGTGCCGAGGAGCGCCTTGCTCTGAGCGGCGGGCGTGGCAGCGGGCGTGGCAGCGGGCGTGGCAGCAGGCGGAGCGGCGGTGGATGGCGCGGCAGCGTCGGCGGCATGCGCCGCGCCGGCGATGAGCAGGAATGCAAGGGCGAGTCGTATCAATTTCATGTGTGCTCCAGTCAGGCGGAAAATGCGCCATGCGGTCTGCGCATGGCCCGCCGGGCGGCACTACGCATGCTTGCGGCCCGGGCAGCTTGTCATTCTAACCGCAAAGCGGGCGGATGGTCATTCCGGGATGGGATCGTTGCAGAGCCGATTGCGCGCAGCGAGCCGTCACCTCAGGCAGATGCGCCGAATGCCGGGTATATGCGCAGGAGCAGTCGTGCGCACACATCCGGGAACGTCGCGCGCGCGCCCGGAACGGACATGGCGTTTGCAGATAAGCGGGCCTTTTGTAGGTTGGGTGGAGCGTAGCGATACCCAACAGCTTATCCCCGAACTTGATGGGTATCGCTACGCTCCACCCATCCTACGCTGGCTGTATTCCCACAGTTCCCAACGCCTAATACCCTCTTGCGTTTCCAAGGATGAGGTTTGCGCCAATTGTAGCCCGCGTAGGGCGCAATAAGCGCAGCGCATTGCGCCGGATGTTTTAATCATTGTATCTCAACTCGCCCACGTCCCCGCCGCCCCAGTTTGCCGGATAAACACCCTCGGCAACGAGACGGTGAAAAGTCGAGCAAGGCCAGTCTGCGACGTATCGCACCAGCCCGTGCTTGACCGGATTGATGTGCACGTAGCGAGCGTAGCCCGGATGCAGCGGAGCGGAATCCGGGTTGAGTCCGCAGGTTAACCCATCCCGGATTCCATTGCATTGCATCCGGGCTACACTTGCTTGTATTTTGTGAAAGCCCACCGACTCCCCGCCTGCAAATCATCTAGTGGCAGCCTGGTAATCAGTGGCATTAAGACCAACCCGGGATTAGGCAACTCAAGAGATATACCTCCAGGTCTGGCCTCCTCTGGTATCCATTGCTCCCACAGGTGCTGCATGAACTCTTCAAGGATATTTACGTCTTTTCCAAAAAGCATCCTATGCCGATAGCTGAGGGCTCGATTAACCAAGAACTCCGGCACCCGATCGATCTCGGTGATTCGCTGAAAGAGCCTTCCTGCGAGGATTGCTGATTGCCAAATGGTCGAATAGTACGGATCGGAGTCCATTGGATCAATCTCGTCATCTTCGTCCAACTTGTCGTAGCGCTCGTCCATGTACTCCTTCTCTTTTGATACAGGGTACGCGTCGGTGCTGATGGCGAAATAGCAGAAAGATACGACCTCGCTAAACATTTTGTCGTGAGCGATGGGGTGCTTCACCTGAAAAGGCTCCGGCATATCATGTGCCCTGCTATCGAGTGCTTGCATGAAGCCTCTGGCAGCCATGAATACAGCCATTGCGATGGCGTAAGGGGCCTTGATTTCGCGGCCCGAATTCATGATCTTGCCCCCAATCTCCAGCGGCGTGAGCGTATCTGCCCACTTAGCCAGCGCTGTGCGAGTGTCTAGCTCCTTCTTAGCAGAGAGCTTGCCCCAAATACCCATTGAGCGGCACCTCCTTATGTCTGCATTTGGGACTCTTCACCATCCCGCATACGTCCGCTGTTGTAGCGTAAGCGGTCTGATTGTACCTCAGGGGCAATCGCATATCACTGCCTGCCCGCGCCGGACCCGTTCTGCGGCGCCAGGAGTGCGCAGAACGCCTGCGCCAGGGGCGACAGCGGCCGGCCGCGCAGGGTGAGCAGGTAGAGTGGGCGGATCAACGCGCCGGGGCGGGGGTAGTTCACGGCCTTGATCTGCTTCAGCACATACAGTTCGCGCGCGGCCTGGGTGGGCACCATGGCGATGCCGAGGCCCGCGGCGGCGGCGCGCACGATGCCTTCGTTGCTGCCGAATTCGATGATGCGCTGGGGCTGGATGCCGTGCCGCTCCATCATGCGTTCGCTGAATTCGCGCGTGCCGGAGCCCGCTTCGCGCAGCAGCCAGTTTTCCGCGTTAAGGTGCTCGACGGTGGGCGTGCGCTTGCGGGCCACTGCGGAATCGGGGCGGGCGACGATGCGCAGTTCGTCGTCGCGCCAGTGCACGGCGGCGATGCGCGCGTCGCTCACCGCGCCTTCGACCAGCGCCAGGTCGATCTCACAGTCTATCAATTGTTCGCAGACTTCCTGGGTGTTGCCCACCCGCACCTCAAGCGCCGCGCCGGGGTGCGCGTGCATGAGCCTGGCGGCATAGCCGGGCAGCCAGTAGCCCGCGATGGTGGTGCTCGCACCCACGGCAAGCCGCCCGCGCGCGAGGCCGACGCGCGCGCGCACGTCTTCGAGCGCTGCGCGCTCCAGCGCGAAGATGCCGCGCGCGTGCTCGAACATGGCCTGGCCGCTTTCGGTGAGGCGCATGCCCTTGCCCGGCCGCGCACCGCCCGCCCCGCGCTCGATCAGCGGCAGGCCGAGCTGGTGCTCCAGCTCGCGCACGGCGCGGGAGACGGCGGGCTGGCTGATGAAGAGCGCCCCGGCGGCGCGCGAGAAGCTTTTCTGCTCGGCGACCGTGTAGAAGATGCGCAGCAAATGCAGGTTGATGCTCATAACGCCATGTTATCAGTTAATGAGTTTTATGTATTGGCGTTATGGTTTAGCCGATCCTAATATGCTGCCTCGCCGGGCCGCTGCGCTCGCCCCTTTGAGGAACACGACCATGATACGCAAGACTTCAAACGCCATTGGCGGCGCCAGGCAGCGCCTGCGCGAACCCGCCTGGTGGCTGGGCGTGACGCTCGCCGGCATGCTGGCCTTTGCCGCGCTGGAAGCAGCCAACCTGCCCGCCATCGAAAAGCTGGGACTGAGCGCGCTCACCCTCGCCATTCTGCTCGGCATGGTGGTGGGCAACACCATCTTTCCGCGTATCGCCACGCGCACCGCGACCGGCGTGGATTTCTCCAAGAACATCCTGCTGCGCACGGCCATCGTGCTCTACGGCTTTCGCATCACCTTCCAGCAGATCGCAGGCGTGGGGCTGGACGGCATTGTGATCGACGTGGTGATGGTGTCGCTCACGCTGCTGCTGGCGGTGGTGCTCGGCAGGCGCCTGTTCGGGCTGGATGAGCAAACCTCCATCCTCATCGGCGCGGGCAGCGCGATTTGCGGCGCGGCGGCGGTGATGGCGGCAGAGCCGGTGGTGCGCGGCCAGGCGCACAAGGTGTCGGTTGCGGTCGCGACGGTGGTGGTGTTCGGCTCGCTGGGAATGTTCGGCTATCCCCTGCTCTATCCTTACCTGCATATGTCGGAACACGCCTACGGCGTCTACGTCGGCTCGACCGTGCACGAGGTGGCGCAAGTGGTCGCGGCCGGAAAGAGCGTGAGCGACACCGCGGCCTCCACCGCCGTCATCGAAAAGATGCTGCGCGTGATGATGCTCGCGCCCTTCCTGCTGATCCTCTCCTCCTATGTGCGCGGCGAAGCGCAAGGCACGGGCAAGGCGCGCATCACCATCCCCTGGTTTGCCGTGCTCTTCATTGCGGCCAGCGCGGTGAATTCCCTGCACGTCTTGCCCGCCGCCCTGGTCAGCGCCCTGCTGCGCATCGACAACGTGCTGCTCGCCATGGCGATGGCCGCGCTGGGCCTGCGCACCCACGCCGGGGCCATCCGCCAGGCGGGCATCAAGCCGCTGCTGCTGGCGACGCTGCTCTTCGCCTTTCTGACGATGGGCGGCTACGCCATCAACCGGCTGCTGGGCTAGGCTGGCATTTTCCCGTCGCGCATGGCAGCGGCCAGGGGAATAAACAAGGCCATAAATCGGCAAGGGGATAAAGCGGCCAGGGCGCGCTGACGGCGCCTGGGCGCTTCAATTCTGCGCTTCAATTCTCCGGATTTTTGCGTATCATTGGCCGCATGAAACTCAATGTCGATTTTTCCAGGCGGGTCGTGCTGCAAACCGGCGAGCTGCCCTGGGCGCCGAGCCCTGTGGCCGGGGTCGAGCGCAGGATGCTCGAACGCGATGGAGAGGAAGTGGCGCGCGCCACCTCCATCGTGCGCTTTGCCCCGGGCGCGGGCTTTCCCGATCACGTGCACGATCTGGGGGAAGAGATCTTCGTGCTGGAAGGCATCTTCAGCGACGAAAGCGGCGACTACGGCCCGGGCAGCTATATCCGGAATTCTCCCGGCTCCAGCCATGCGCCGCATTCGCGCGATGGCTGCCTGCTGTTCGTCAAGCTGCGCCATGTGGATGCCGCAGACCGCCAGAACGTCGTCGTCAACACGCGCACAGCCGGCTGGCGGCCGGGGCTGGTGCCCGGGCTGTCAGTCATGCCGCTGGCCAGCTTTGAAATTCAGCATACGGCCCTCGTGCGCTGGGAGCCGGGCACGTTTTTCAATCCCCACCGTCACCATGGCGGCGAGGAAATCCTCGTGCTCGAAGGCGTGTTCGAGGACGAACACGGGCGCTACCCTAAAGGCACCTGGATGCGCAGCCCCCACCTCAGCCTGCACCAGCCCTACAGCCGCGAAGGGTGCACCATACTGGTCAAGACCGGGCACCTGCCCGTTTGAGCTTACGGATCGCGCGCAAGGCGCGGCCAGTATATCGAGGGCCGCAGGGTGCAATAAACGTAGCGCATTGCGCCGGATGTTTTCAAACCGTGCCACGGAGCGTGGTTGTTACCGCTTCAGGGGTTGTACAACCACGGGTCGCCCCTTGCGGGCTCATCCGCCAGGTATAAGTTCAATGATTGCGTGGGTTCCCTGCAGACAATTGTCAACGGTAGCGTAATATAGCCCTTCATCAAGAAGCACTTTCTCGCCGCGGCGATATGCCTTCAGGCTCTTTTCATTCCTTATTCTAACAACCACGTTGTTGTTCCAAGTAAACCAACTCAGGTCACCTAACTCACTACTCCACAATTCACTATACCAGTCTCGAAATACTTTGCAGCAGTCAGGATTTTTTGCAAGGAACTCGGTAATTATTCGATCTTTTTGTGCAGGATCTGAAACCACTTCAGGAAACGTAAGAAGGCCCATATTTCCTTTCAGCGCGGCCCTGATAAATTCTTCGTCAGAATGATGTCGTCCATCCAGAGAACAATGCCCATGCGATCCCGACGTAATGAAGCTGAAGATTGAGCCCACGACGATGATGGAAAAAATGGATGCAAGTGCGAGTTTTTTCTTACCCAATTTCGAGTGAACGAAATCCTGCCACTTCCGCCTCCCCTCCTCAGTCGATACCGCTTCTCGTGTCGCTAAAACAAACGCCCCGCCCAGGAACACTACGCCGAACAGCGTAATCCATACCCAAGCTGGCGAAAGAAGCGCCAGCAATATCAGGTCACCGATGTTCTGAATTACTCTCAAATCTTCTTCTCTCCGTCGTAGGCCCGCAGGGTGCAATAAGCGAGCGCATTGCGCCAATGTCTTCAAACCACCGGGCGCAGTGCCCGCTGGTTATTGCTCCCTATGCGGGGTAAGGTGGTAGCGGCACACCGGCTCGAAATAGATTTGCGGCTTAACGTGAAGCTCCGACAGCGCGCGTAGGATGGGTGGAGCGCAGCGATACCCATCAAAACCCCCGTCGCATTATTCACCAACCCTCCGGTTCGCCGCAATCAATCTCCTCGTTTGTACTTCCGGCCCAATCCGGCGACAAGATTCCGGCGGCGACAAACCGGTGGAATGAGGAATGCGGCCAATCCGCGACCCGTTGCACGTAGCCATGCTTGACCGGATTGATGTGGACATAGTCCACGTGCCGCTCAAAATCCCCCTCGTCCCGTATCATATGCTCCCAATAGCGCCGTTGCCAGATGCCGCGCTCTCCCTTGGAAATTCGGCTCGCCGTACGCTTTTCCGCGTGGGGAAGCTTGCGTGAAAACTCGGTCTTGAGCAATCGCCAGCGGGTGGAGAAATCTGCGTCACCTGGCGGCAATGTCCAGATGGCATGCAGATGGTCCGGCAGGATGACGATCGCTTCCGTTGTCCATGGATGCCGCTCCTGTACATATTGAAATGCGGCTCGCAGCAGACCGACGTTTTCGGTGAGCAACGTCTTGCGCCGGTCGGCGAGGTTCACCGTGAAGAAATAGGTGGCTCCGGCGATATTGGAGCGGCGGTAATTGGTCATTGACTATCCGTGTTGATGGGTATCGCTGCGCTCCACCCATCCTACGCGCTTAGCCCACCCTACCGGGCTCTGTTGCCAATCTCCTTGTGGCCGATATGACGCCCAGCGCGAACCTATTTTACTTCAACCACACCACCGCCGCAGCGTGCCGAATTTCTGTCATTCGCTCGTAAAGTAGATTTCCCGAAACCAGTCACGCGAAGTCGGGGTCAAGGCCGCGGGACGCCGTCTGCCTTTAACGATTTGTTAGCTTCTGACAGCTCAGCCAATACCTCCAACGCTAAAGCACCCAAGCTCTTGCCGGTGCCTCGCTTATGGCTGCTGAGGCTGATCTTGTTTGTAACCTCTACGGCGGAGTCTACGGAAATCAGCGCCAAGGTGCCCAAACGAAGCGTTGCCTCAAGATCATAGAAACGCCCTTCTGAAGTAAGCCACCGCGCATAGCCCGCTTCTGCATTGCCGCCGCATGGGACGGACGATGCAAAGATGAGGATGCCTTTCTCCGGGTTTATATGGCTCTCAACCAATGCCTGTCTGACCCAAGCATAAATGGTTTCTTGGTCACGGTACGCCTGAGCAAACACAAGCACTTTCCGTCGCGTAAGAGCGTTCTGCTCCTGCACGTTTAGCTGCTTCCGGTTTTGAAGACGGTCTATGTCCATAGTGACCGCACTAACGAGATCATAGAGGAAATATCTCCAAAATAGCTTTGATTGGCTACTCTCCAATATTCATTGCCGCAAAGCAGCGGCTCGCGGAGGGCAGCTGCCGGGGCACTTTTCCCATCCCGCATATTCCCGCCTCCCCGCGCAAACCGGACCGATTGTACTTCATCCCCTCCCGCGCGCGGGCGATACCGGAAATGACATCCGGCGCTTGCTCAAAGCACGTAGCGCAGGATGGCGATGTAATGCGCCGCGCTGCCGGCGAGCACGAACAGGTGCCAGATGCCGTGCGCATGCTTGAGGCGGGTGTCCATGACGTAGAAGACGATGCCTATCGTATAGAGCAGGCCGCCGGCCACGAGCCAGGCGAACCCGCCTGGCCCGAGCGCCTTGAATAGCTCATACAGGGCGACCAGCGCGGCCCAGCCCATGACGACGTAGATTACCAGCGAGGGGTTGCGCGTTCTGCTTTTCCAGAGCACTTCCTGCAGGATGCCCAGCACGGCGAAACCCCATTCCACGCCGAACAACGACCAGCCCCACGCGCCGCGCAGGGTGACCAGGCAAAACGGGGTGTAGCTGCCGGCGATGAGCAGGTAGATGCTGCCGTGGTCCAGCTTCTGCAGGATGCTTTTCGCGCGCCCGCGAAAGCTGTGGTAGAAGGTGGAGAAGGTGTAGAGCAGGATCAGCGTCGCGCCGTAGATGGAGACGCTCACGATCTTCCACGCGTCGCGCTGCTCGGCGGCAAGGACGATGAGCACGACGGTGCCGGCGACCGCGAGCACGGCGCCGACGAGATGCGTTATGGCGTTGAATCTTTCTCCGTAGTACATAGGCTGCTCCCGTCCCTGTCCAAGCCGCTGCTCCACGCCGTAGCGGCGGCGGTATCCTGCATGACCCAGGCGGCCAGCATCATGGCGTGGGAAGGCTGGCGGTCGCCGGAAATTATACTTGCGATATGTGACGGCATGAAGATGGCGGTGGCTGCGCCGTTCGGCGACGGGCATGCGCGCCCGCCGGGCTCCAGTTTTTCGTTTGCGAAAAAAATTTTCAGGGATTTTTCAGAAATGTGTTGACAAAAGAAAAAACGAAAACTAAAGTGCCGTCCCTTCAGTAACGCAAGACAACGTCTCTACAGGACACGAAGATGATTTCGAACATATCGCTCACACGACGACTGCCCGCAAGCCTGCGCGGCATGCGCGTGGCCGCCCGTCCGGCGGAGGCGTTCGTGTCCCTGTGCAAACCGGGCCAGCTCTGGGATGCGCGCGGGCAGGGGTATACGGACGAGCGGGATGATGGCGGCAAGACACTTGTGGGGTGCGGAAGGATGTAGGCGCCCCGGAAACTGAAAGGTTTCGGTCCCAGACCCAAGTGATCCGCAAGGCGCTTGGGTTTTTTGTTTTTGGGGTGTTTTGTTTCCTGGTTTTTTATTGGCAAATTTGATTTCGGGATTTTTACGCGGCAATTTTTTGACGGAAGGCAGACGGAGATGATTTCGGGTTCACCCATCGCAAGCATATCGGCACAGCCCTGGCTCAACTGCGCGCATGAGCTGCGCGGCGTGCGCGTGCTCGCCTGCCTGCTGCAGCCGGCCATGCTGCCGGGCAAGGGGCATGCGCCGGCGGCGGATAAACCGCGGTGCGATCGAGAGGGTGATGTGGGTGGTTTGGAAGGTTTTGGCGGCAAGGCAGATTTTGGCAGTTTGGCACTGGCGGGGAGCGGCGATATGTGACCCTCCCCGGAAACCGCAAGGTTTTGGTCCATGACCCAGGTGCCCCGAAAGGACACCTGGGTTTTTTGTTTTTTCGGGATGGATAGATGGCAGTTGTGTTTGAAGCGCGATGAGTAACGAGGACTCGGCCAGGCGCACAAGCTGGCGAACGGGCGGAACCGGGGATGGCAAGCTCTCTTGTGAGCGGGAAGATCCGGTGGTAGCGAAGCGGGTTGCAGGGCAGCCTGTTTCGCTACCCATCTTCCGCGGCTGCTCTAAAGCAGCTGGCGGAGGGCGGATGCATATGGGGGCGTAGCTCAGTTGGGAGAGCGCATGTTTTGCACGCATGAGGTCGCGGGTTCGAAGCCGGCCGTCTCCACCAAGTTTTTTGCATGGCATGGCTTTTCGGTTTGCCGGCCGTGTTCATGTCATCGGGGCGTAGCGCAGTCTGGTCAGCGCGCCTGCCTTGGGCGCAGGATGTCGGGAGTTCAAATCTCTCCGCCCCGACCATTTTTAATCACGACCCTGTCGTCTAGCGGCCAAGGACGCCTGCCTTTTATGCAGGAAATCGCGGGTTCGAATCCCGCCAGGGTCATTTTTTTCGCGGCATTAGCTCATTCGGGAGAGCGCCGGCCTGTCGAGCCGGAGGTGATCGGATCGAAACCGATATGCCGCGCCAGTTTCACGACCCGTGTCCGTCTTGCAAGAGGCGGACGCGGGAAACATCAGGGGAGTCCCCTGGAGGTTATGGCAGCGGGCTTTGAACCCGTTAACACAGGTTCGAATCCTGTCTCCTCTGCCAACACAACAGGCTGGTGGCTTAATGGCAAAGCGCCGGTCTCCAAAACCGGCAATGGGGGTTCGATTCCCTCCCGGCCTGCCAGACAAGGGGCATCGCCCCGGCAGTTTGGCTGCTGCACGCGCACAGAGACTACAACGCAACAGTCCGGGTTCCCGGTGCGCGGCGCGGATCACCGCTAGAGAGTAACAGACTCAGCAAGGCGGCAGCCCGATGTGGCGCGCGGGATAGCCCCGTGGCGCGCATCACCTTTTTCGCGGCATGCGCAGGCATGCCGCAAGCGCGGGCTATTCATCCGCGCAGATTCACGGGAGGTTGGCGAAACTGGAAGACGCGCTGGTCTTAGAAGCCGGTGTCCTATGACGTGAGGGTTCGATTCCCTTGCCTCCCACCAGTTACGGGAAATGGCGGAATTGGAAGACGCACCTGGCTCAGGCAGGGCCGTAGGATGCGCTGAGGCACGAAGCGCATCGGTCGCGGAATCGCCGTACTCGATCGATGCGCTTCGCGTTGCTCAGCACATCCTACCCATTGCCCCCTTAGCTCAATGGATCAGAGCACGGCTCTACGAAGGCCGGGATGAGCGTTCGACTCGCTCAGGGGGTGCCACATCGCTCAGTACTTCCCCCGAGGCCGGATTTCCGCAGGGGACAGCGTAGCGAAATACCCCTTGGCTTGGCCGCACAGGTGCAGTACCTTACGCCTGTTCGGATGTCGGGAGGTGCATCATTCAACCATCATGCAACCATGCAGACGAAAGGAACGACCATGACACACCAGATCCTGGTACTCGACTCGGGCGGCACGCCGCAGCACTGGGTCAAGTGGAAGGCCGCCGTGCGCTACCGCGTCAAGGGACAGATCGCCTGGTCGTTCGGAGATGAATCGGTCTTCCACGGCGGGCTCTCGCGGCTCACCGGCCTGCAGACCACCATCTCGGTGCCCAGCATCATCGCCGTGCGCGCCGCCCACCGCATGCTGCGCCGCGTCCCGCCGCTCACCAACCGCGGCCTGTTCGGGCGCGACCTGCACATCTGCGGCTACTGCGGCCAGCGCTTCCCCGCGGAACAGCTCACGCGCGACCACATCGTGCCCGTTTCCCGCAACGGGCGCGACGCGTGGAGCAACTGCGTCACCGCCTGCAAGCGCTGCAACAACCGCAAGGACAACCGCCTGCCCGAAGAATGCGGCATGCAGCTGCTATACGTGCCCTACGTCCCGGACCGGAACGAGGCCCTGCTGCTGCAGAACCGCAACATCCTCGCCGAGCAGATGGCCTTCCTCAACGACTACCTGCCCAGGCACTCGCGGCTGCGGCTAAGCTGAAAGGGGCGCGCAAGCGCCCCTTTTTTTTCGCCCGCGAAATGACCGGCTCGATCATTCAGCCAATACAGCCGGGCGCCGAACGGCTATTCCTGCACTCCAGGTTCGCCACGAACATGACCGCTACGCACGCGTTAGCGGACGTTTCGGCTGGCGGGGCTGACTTCCGAGGTGTGCCCAAATCCGACATTGGCGCTGCGCAAAAGCGGACACCCAGTGTTTCAACCATCGTGCGCAATATCCGTTCGTTATTGCGCCCTGCTTTGCTCATCTAAATCCGATTCCGACAGCACCAAGTCAAAGGCAGCCCCGCTCATGTGGGGAACCCATCCCTCAGTCAACGCTTTAGGGACCCATCGCGCGATGTCGCTCGGTTTAACTACGTACCCGGGCAGTAGCAGCCAGTTATCACGCCTAGGTACCGGCAAAATGATCCTCAGGGTTTGCTGTGGTGCGTCCTCGCGCTCGACGGCTACACTCATATGTGACTGGCCTATGCCCTGAAGGTACGTGGGCTTGCGTCGCACCGACCAGCGGTACAGCACTCCATTAATGGAAATCGAGCGGGTGCCCTTCTTCGGCAGAGTCATCTTCGTATACTCGCAGCGTGACAGCTTTAGCAAAGCCTCTAAAGTGTCGGCAATTGGGACGAAGTACCCGTCCCGCATAAGTTGGCCTTCCAGCGCAAACCGGACGGATTCTACTCCAACCCACCCGCTCCAGGCTGCATGCTTCTCTGCCGTCAGTTATGCGAGCCGCCGCCCGGCGCGGCCGTGATCTCCTTGTGGATGAGCACGCGCTGGTCGTGGCGTACTTCGTCCTGATGTTCCCCGAAGCGCACGATCAGGTGCGTGAAGAAGATCGTCTTTCCCCGGATGAGGATGCTGTGGATCACGGTCATGGGCAGGATGGGGGCCTGGCCGACGACGCCTCCCGCGCGGTATTTGATGAACGCGACGCGCGTGCCGTCTATCGTTTCATACCATGTCGCGATGCCGTTGACGGGCTTCTTGCCGTCCTGCTCCTCATAATCCGCGATCTGAATTTGCTTGCGGATGTCGGTCATTTCGCCGGGCACTATCTTTTCCAGCGTGTCGTATCCCGGGGAAACCTTCTCCGCGCTCATCTCGAGGGTGGCTTCGGGATCGCCGTTCATCGAGAAAGGCGCGGGCGCGGGATAGGTGCTGTCCAGCTTGAATTCGCCGTCGGCTTTGACCTGCTTCCATTTGTGCACGAGGTGATCATAGTCAACGGGCGCGGCTTTCGGCCCGGCATGCGCCGAAACCGAAAGAACCAGCGATGCGAGAACAATTGCTGCGACGCGATTCATATGACTCCCCTTTACGTCATTGCGACTTGTTGAAAGACATTCCGCCGCGGTCCGCGTCGCCAGGACGCGTGCGGGCGGAATCCGGGCTGCGCTTGCCACGCCTCACAGCGCGGCGGCTTTTTCGTCCTCCAGCGATTCACGTATATCGCGGCGGCGCTTTTGCCAGCGCTTGATCGCGGCGGGCCATACGGTGAGGCAGGAGATATAGTAAACCAGCTTGAACCCCATCAGCCTGGAGCGGATGGGGGTGCTGCGGAACAGGTCGCCGGCGAGGATGGAGAGCAGCGCTTCCTGCAGGCGCCAGATGTTGCTCGGGCTCATGAACAGCTTGCGGATGGCCGGGGAGTTGATGCGGAAGATGAACCAGGAGAACATCTTGGGGCCGTGCACCATGATGCGCTCGAAGCGGCGGAAGGCCTTGTTGGCCATGGCCTCTTCGCCGCGCAGCCAGTGGTCCACCGCGGTGGCGCCGGCAAAGGCGCTGTTCATGGCGAGATAGACGCCGGAAGAGAACATGGGGTCGATGAAGGCGAAGGCATCGCCTATCATCATGAAGCGGTCGCCCCGGCAGTATTCCGAGCTGTAGGCATAGTTGCCGGTGGCCGTCGCCGGCTCGATCATTTTCGCGTTCTTCAGCCGTGCTTCCAGCTTGGGCGCGAGCGCGATGGTCTCCATCAGGAAGGTGGAGAGGTCGCCCTTGCGCCGCTTGAAATAGGCGGGCGAGGCGACGGCGCCGACGCTCGTGGTGCCGTCCAGCAGGGGGATGAACCAGAACCAGCCGTGGTCGAACCAGAACAGCGAGATGTTGCCCTCATTGCGGCCGGGCTGGCGCACCACGTCGGTGAAGTGGCCGAAGATCGCGGCGCTGGCGTGCTCCTTGCTGCGCAGCTTGACGCCGAATTGTTTGGAGAGCACGGTGTCGCGCCCGCTGGCATCGATGACGAAACGCGGCCGCCATTCGGTTTCCGTGCCATCGTCGGCCTGGACCTTGACCAGCGCGCGGTCGCCCGCCCCCGCCATATCGACATGGGTGACGCGCTGGCCCTCAAAGGTGCGCGCGCCGCGCTTGCCGGCATGGCGGAACAGCAATTCGTCGAATTCCGAACGGCGCACATGCACCGCATAGGGGAAGGACTTGTCCATCGCCTCGGCGAAGTAGAAGTGGCTGGTGTGGTCGTGCCAGGGCGAGACGAACTCCGCCCCGTATTTATAGATGCCGATGGCCTCCACTTCGCTGCGTATCCCCAGGCGGTCGAACAGGGGCATGTTCATCGGCAGGAGCGATTCGCCGATATGAAAGCGCGGATGGTGCGCCTTCTCCAGCATCACCACATCGTGCCCGCGATCCGCCAGCAGCGTCGAAACCGCAGACCCGGCCGGACCGCCGCCTATCACCAGCACATCCGGCGACATCGTCGTGAATGCCGTTTTTGCCACGGCCTGCTCCATTGCCGGATTTCCCTGTTCAGTCGTTTGCTGCATACTACCCCCTTCCGAATCGTGCGTTATTCAAGCGTTATTTATTTGGCGACGGATCTATGAGTTGAACGATTCAAGCCGGCGCGAAGCGGAAGTCTACGCCTCAATATCCACTCCCGCAAACCGGCCGCTTGCCAGTGCCGGCGCCGGGGAGGTTTACTCCCCTCGCGCCTGCGTGCTATCAGGCTTAAAGTGTGGCGAAAAGTGCCTAAAACGGCAGGGCCAGCCGCATATTCAGGGGCGAGGCGAGCCTGGCCGCTTTAACTCCGCGCCGGCTAATACGTGACCCCGTTTATTTACCTGTTTAGCGGTATGGGTGACCAAAGACTGTTTGGCTGAAGACAGTGAACTCCACCACTACTGCGCTAAAATGTACCAAAACCAGCGCAATGATGACGGGCGCGACGCGCTTGTACTTGACTGCCATGGCCCAGACAAAGCCGTAAAGCAGATACTGGATACCGGCCAGCGTCACAAATGATTCCGGTATGGGTCCCTCCATACCACCGGCGAGCAGCGTATACGGAAAAAGCAGCTTGGCAACAAAATATGACCCATGGCCCGCGCCGGCTGAAACCCCACCCAACACTATCGCCACAAGCTGGATAACAACTGAAAGGACGGCGATTCTAAGGTAGGTCCAAATCCTGCTGCGGCTCATGTTTTCCAGGCACCTTTTCATTATTACGCCAGCCCACCATTCATCTCCGCGTGGGCACGGCTTGACAGCCTTTGCCCACCCTGCCTGGCTATTCCGCCCGCCGGACAAACCGGCCGCGTCTCCACAATTGACCTGGGGCTGGCAATGAGCAAATTATCTGGGACAGCAGTGGATCCAGCCCCATTTATTCTTGGCCACGCGCTTTTGCCCTCCCCGGCTTGGCCAGGACGGCGCGCCCTAGCGGATGTAAATCAACACCTCGACCACATACCCCGAAAGCAGCAGACCCAGCAGGCCCGCAAGCATGGCCAAGCCGATTGCCCCGCGGGTACGCCAGAGATAGTAAGGCAAATAGAAGAACGAGAACATCGCCACCAGAAAGCCGAATTCGTAGGGCCGGTAGATTCGCTCCCGATGATCCCTGCTGTCGGCTTCCGCCCATATCGCAAGGGCGATCAGTGCCCAGAAACGCCAAGTCTCCACCAGATGGATCGACGGCGCCTGACGGTACCCGTAGAACAGCGCCAGATACGCGGTTGCCATGGCGCAAAGAAGCAGATAAGTCAGCAGGCAATAATTCTTGGTTTTCATGGCTCACATGGAGCAGCGTGCGTGCGGTGACATTTCAGTAAAACGTAAACTTTTCCGGAAATCTTCATTCGCACGCCGGTGTGGGCATGTCGGTATCCTGTCATTTATTCATGCGTCCGATTACGCTACGCTAATCGGAATCTACGCGTTCTGGGGGGGTGGCAATGAGTAAATTATCTGGGACAGCAGTGGGCCAGACTCTATTGATCCGCAAGAGGAATCACCCATCCCGCCTATTTCCGCCCCCTCGGAAAACGCGGATAGATTGTACTTCAATCCGCCCGCGCCAGCGCCACGCCGCTTTCATCAAACAGATAGCAGGCCTGCGGCGGCACGGCGACGCATACCCGCTGGCCGACCTTGATTCCGGTATCGGCGGCGGATTTGATGACGAGCGGCTGCGCGTGGCCGCAGGAAAGATGGACGTAGGTCTCTGCCCCCAGGTGTTCGAGGGCGATGACTTCGCCCTGGAGTTCGCCTGCGGTGGAGTCGGTGAGGTGTTCGGGCCTGAGGCCGAGGGTGAGCCGGGCGCCGGGCTGGAGGTTCGCGCCGCCGGCGGCTGCGGCGGTGATGGTGCAGTTTGTGCCGCCCTGCCCCATTCCCGCCTTTCCCATATCACAAGCCAGCGTGACCCTCCCCGCATCGCTGGCGATCACCGTCACCGGCAGGAAATTCATTTTCGGCGAGCCGATGAAGCCGGCGACAAAAAGATTGCGCGGGCGGTGGTAGAGTTCGAGCGGGGCACCGATTTGTTCTACCGCCCCGCCGTTGAGGACGACAATGCGGTCGGCCAGGGTCATGGCTTCGACCTGGTCATGGGTGACGTAGATCATGGTGGTGCGCAGTTCGCGGTGCAGGCGCTTGAGCTCGATGCGCATCTGCACGCGCAGGGCCGCGTCCAGATTCGACAGCGGCTCGTCGAACAGGAAGACGCGCGGCTGGCGCACGATGGCGCGGCCGATGGCGACGCGCTGGCGCTGGCCGCCGGAGAGTTCGCGCGGTTTTCGGTCGAGCAGGTGCTCTATCTGCAATATGCGCGCGGCCTCGCGCACGCGGGCGTCCATGCCCTGCCTGCCGGTCTTGGCCAGCTTCAGCCCGAACGCCATGTTGTCATAGGCGCTCATGTGCGGATACAGCGCGTAGGACTGGAACACCATGGCGACGTGGCGCTCGGCGGGAGCGAGTTCGGTGACGTCCTGGCCGTCGAAGGCAATCGCGCCGCGGCTGACATCTTCCAGCCCCGCGATGAGCCGCAGCAGGGTGGATTTGCCGCAGCCGGAGGGACCGACGAAGACGGCGAATTCGCCGTCCTGAATCTCCAGGCTGACGTTCCCGATCACCTCGGTCTTTCCGAACTGTTTGCCGACGGCTTGCAGGGATAGCGCGGCCATGGCTTATCTTCTCCTCTTGTTCATGATTCAGCCCTTGATCGCGCCTGCGGTGAGGCCGGAAACAATCCGCCGCTGGAACACCAGCACCAGAGCAATGAGCGGCACGGTGACGGTGACCGAGGCGGCCATGATATTGCCCCAGGGCAGCTCGTAGCTGCTGGCGCCCGAGATCAGCGCGATGGCGACGGGCACGGTGCGTTCCTCGCTGGTCAGGGTGAAGGTGAGCGCGAACAGGAATTCGTTCCATGCGGCGATGAAGGCGAGCAGGCCGGTGGTGACCAGGGCCGGGCCCATCAGCGGGAGGAAGACGCGGGTGACGATGGTGAACGGGGTCGCGCCGTCCACAATCGCAGCCTCTTCCAATTCCTTCGGCAGCTCGCGCATGAAGGTGGTGAGCACCCAGACGGTGAACGGCAGGGTGAAGATGAGATAGGAGAACGACAACGCCAGCAGGTTGTTATACAGGCCCAGCGAGCTGATGACCTCGAACATGCCGGAGAGCACCGCGATTTGCGGGAACATGGACACGCCGAGGATCACCGCCAGCAGCAGGCCGCGCCCGCGGAACTGCACGCGGCCTATGGCATAGGCGGCGGCCAGCGCCAGGACCAGCGACAGCGCCACGGTGGAGACGGCGACGAACAGCGAATTGAGGATGTTGCGGCCGAAGGGCTGCTCGCGGAACACGGCAACATAGTTGTGCCAGGCGGGGTGCGCGGGCCAGAAGCTGGCCTGGAACAGTTCGGAGCCGGTCTTCAGCGAGGACACGATCGCCCAGTAGAACGGGAACACGGTATACACGACGATCACCGCGAGAAGCGCATAGAATGCGCCCCTTGCGACCAGCCGCTTCACAGCGCGCGGCATGCTCAGCCCTCCCTGCCCACGCGGGCTACCGTCAAATAGACGACGGTGAACAGCGCGATGATGGCGAAGATCATGGTGGCCGCCGCCGAGCCGTAGCCCAGGGAGCCGAAGTCGATGAGCTGCTGGCGCGCATACACCGACATGGACATGGTGTCGCGGCTGTTGCCGCTCATCACATAGACGAGATCGAACATACGCAGGGCGTCGAGCAGGCGGAAGATGACTGCCACGGTGAGCGCGGGGCGGAGCAAGGGCAGCGTGACGCGGAAGAACACCTTGACCGGGTGCACGCCATCCACCCGCGCGGCTTCATAGCATTCCTGCGGCAGCATTTGCAGCCCCGCCAATAACAAAAGCGCCATGAATGGCGTGGTCTTCCACACGTCCACCAAAATGATGGAGAGCAGCGCGGTGTCCGGCGAACCCAGCCAGGCGATGGGGTGCGCAATCAGGCCCAGGCCCAGCAGGATGTGATTGATGACGCCGAACACGTCGTTGAACATCCAGCTCCACATCTGGGCAGAGACCACCGTGGGGATCGCCCAAGGGATCAATATCGCGGCGCGCAGCCCGCCGCGCCCGGGAAAGCGCGCATCGAGCGCGAGCGCGATGATGATGCCCAACATCGTCTCCAGCGACACCGACACCAGCGCGAACACCACGGTGTTGCGCACGGCGGCCCACCAGTGCGCGTCGAGCAATAAATAGGTGAAATTATCCAGGCCGACGAAGTGCGCGGAACCGGGGTCGATCAGGCTGGCATCGGTGAAACCGTAGCCTATCGTCTTGAGCAGCGGCCAGCCCGCCACCGCCGCGAGCACGATGAGCACGGGCGCGAGAAACAGCCAGGCCGCGCGCACCCGCTGGCGCGTGAGCCTGGAGCTACGCGCGCCGCTCACCACTGCCCTCCCCGCGACATGCGCACGAGCTTCGCCTGCAATGCCGCGAGCGCGGGCGCGGGATGCGCTTCGCCGCTGAGGATGTCGTGCACGGTGTAATAGAACTCGGCGGAGACGCGCGCATATTTGGCGCCGGTCACGCGCGAGGGCCGCGCCACCGCATCGACAAAGGTGGGATACAGCGTGCCGAAGAAGGGCGCGGCGGCAAGCACGTCCTTGTCGTGATAGAGGGCGGGCATGGTGGGATTATAGGCGCCCTTGATCGCCCGGCGCTTCTGCTCGGCATAGCTGGTGAGATAGCGCACCAGGTCGGCGGCGAGTTTCGGATGCTGCGAATACCTCGACACCGCGAGCTGCCAGCCGCCCAAGGTCCCGCTGTGATGGCCGTCTGCACCGCCCATGGGCAGGGCTGCGATGCCTATCTTGCCGCGCACGGGGCTGTCCGGCGCATTGCCCAGCGCCCAGGCATAGGGCCAGTTGCGCATGAACACGGCATTGCCGGACTGGAACACGCCGCGGCTTTCCTCCTCGCCGTAGTTGAGCACGCCGCGCGGGGCGATGTCGCCTATCCAGCTCGCGGCCAGCGTCAGCGCCGCCACGGCCTGCGGATTGTCCACGGTGACCTTGCCGCTGTCATCAACGATGGTGCCGCCGCCGAAACTGTCTATCCATTCCAGCGCATCGCAGGTGAGTCCCTCATAACCCTTGGCCTGGAACACGAAGCCCACGATGCGGCTGTTCCCCGCCCGGCGCTCGGCGTTTTGAATGCGGCGCGCGGTCCGCGTGAGTTCGGCCCAGGTGACGGGCGGCTGCGCATGGTATTTCGCCAGCAGGTCGCGCCGGTAATAGAGCACGCCGGCATTGGTGAACCAGGGCATGGCGACCAGGCGGCCATTCACCGTGTTGTTGGCGATCAGCGCGGGGAAATATGCTTTCGTGGCCTCCGGGCCTATGTACTGCGAGAGGTCAACCAGGTGCGGCGCGAGCGTGCCCGGCCACACCACGTCTATCTGCAATATGTCGAGGTCGGCGGAATGCGAGGCGAGTATCTGCTGGTAGAGCGCAAAGCGCTCGGTGGATGAGTTCGGCGTGGAGATGACGTTGACCTGGTTGCCGGTCTGCTTTGCCCACGCATCCACCCCCTCGCGGCACAGGCGTAGCTCGACCCCCAGCGCCCCGCAGGAGATGGACAGTGTCGCCGCCCGCGCCGCCGCGCCCCCGCCCAACACCGGGAACGTCGGCAATGACAAGGCCAGCAGCAGGAGCAGCCGCCTGCTCATCGTGTCGTGTTCCCCCCGGAGGACTTCATGCGCTTCTTTATATCTATGTCCGTCTAGCTCAGCTCGATGCGCTCGGCGCCCTGATGCAGCAGGCCGACGACGACTGTCAGATATTCGCGCAGCTGGCGGGTGATGAGGAAATTCTCGCGCGCAAACTCGGTCGCCTTGGCCGCGATCTCCTGCGCGGTCTCCGGGTTGTGCAGCAGATAGCGCACGCGCAGCGCCGCACCCTCCGGGCTGTTTACCAGAAAACCGGTGTGGTGATCCACCACCTGCAGACGGATGCCGCCGGTGTTCCCGCCTATCACCGGCTTGCCCTTCCACAGGGCTTCGGTGACGGTGAGGCCGAAGCCCTCGCGCAGCGATTTCTGGATGACGATGTCGGCCGCGCGCTGCAAGGCATTGATGGTGCGGTGCGCGTCGGGCGGCAGCTCCAGCACGTGGATGTCGGGGTCGCTCCCCGCCGCCTCTCGCACCTCCTGCAGCACCACCTCGCCCTCGGGGTCGTCGCTCGCGCCGCCGCCCGCCAGCACCAGTTGCAGCGCGGGCACGAAGTGCTTGGCCAGCCGATAGGCATAGATGACGCCGACCGGATCCTTGAAGCGGTCGTAGCGCGAGATCTGCACCAGCGCCGGGCGCGCCGCGTCGATGCCGAACTGCTGGCGCACGGCGTCTATCTCCTCGCGCGGCAGGTCGATGTTCTTCTCGCTCAGCGGGTCTATGCTGGGCGCGACGAGATAGGTGGGGTGCGGCAGGCGCTGGGCGAAATTCGCCAGCGAGAAGATGCTGGCGTCGTAGCCGCTGACGAACTGGCGCAGGTAGTTCCACACCGGGCGGTAGGGCCGGCTCACGTCGATGTGGCAGCGCCATATCCAGCGGCCGCGGCGTTCGGGAAAGTGCTGCAGCATGGCCGCCGGCTGCGGGTCGTGGATGAACACCACGTCGGCATCCTGCAGCACCGGGCGCAGGCGCTCGGCGTTGGCGGCGCAGGTTTCCTCATAGGCGCGGAGCAGAAAATCGGGGATGGCGGTCTGGCGTCCCTGCAGCGCATTGTGCATGCCCTTGGTGCAGCGGTAGAACGATTCGCTGCCCTGCACCACCTCCCACTGCGTGTCTATGCCCAGCTCCTGCGTGAGCGGCACGAGCTTCTGCAGGATCTCCGCGACCCCGCCGCCCAGCTTGGTGGAATTGACGTGCACGATCTTCATGCCCTGCAACTGGCGCGCGAGCTGGCGCAGGTGCTCGATGGCCGCCGCACCCGCGATCTTGCCGTAAGCGTCGAGCATGTTTTTCATGTGGCCCCCAGGAAAGCGTCGAACACCGCGGAGATCTTGCGCCGCAGCTCGGTCAGGGAAGAAAAGTATGGGTCTATCGCGCCCAGCGCGTTGCGCAAGTCGGCATAGTCCGGGCCGAAGCGCTCCAGCCACACCTGGAAGTCGCTGGCCCCCACCGGCTTGCGCTGGCGCGCCTCGATGAAGTGGAAGAAGATGCTGCCCGCGGAAAGCTGCGGGATGACGGCGAGCAGGTCTTGCGGCTTGTTCGCGCGGCGGCCGGTGTCGAACACCACGGTCTGCGACTGCACGAACTGGAACTGCTGGTCGCGCGGCGCCCACAGCAGGTACTCGTGCTCGTCCAGGCGCTGCTCGATCACCTCGATCAGCTCGCGCCGCAGGTCTTCCAGGCTGCCGAACGCCGTGGGGTCTATCATCGCCAGGCGCTCGCCCAGCACCCTGTCGTGCAGCGCATGCCAGGCCCAGGCAGCGAAATCGTTGTTGTACTCGCGCTCCTCGAGACGCGTATGCAGCAGCCCGCCCCAGAAGTGGTAATACAGGCAGGCGGCGGGGCAATCGAGCAGGTTGTCGCGCAGATCCTTCAGCGTTTCCGCGCGGCTGCCGGTGGCGACCGCAATCAGCGCACAGTCGCGGATGGCGAAGGGTTCGACGCTGGGTGCGTTGGACATGGCTCCTCCGTGATGATGGCGCGGGGCCGGAAAAGAAAAGCGGCGCGGGCATGCCTGTGGCGCGCCGCGCCCGTCACTCCGGACGCTGATACTGTGTTTTTCTGAAGTTTACCCCCAAACGCCGCGCAGCGGAACCCGGCGCGGGGGCTACGCCCCGTTCATTGTCCCGCCGTCAGCAGGCGATGTCTGGCTGCGGTACGGCGGCGAAACAAACAGGGATCGTGCCGTCGCCGAAACATGCGCTACGCATGAACCGGCCTACACAACATATCGCCCCGGCGCAATGACCGTTCATCCATTTTCACGCGCCGGATGGCCGTGCCTTGTTCGCAGGCACGCAATACACCACCATTGCGCACAGCGCGGCGTTCTCCAATTCCCGCAGACTCGCCGCGGAAATATTTTCAGCATACGAATAAAGGAATCCGGCAGATGAAGAAATTGTTATTGCTCGCCCTGCTCACCGCGCTGCTTGCCGGCTGCGACGATGAGATGTTCCCCGTCCACGACGAGGGATGGCACGGAAACGGCCACTGGGCGCATGGACATGGGCACGGACACGGGCACGGGGAAGACGACTGACGCTCCCCCGACGCCTCCCCCCCTCAGGCCAGGCCGGCCCGATCCGGCTCTCCAACCCCCTCCCGGATCGGGCTGGCCCGGACCTGAGCCTGCAAGCGGCGGCTATTTCGCCTGTTTCAGTTCCACATCGATCTGGTCGAGCATGATCTTCGGCCAATCCGGCGGGTAATTGAGCGTTTCCATCACCGGCTTGCTCACCACCTCCACCTGCGTGGCGTTCGCGCCGGAAGGCTTGAGGAACACGCCTATCTTCTCGCCCCAGCTCAGCGCCGTGACGCCATGCGAAAGGATCACCCTGCCCTTGGCCGGGTCATCCTCCACCACCTCCAGCCCCTTCGCCTTCGCCGCGGCGAGCACGGCGGCGTGCACCTGGGCGGACCCCGCCTGATAGACCCGCGTCACCCCCTGCCCCTGCGCCGCCTTCACCTCCTGTACCGTCTTCGGCGACGCGCAGCCGCCCAGCAGCACACCGAGAAAAACAATCAGAACGATGGATGGTTTCATATAGCCTCCTGTCGAATGGCCCCCTTGCACGCATTGTAAATCCGATCCGGCGCGTTGCAGAACGGGTTCCGGCCGCTACATTTCATAGAGCGAGAACCCTTTGCCAGGCACAATGTGCCCGTCAAATGAGCCGACTTCGTAACTTTCGTCAATCGAGAAGACAGGCGGATCATCCCCGGCCTCGCATGTTGCCCCGATCGAGGCAAGCTCGTCTTTGACCAAGTCTATCGCCAGCTTCTCGGCCTCGGCTATTGCCTTCGCCTCGACCCGTCTGGTCGTGAAGAGACCTGATCTTGCG
Source organism: Gallionellaceae bacterium (assembly GCA_035260545.1). Classification (GTDB taxonomy): domain Bacteria; phylum Pseudomonadota; class Gammaproteobacteria; order Burkholderiales; family Gallionellaceae; genus DATDDB01. The sequence continues at coordinate 33,258 of DATFUZ010000055.1, read as the reverse complement.
CCCGGACGCTCCCTGAAGCGGATGTTCGCACCCTCAACGACCACTACATATTTCTTCATTGGTATTCCCCCTGTTTGCTGGCAAGCTCGGCAGGATGGGTGGGGCACAGCGACACCCATCAATGTCCGAACCAACGTTGGGTATCGCTGCGCTCACCCGAGCTACGATACCGCGACACTACGGAGCGCCCTTCCCCCTGTGCGCCGCCCCGCAGATCGGGCGCGGGCGAGCGGAGATTTGGGCGAGCACTGTTCGAGCTTCGAGCGGCGAGGCCGCGAGGGCGAGTTGCGCAGCCCCCGCGAGCATGCGTCCGAGCAAGAGCCCGCGCAGCGGCGGCGCACCGGGGCGGCGTTTCTTTGCCTACTTTCTTTGGCCGCACAAAGAAAGTAGGCAGCATGCCGGGCTGCCCCCGGCGCCCAACTGCGCGCATCGCCAAGCCATTCAGAAAAGTCACCAGCCCCAATCCCCCCTGCCCCCCTTTTTCACCCGCAAGGGATATGCCGGTGGGTACCCGGCGGCTACGCCGCCACCCTTCCGGGGAACAGGGCTTGGCAGGATGGGTGGAGCGCAGCGATACCCATCAGTCTCCGAGCCAATGTTGGGTATCGCTGCGCTCCACCCAACCTACGATACTACGGAGCGCCCTTCCCCCTGTGCGCCGCCCCGCAGATCGGGCGCGGGCGAGCGGAGATTTGGGCGAGCACTGTTCGAGCTTCGAGCGGCGAGGCCGCGAGGGCGAGTTGCGCAGCCCCCGCGAGCATGCGCCCGAGCAAGAGCCCGCGCAGCGGCGGCGCACCGGGGTGTGCTTTCTTTGGTTACTTTCTTTGCACGAGCAAAGAAAGTAACTTGGTGCCGGGCAACCCCCGGCGCCCAACTGCGCGCATCGCCAAGCCACTCGACAAACCCACCGTCCTACCCCGCCCTCGCCCTCACTCTCTCCAGCTGTCCCAGGCACAGGTGGGCGAACGCGAGGCCCATGTACACCGGCAGGAAGAGATTGAGCACGGGAACGAATTGCACCAGGCCGGCGATGACGCCGAGGATGAAATAAGGCGCGCTGGCGTGGCCGGCCATTTTCTTCAGCTCTTCGGCGCTGGCGTGTTCGGCCAGGGCGTCGTAGCGGAACAGGCGCTGGTTGAGATAGGCGGTGAGCGCGCCGGGCAGGATGAGGGCGAGCGGCGCAATGAGCCAGAACGGCAGGCTGATGATGAGCAGGATGAAGTAGATCACCAGGGCGATGACGGTATTCCTGATGCTGCCGGCGAAGGTGCCGCCCTTTCTCTTTTCCAGCGTGGGGTAGTAGACCTTGCCCACGTGCTCGACCATGATGGGCATGCCGAAGATGGCGGTGATGACGAGGCCGGTGAGGTGGACGGCCATGACGATGAGGATAAGGAGGATGAGCCACATCAGGCCGGTGGTGGCGCCCGCGACCCAGGAATTCGCCAGCCAGCCGGCGGGCACGATGGCGTGCAGCAGGCCGGAGAGGTCGAGCATCCAGCTGTGCCACAAGACGATGGCGAGGAAGAGCCAGCCGCCCGCGGCCAGCAGCGCAGGCCACAGGACGAGCATGACCATCTTGGGGTGGAAGATGGTGCGGAAGGCGGCGATGAGTGCGTCTACTATGGCTGTCATGTTATTCCCGGTGTGGTTCGGTGATATTCAGTTGCTTGGCAGGCGTGCGTCAGAAGCCGAAGAGCATGCTGGCCTCGACGTAGCTCTGGCTGCAGCTGTTGTTGAGCGTGCGCTGGCAGGAGAGGAAGCGCTCCTCCACGATGCCGAGGCCGAAGGCGGCATGGCGGCTGGCGGAGATATACGCCCCGGCGCGCGCGCCGGCGGAGTTGAAATCGGGCTGGCCGGTGACCTGGGTGCGGCGGTAGAAAGCGCCGACATAGGGCTTGACCCGGCCGAGCTGGTAGAACACGTATTGCACGGAGGGGGTGATCTTGGAGATGTGCGGGCCGGGGCCGGACCAGGACTCGTAGGCGAGGCCCAGGGATAGGCCGTCGATGACGTAGTAATTCACGCCCGCGCCGATGATAGTGTAGTTGTAGTTGAAGGCGCTGCCGCTGCCGACCATGATGGAACCGTTGACCCGGCCCTGGCCGAACAGCCCGGCGACGCCGGCGGCCTGCGCCGGGGCGGCGAGGCTCGCGCCCAGGCCCGCAGAGAGCAGCATGACTATTGTATAAAGCGATTTTCTCATCTTCTGCCTCCTTGTCAGTGCGGCGCGCCCGCGTGCCTGATGCCTTCGGGCTTGGCGCCGCCGGTCTCTATGCGTTCGTATTCGGCGATAACCTGCGCGCCCACCAGCAGGATGGTGGCCGCCAGTTCCAGGCTGAGCAAAACGACGATCGCCGTGGCCAGCGAGCCATACACCACGTTCACCTTGGACAGCGTGCCCAGATACCAGGCCAGCGCGTGGCGCACGATCTCCCACAAAATGCCGGCGGAAACGCCGCCCACCAGCGCCTGGTGCACGGTGAGCCGGCCCACGGGCATGAAATAGTATATCGCGGAGATGAGCAGCATTTCAGCCAGGACCCCGCCGAGATAGATGCCGCTGCGCGAGAACCAGCTCAGCGACCAGGCATGGCCGAACAGCGCCACGCTGTGCTCGCCCAGGCGGTTGAGGTCCACCCCCAGCAGGGTGCCCACCAGCAGCACCGCGCCGGTGAAGAAGATATAGCCCGCGGGCAGCACCACCAGCGACACCAGGAAATGACGCTTGCGCTGCTCGATGCGGTGGAGAAAGATCACCGAGATCGCGCTTTCCAGCACCTTGAACCCCAGCGACGCGAAAAACACCATGGTAACCAGCAGCACTGGGCCCACCGCCTCGGTGTGATCGAGGAAAGCCTTCAGCTCCGCCGTTACCGCCGGACCCTCGCCGGGCGCGGCGTAATCCAGCGCGACGGTGATGATCTTAAGCAGCGCGCTCTGGTCCACGAAATGGGATAGCGCCATCACCATCAGGATGAACAGCGGCACGATGGACAGCAGCGCGTAATAGGCCACGGCGCCCGCCAGCAGCAGCCCCTGGTTTGCCTGGAAGCCCTTCAGTACCCGCAGCGCGAACAGCCACGGGTTGGTGATGACGAAAGCCGTGCGGGGATCGATGAGCTTCAGCGGCGCGACCGGTTTCATTGTCATGCGCAATGGTTATTGGTATGGGCTTGCTGGCATGATAAACGGTTTTGGCGGAGAATGGGCAGGGTGGTACGGAAGGGAGACAGGTGTCATCGCAGCACAGATGGAATCCGGGAAGCATGACTGCTGGAGGACAACATGCGAGCACAGAAGTTTGCCGAAACCAGCGCGAATCTTTTTCTCTTTGGTCTGCCGCTCGTCGTCATCGGCATACCCGCCATTGCCCTGGCCGTAGGGAGCCTGCCGCTTGCCGCGCAGCCCATTCTGCGCACGCTGGTGGATATACTCGCCGTGGCAGGCTATATCGGCCTGCCCTGCCTTGGCCTGGCGGGCGCGGGTGCGGGCCTCTGGTGCCACTTCCGCAAGAATTGCGGCTACAAGCTCTGGAAGCCTGTGCTGGTGCTGGCGGTGCTGGCAATCTACATCGTGGTCGCCGTTATCGCCGTGCGCACCTACCGCTCCATGCGGCATGAAGGCGGCGCGGGTGCCGCCCTCCTGAACCCGGCGGCCCACGCCCGCGCAGACGCCGCATTGGCCGCACTTCCCTGCCTCATCTGCCCGGGTAGCCCAGCCAGGCGCACGGCAGCATCGCAGCATGATTTTTCACCACCCTCAGCCTAAGGAGAATGAAATGTCGGACAGCGTATACAAAATCATCGAACTGGTTGGCAGCAGCCCCGAATCGTGGGAAAAGGCGGCGGCAAACGCGGTGAACCGCGCCGCCGAGACGCTGCGCGACCTGCGCGTGGCGGAAGTCTCGCAACTGGATATGCATATCGTGGACGGCAAGATCGCCGCCTACCGCGCGAAGGTGAAGCTCTCGTTCAAGTTCGAAGGAAAAAACTGAGGGCGGCGCATACGCCGGCGGGGGAAGCCACGTGGGAGCGGACGAACGCGCCGGCGCCGCGCAGGGCCGCGCGGAGCGCACGACCCTCATCGCGGTGCTGGCCATCAATGCGTTCATGTTCGCCGTCGAACTGGCGGCGGGCCTGCTTGCCGACTCCGCCGGCTTGATCGCGGATTCGCTGGACATGTTCGCCGACGCGACGGTGTATGCGCTGAGCCTGTATGCGGTGGGCAGGAGCGCGCGCCTGAAGAGCGGCGCGGCGGGATTCGCCGGGGCGATGCAGATCGCGCTCGCCCTGCTGGTGCTGGCGGACGTGCGGGACCGTTTCCTGCACGGCAGCGCGCCCATGAGCGGGATGATGATGGGCATGGGGCTCCTCGCCCTGGCCGCCAACGGCGCCTGCCTCACCCTGCTCTCGCGCCATTCCCGTGGCGGCGTGCACATGCGCGCCTCGCTCATCTTTTCCGAGGCGGACGTGATCGCGAACCTGGGCGTGATCCTCTCCGGCGTGCTGGTATGGGCCACGCACAGCCGCTACCCGGACCTGCTGATCGGCCTCGCCATCGCGCTCGTCGTGCTGGGCGGAGGCATCCGCATCCTGCGCACCCTCGGGCGCCCGCCCGGCGCGGGCTAGCCGGTTTTCCGCCGGCGGTTTATTTTCACGCCCCTTTACGCTACGCTAGGCATCTGCCCATTGGATGCGGAGGTGCGCGCCATGCCACATCAACTCGACCTCGGTGATTTCCGCGCCCGGCGTTCCGTGCTGGACCCCGCAGACTTTGCACTGGGCAGCGACGCCCCGGAAGCGGCCCCCACCGGCCTGATCTCCGAAAAGGTGTGGCGCGAGATCATGACGCTGCCGGACGACGTGCTGATCCGCACCACCGGCCACGACGGACGCTGGATTGAACTGCTCTACAGGCTGCGGTCCAACTGGCTGGGCTGCATGCCGAAACAGGGCATCCTGTTCGAGGCGATGCTGGATGTATTGGAAGATCTCGACGCCGCGCTCTTCAGCCTGATGCATGGCTATTACAGGCAATCCATCACCGCATGCCGAGACGCACTCGAGTTAATGACGTTTGCATGCATGTGCGATCTTTATGGTGAAGCGCACAGGTGGACAGATTGGCAAGCTGGCAAAGAGAACTTCAGCTTCAGGGACAATTGCGTGCGCATTGCGCGGCACGAAACGATGAGGAGCCTGGAGACGATAGCTCAACATACCTATGGCTCGGAGGTCAGCCTTCTCCCTGCCGACTACGAAGCCGACGCCGCGCAAAACGCATGGATAACCAATCTGCACGGGAGACTTTGCGAGTACGCGCACCCCCGGGGGACAAACGGCAAACTGTGGTCCAGCAACGGCCCGGTATACAGCACGGAAGGCATGGCCGTTTGCTGCGACGCCTACCTCGAATGTTTTTCCGCCCTGATGCTGCTTGCCAGAATCGCCGGGGAAGGACTCAAGATTCCCGACGACGCCGGGTTCCTGTACGATCCCCAAACCATCGAGCAATACATGCCGGCGGAATTTCACGCGCTGTGCACCTATTACGGGAACACCCTGCTCTACGCGAAATAGCCGGGTAGACTGAGCTTGCCGAAGGGAGGAGCCCATCCCAGCAAAAATAGCAGGCGGCTGCCTGTGCGGCGCCTGCCGCTATTCCACCGGCGCCGCCCCGATCAACATCCGCGCTTGTCATTGCCGCCGCTGCCAGAAGGCGACGGGCTCGGCGTTCTTTGCGCGCGTGCTGGTGCCGCTGGACAGCGTTCACATGCAGGGGCCGGTCGGCTGGTTCGACGGCGGCACAGGGCTGCGCCGGGGGTTCCGCATCGCGTGCGACAGCACGCTTTTTTCCGAGCGCGCGGCCGCAAACACGCTAGGCCTTGCCATGGGCAGCCTGGACGACCCGGACCGCTTTCATCCGACGGAGCATGTCTGGGTGTCTGCGCGGCAGGCGTGGCTGTGCCTGGATGACGGTTTGCCGCAGTTCCCCGAGGGGGCGCAGTAAGCGCGGAACGTAGGATGCGCTGAAGCATGAAGCGCATCGGTCGCGCGAAAGTTATACTCCAATTATGACCGATCGATACGAAACGAAGTTCATCCCGCTGCTCGCGGGAACCACGCTCTGGTGCGTGGCCATGCCGTTCTTCTGGGCGTATAACTTGCACAAGCAATTGGACCCCGCTTCTACCACCTATGGTCAAGTGCTTGCTCTCTATACGCCCGAACTGGTGACAGGCGCCATTTTCCTGCTGTGTCTGCCGCTGGTTATCCTCCGGCCGCGCACGGCGGCGGCAGGGCTGGCGTGCGCAGCCCTGCTGCTACCCGCGCTGGTATATCGCGTCGGCACGCCGGGGAATGTGTGGCCGGTGACGACGGTGCTGCTCTTGCTGCTGAGCTGGCGGGTGCACGCACGGTTCGTACGGCAGAGGCGTAACACGTAGCCTGCGCTGAACGCGCCGCCGGCATACGTTCGGGCAGCCTGGTAATCTGGCAGCCCGGTAACCTGGCAGCCGGGCGATTGCCCGCGATTGCTGACGCGGGCGGCGTAACGACGTATGATGTCGGGGAGGCCGCATGCAATAAGAAGAGGATAAACCGCCTATGTTTAGCCTGATGCGTGTGCAGCGCACGACCCGGCTGATTTTTCTCAGTGCCATACTCGGCGTTGTGGGCGGGCTCGGCGCGGAGCTGTTCGTGTGGCTGCTGGATCTGTCGCAGCACTGGATACTTACGGCGATCAGCGGTTATAAATACATCGAGGCGTCACAGGCGCGCGCAATGGGCGTGGCGCCGCCTTCCGGCTGGCATTTCCTGATTCCTGTCGCCACGACGCTGGGCGGGCTGGTCTCGGGCATACTGGTCTATGGCCTGGCGCCCGAGGCCGAGGGCCACGGCACGGATGCGGCGGTGAAGGGCTATCACCGCACGGCAGGGCGCATACGCTACCGCATACCGGTAATCAAGACCATCGCCAGCGCGATCACCATAGGCTCGGGCGGCTCGGCGGGCCGCGAGGGGCCGACGGCGCAGATCGCGGCGGGCGTGGGCTCGGTGCTGGGCGGGCTGCTCAAGCTGCCGGACGAGGAGCGGCGCGTGCTGCTGCTGGTGGGGATGGCGGCCGGGCTTTCCGCAATCTTCAAGAGCCCCCTGGGCACGGCGCTGTTCGCGGTGGAGATCCTCTATTCCACGATGGGCTTCGAGGGGCGCTATCTCACCTTCACGCTGGTGGCCTCGGCCGTGGCCTATACCATCTCCGGGCTGTTCAACGGCTGGCTGCCGCTGTTCGTGCTGCCGCACGATGTGAATTTCGGCGCGCCGGTGGACCTCATCTGGTTCGTCATTCTCGCGGTGCTCGCGGGCGGGCTGGGCGCGGTGCTGCCGACCGCTTTCTACTGGACGCGCGACCGCTTTCACGAGCTGAAGGTGCCGAATTTCCTCAAGCCGGCCATAGGCGGGCTGGGGGTGGGCCTGCTGGGGGTCATCGCCCCGCCGCTGCTGGGCGGCGGCTATGGCTACATCCAGTTCGCATTGCAGGGCGGCGGCAATATCGCGCTGTGGGCGCTGCTGCTGCTATCCATCGGCAAGATCATCGCGCTCTCGCTCACCGTGGCCTCCGGCGGCTCGGGCGGCGTGTTCGCGCCCAGCCTGTATGTGGGCGCGATGCTGGGCGCGGCCTTCGCCCTGCTGCTGCACTACGTGGGCATCACCGGCATTCCGGTGACCGCGCTGGCGGTGGTGGGCATGGCCGCGCTCTTCGCGGGTGCGGCGCGCGTGCCCATCGCCTCCATGGTGATGGTGGCGGAAATGACCGGCGGCTACCAGCTCATCATGCCGACCATGCTGGCCGTGGCCATCAGCTATCTGGTGCAATCGACGCTCACCCGCAACGCGAAATATCCCACGCTGTACGAGGCCCAGGAGGCGACGCCCGCCACCAGCCCGGCCAACGTCGAGATGTTTTCCGAGATCATCGCCGACTACCTGCGCCACAACCGCATGCGCCTGGACGACACCACCCTCACCCACCACCTTGGCCTGAGCCTCGCAGAGGGGCACGGCGTGCCCCTGGCGCGCGGCCACGAGTTGCTCTACCGGGTGACGCTGGAGCCGGGCACGCCCGCGGCGGGCAAGCAGGTGCGCCAGATGGCCTGCGAGAATGCGGTGGTGGTGGCGGTGCTGCGCGGCAGCCTGGAGATGGTGCCGGGGGCGGCCACCGTGCTGGAGGTGGGCGACGACCTGCTGCTCGCGGCCACGCCCGAGGCGCTGGCCGAGTTCCGGCGGCGCATCGCGCCGCCCGAAATGGCCGGCGACGAAGCCATCGAACCGCTGGAAGAAAAAGCCGAAGCCGCGCGCGACGCGGCGGGCTAGCGCGCCGCGTATGCCGTCCGCACCGGCGGCAGCAGCGGCTCGATCTGCCCCGCCATCAGGATGTAGCCTGCCGGACTGAGGTGAGTATTGTCCGGGAGGTAGAGGTCGGTGATGCGGTTCGCATTCTCCTGGAAGGCATGCATCAGGTCGGGCGTGGTAACACCCGCGGCAAGCAGCGCCTGAGTGGGATTGATGCGCTTGCGCGCTTCGCTGTCCTTGTCGTCAGCGAGGCAATCGCGGTAGGTCGAGGATTTGTCCGGCACCAGGACGTAGATGAACGTCTTGCCGTGCGCCGCGAATTCATCCTGAACCTTTTTGATATTCGCCACGGCATCGGCCAGGTCTTGGGCTGTCCATGCAAGCTTGAGGTTGTCACGCGTGTAATACAGCAGCCGGTCGGCGCGGAGGCTGGAAAAGGCGGCGCAACCGGGCTTGAGCGGGGTGTTGATGACCTTGCCGCTTCTGAACTGGCCCGGCGTATGCCGCATTTTCCAGGTGTTGAGCGCGGTCTGGAAGGTGTAGCTCAGGTGCAGCGCGGGCGGCCAGGTGGCGCGCATGGCTTGGGTTTCATAGGGCCGAACCTCATGCGCCAGCGGCGGGTCCTCCCGGCAGCGTTCCATCTTGGCGTAGCGGCCGACGAACACACGCTCTACGCTCTCCACGACCACGGTCTTCGCCCCGGGCTGGGCCAGCGCATAATCCAGCCAACTGCTGGGGCAGGAGATCTGGTCATAAGTATAGGTGAGTGTGGTGTGCCCGGACCGGGCTGACACCACGGACTGCCAGACGTTGCCCTCGGAAAACGAATCGCCCAGCACCAGCACGTCGGGATTGCTGACAGCCTTCCCGTTGGCAAGAACGTGGATTACGGGCTGCGGGCTATTCCACCCGAAGTCGCGCTCGGAGAAGAAGCCGGCCTGGGGGCAGCAGATCGTCCGCTACAGAAGGGAACTGCGAAGAGAGTATGGGCGGAAGGCGTTGCGCGAAGGCCCAGCCAGGGCGGGTCTTCGCGCGGGGCTGCCGTCAGGAAGGAACGATGTTCGCAGCCTGCTTGCCCTTGGGACCGACGGTCACGTCGAATTTCACGCGCTGGTTCTCCTGCAGCGACTTGAAGCCGTTTGCCTGGATCGCCGAGAAATGTGCGAAGAGATCCTCGCCGCCATCATCGGGCGTAATGAATCCGTAACCTTTTGCGTCGTTAAACCATTTCACGATACCGGTTGCCATTGTGTCTCCTTACAGATTGACGTTTGCTGCTCGATCCCTTGCGGGCCCCGACGGGACCGCAACCCTGCATGCGCCCTGTGGCGGAACAGCCCGCCCAAGCCGCAATCGGCGCCCCGCAATCCGCAACACGAATCACAATGCGCTCAGGTGCATAGGGTAGAGATAATCCCTACAGGCTTTCAATACACACAAACACATAATGCATTTTCCTTACGTGTAATTACGTACTACGAAGTGCCAGCCAGCGATGGGCGCACGCCGCGGAAGCGGGAAATACCTTCCTGCCTGCCGCGGCCAAGCCCGGCCCTGCCCGGGGGATAACGCTCGAAACGCAGCAGGTCGGATGCACGCAGCGCACGCGCCGCGCGCATCAGCCGCCGGGCGGAGCGGGCACAGAGGCGGCGCGCCGCGGCCGCTGTCTTGCCGTAGCCCTGGATTTCGGTCTGCTCGCAGACCTCGACCGGGCGCGCATTCCAGTAGGCGGCGCATTGTTTCAGGGTTCGACGGATGCGGCGCCCTGGATCATTGCCCATGCGCACCTGCCAGCAGGCGGCGACGAGGTCGTCGCGCATCACGCGCGCGGCGGCGGTGCGCGAATCCTGGGCCACATACCAGAACAGGCTGGGATGGTTCGCGCCCAGCATGGGGATGCGCGCGCTGCCCCCGACCTGCGCATACACCGGCGCGGCGGAAACGCGCAGGGTCACGCCGAGATTGTTCTTCACCCAGTCGCGCACCGGCGCGCCATAGGCCACGACCGGCAGCGGCTTATGCGCGCCAGGCGCGGCGATGGAATAACTCAGCATGGCGTAAGCGTAGCTTTTGTAGGCGGCGTAGGTGCCGCCCAGGGTGCTGCCGGCGTCCGCCGGGGCGGCGATGGGCGCGATGTCGACGATGCGTTCATACAGGGAGACGTCTGCCGCCTGCGCGCCGTTGAGTTCGAGCAGGGTTTCCCAGCGGCGGCTGGTTCTGGAATCGAGGTAGTCCTGCCCGGTCAGGCTGTAGTCGGGCGGGAAATGCAGCAACTGCACCGATTTCTGGTTTTCCAGCGCCAGGCCCAGCGGCAGGAAGAAGCGCCATTGCTGCGCGTTCCACTTGCCGGCCTTCCGCAGCGCGGCGGTGGCAGCCGCGCCGCGCGCGCCCGCGGCCAGGAATTGGGTGATGCGTTGCGCGTAGTCCGCCGGCGCATGGTCGAGGATGGCGTAATACCGCCCGCCTTCCGCCTCCACCCGCACGGCGGCATCGTTCAGCCCGTCGCGCGCCAGGCTCTGCCGCAAATAGTGCGCAGCGGTCTGCGCCCGCGTCTGGCCGCCGTTGCTGTTCGGCCACGAGAAAAGCGTGCTGACGGCGGCGGCATCGCCCAGCCCCACCCTGGCCTGCGTGCCCCGCTCAACCGCGGCCCCCCGGCCAACCGCCGCTCCGTCACCAACCGCCGCCCCGGGCGGCGGCGCGGATGGCGCATCGGCCCATGCCGTGGAGGCAAACGCCAGCAGCGCGGCTGCGATGCCGTGCAGGCATAATCTTTTCATGTTGATCCACCCTTCAAATTTGGCGCACATGCTGCGCATTCATGAAGCACGCGCCACGCGCATTATGAAACACAAACACCGCGCATAGCCACCCGCCAAAGCGCATAAACGCCGCGCATGACTGGGCGCGCGGATTGGTGCTACCATCGCCACGCAAACCGCATGCAAGAAGCGGAGAGAGAGAATGTCGGAAATTTCACGCGCGGCAAGCCGTAACGCAGCGCGCCTGCGCATGCCATCCACGCGCGGGCGCGGCAGGGGGAAATGATGGCGGCCTACGCGCGCCTTACCACATGGCTGTCCCGTCTTCCGCCGTCCGGCGCACTTTCCGCCAGCATGCACTACCAGCCGCTGTGCCCCGTCCGCTTTTCCCGCACCTGCCGGAGTTCAGTCTGCATCGCCGTGGCGGCGGCCTGGGTAGCGACGCTGGCAGCCTGCATTGCGCTGGGCATCGCCAGCATCGCGTATTCGTGGTCGGGCTTTCCGCTGCACTTCGGCGGCGTCGAGGCGCACATCACGATCTATCCGCCGCTGGTGCTGTGCATGCTGTGGGTGATGTGGATGGGCTTCTGGTGGGGCGCGGTGCCCGCCTATCTGGCGACGCTGGCGCTGGCGCTGTATTCCGGCATGTCCTGGGGCTGGGCCCTGCCCTTTGCCTGCGCCGATCCGGTGGGCCTCGCGGTGTTCGCCATCGTGTTCCGCGCCATCCCGCTGCGCGTGGATCTGCGCTCGCTCAATTCCGCGCTGCTGTTCGTGTTCACCGCCTTCGTCTCCGGCATCTTCGGCTCGGCGGGCGCCTTGATCTGGGTGCTGGCCACGCGCACGCCGGCGCACGCGATCCTGCCGATCTGGCAGGGCTGGTGGCTGGGGGCCTTCCTGCAAAACGTGGCGCTGGCCGCCCCCATCCTGCTGCTCGCGACGCCCGCGGTCATGCGCTGGCGCGCCGCGCGCGGTCTGGCCAGCCCGGCCGGCGAGCAGACCCGCGCGCGGGTGCTGGGCATCACCGGCCTGATGATGGGCAGCGTGCTCGCCTATCTGTTCATCGCCACCCATCTCACCGCCGCGCGCATCGAGGAGGCGCTGCAGCACCCGGGCCTGGCGGCGCTGCGCGCCGCCGCGCGGCTGCAGGGCGAGGCCGACCGCGCCATCTTGTGGGTGGTCGCCATCTTCACCGCCTTCGTGGCCTTCTTCTGCTACCAGTTGTTCGTGCTGTGGGTGGAACGCAGCCGCAAGGAGCTGGAGCTGAGCCGGCAGAACGTGGGCCTGGAGGCGATGGTCGAGCAGCGCACGCATGAACTGCGGGAGGCCAAGGAACGCGCCGAGGAGGCCAGTGGCGCGAAGAGCGCCTTTCTTTCCAACATCAGCCACGAGATTCGCACGCCGATGAACAGCATGATGGGCATGGCCTATCTGCTGCTGCGCACGCCGCTGGCGGGGCGGCAGCGCGAGTACGTGGAAAAGATCGAATACTCCGGCCGCCACATGCTGGGGCTGATCGACAGCGTGCTGGATTTCTCCCGCATCGAGGCGGGCAAGCTGGAGCTGCGGGAGAGCGACTTCGACCTGCGCCAGCTGGTGGCGGACTCCATCGCCCAGCTTGCGGAAAGCGCCCGCGCCAAGGGGCTGCTGCTGCATACCGACATCGATCCCGACCTGCCGCGCGTGCTGCGCGGCGACCGGCTGCGCATCGGCCAGGTGCTGCTCAATTACCTCGGCAATGCGGTGAAATTCACCGATCAGGGCGCCATCCGCGTGCGGGTGCGGCCGCTGCATGCCGGCGCCGGAAGCCTTGCGCACGAAGCGGGCGTGCCGGTGTATTTCGAGGTGAAGGACACCGGCATCGGAATCGGCCAGGAGGACATCGGCGGCCTGTTCCAGATGTTCCACCAGGCGGACCCCTCGCCCACCCGCCGCCACGCGGGCACCGGGCTGGGACTGGCGATCAGCAAGCAGCTCGCGGAGCTGATGGGCGGCGAGGCAGGCGTGCTCAGCACGGAGGGCCGGGGCAGCACCTTCTGGTTCACGGCGATGCTGCGCGCGGGCAGCAGTCTGGCGGAGCCGCGCCCCGCCCGCGACTTCAGCGCGCTGCAGGGCGCTGCGGTGCTGCTGGTGGAGGATCATCCCTTCAACCAGGAAGTGGCGCGCGGCCTGCTGGAGGACGCGGGCGTTTCCGTCACGCTCGCCGGCAACGGACGCGAGGCGCTGGAACGGCTGCAGGAAGGCCGCTACGACTGCGTGCTGATGGATGTGCAGATGCCGGAGATGGACGGCCTGGAAGCGAGCCGCCGCATACGCGCCGACCCAGCCCACGCCGATCTCACCATCATCGGCCTGACGGCCAATGCGGGACGGCCCGACCAGCTCAACTGCCTGGGCGCGGGAATGGACGACATCATCACCAAGCCCTTCAATCCGCAGGCGCTCTATGCCACGCTGGAGAAATGGCGCAGCCGCCGCGATTCCGCATAAGACGGGCGCGCGGCGCATCCAGGGGTATCCGGGGTGTCGCGATGCGTCGGTGCGACATCTTGTTGGGCATTCCGTAATTCGTGACGAGCTTCCATATAGCGCGCGTCATTCCGGCGCAGGCCGGAGTGACGTCGTAACGGACTCCATATGCTCTCGCGAATTATGGAAATCTCAAAGGGGAGGCGCGGCCCCGCGTGATGCGGAGCCGGCGGACGGTCAACTGCTGTGGGTCTGTGCGGCAGGCTTCATGCCGGCGTGATGCGCCACCACGCCGTGCAGGGCGACATGGCCGCTCGCCGCTCCCGCGGCACGCATCTTCGCCATGGTGCGCAACTCGGGATGCTTGAGGTCGGCCCAGTCGGTCGCGCCCCCCAAGTCCGCGGCGGCGACCGCCGCCTGCGGCCGGACGGCGAGCGTGCGGTCGCTGCCGCCCGCGGCGGCCTGCGCGCGCAAGGCGTCCATGAGTCTGATCTCGGGATGTTTCACCGTATACCAGCCGGGCGCATAGACCTGAGCCAGTGCGGGCAGGGAAAAGCTTGCAGCGAGAATACCGGATACCGCTATGATCTTGCTCTTCATGCTTCCTCCTTATTTTGACGTTGTGACATGCATGCGCTCTCGGGTGTGCTTGCATGCATGCTGCTCTCGGGTGCGGATATGAAATATCCGCCGGTTTGAGTTCGCCGCCGCCGCAAAAGTTCAGGAAATGGCTAAACAATTCGCGCACCATGCGAGTGCGCGCGCCCGCCCGTGGTGCGGTATGCACGGAAGCTGTGCACGGCCATGCGCATGGTGTAAAACGCGGCGCGACATCGGCACGGCGCCGTGTAGAATGCGAGTCATAAAGTAATGAGGATGAAATGGAGATCGCTTTTCTCGGCACGTCTTCCGGCACGCCCACCAAGGAACGCAATGTCAGCGGGCTCGCGCTGACCGTGGAGGGCAGCCGCGGCTGGTATCTGGTGGATTGCGGCGAGGCCACGCAGCATCAGTTGCTGCACACCTCGCTGTCGACGGTCGGGCTGAAGGCGGTGTTCATCACCCACGTGCACGGCGACCACTGCTACGGATTGCCCGGCCTGCTGGCCAGCGCGGCGATGGCGGGCCGCACCGTGCCGCTGCAGCTCGTCGCGCCCGAAGGCATCGCGGGCTGGATAGACGCCACCTGCGCGCTGACCGCGCTGCACCTGCCCTTCGAATTGAAATTCACGCCCACCGAATCGCTCGCGGTGTGGCGCGACGAGGATGTCGTCGTCGAAGCCATTCCGCTCTCGCACCGTGTCCCCTCCTACGCCTACAGCTTCACCGAGGCGAAGCGAGAGGCGCGGCTCAACACCGGCAAGCTGATTCGGGAAGGCGTGCCGCAAGGGCCGTTGTGGGGCAGGCTCAAGGCGGGCGAGCGCATCGAGCATTCGGGCCGCACGCTGCTCCCCGGCGATTACCTGCACTATCCCAACGAGGCGCGGCGCATCGTGGTGGCCGGCGACAACGACCAGCCGGAACTACTGCGCGAGGCGTGCGCGGAGGCGCAGGTGCTCGTGCACGAAGCGACCTATACCCGCGAAGTCGCGGCCCGCAACGACAACGCGTTCCAGCACTGCACGGCGGAGCGCATCGCCGCCTTCGCCGAGTCGGCGGGCCTGCCCAATCTCGTGCTCACCCATTTCAGCGCGCGCTACCAGGCGGACACCACCCGTTCACCCTCCATCGCCGACATCCAGATGGAAGCAGCCGCGCGCTACCACGGCGGGCTGTTTCTCGCGGAGGATTTCGCGCGCTACCGGCTGAGCAAAAAGGGCGAGTTCGAACTGGCGGGCTGAGGTGGAACACCGCGCCAATGCTGGCAGCGGCAGGTTTCAGGCGTAGGGAATTCCCCGAATTTTTTCCCGCATGCTCCCGCCGCCCGCCCGCCGGCGCTCCACCCGATAAGCCGCAACGCCCAATAACGGCGGGGCTTTCAGCGGATTACGCAGCGCGCATAACCTATCAATTGTGATAGTTGCCATTATTCAAAAACTGACGCATAGTGCGCAGCAGCGAATCTCAAGCTCCGTCAAGGTTGTTTGGGGGGCTGTACCCGCGCATGCGGATGCTTTTCCTTCATCGTGTTGCCGTCTTGACCTTCGCCTTGCGGGGTCCGTCCCCTTTGTTCGTTTTTTCAGGAGATTCAAAATATGGCAACAGGCATCGTCAAGTGGTTCAACGATTCCAAGGGCTTCGGATTCATCACCCCGGAAGGCGGCGGCGAAGATCTTTTCGCCCACTTTTCGGCAATCCAGATGTCGGGCTTCAAGACCCTGACCGAAGGACAGCGCGTCACATTCGACGTGACCAGCGGCCCCAAGGGCCAGCAGGCCGCCAACATCCGCGCCGCGGAATAAGCAGCCTCACCGGGTGTGTGGCGCAGCGCCCGCTGCTGCCGCCACCCAAAATTCCAGAACAGGAAAAGCAGCCGGGTCCGGGCCCAGGCCCCTGTCAAATCGTGTTGATTCCAGAGGGACCAGCCAGCCCATATGCCGTACCAGAATTGGCAGGGCTTCTTTCTGGCGAATGGCCGTTTTGCGCGGGCCCATTGGCTGAGTATCAGGTCGGCACCGTGCCCATTTGCGACATTCGACGGTGTAAATTCGATGCCATAAAGCGGCCATCAAAATGGCGCGATACGGGATGTAGGATGTGCCGACGAAGGAGGCGCATCGATCGAGATCAAACATTGCGCGACCGATGCGCTTCGTGCCTCAGCGCATCCTACGCGGGCTCTGCGCCGCACGTCCCAAAGGCGCATGCCAATTAACTTCCACCGCAGTAGCCACGCAATTCTATTAGCTCGCGCCTGACCTCTTGTAGCTGATAGATCGAGCGACACCCAGGTCCGCGAAGCGCTAAATGACGTTTCAATGAATTGGATGCACCTCTAAATGAGCCTGATTTCTTTTGACAAAGGGCCAGGCGATACCAGCAGTCGGCCACAAGACCTCGAGCTTGGGCAACTCCCTCGCCGCAATCCCCATGTGCAATTGAGTTGACACCCCGCCGTATGAGGCGACGATAGATTTGGATTGCGTCATCTAGCCGACCGAGCATATCAAGCGTGCCGGCGTGATCCCACAGCGCCAAAGGGCAGTTTGGCTGAATGGCGAGCGCTTCTGTGGTGTACTCGAGTGAGCGCGCGTAGTTGCGCTCTTCATAGTATGTAAGAGCCAGGCGTGTAAGGAGCCAGTGAGAGCTTGGCTCCTTGCTCAGTGCGGCACGTATCAATCTTCTTGCGCCGGGCCAATCTTCTTGGGCTATTGCATGCTCAATTTCGGTTGACATGACATCCAATGACTAAGGGCGATTGCACAGGTCCATTTCATTCGAGTCCGTTTGCGCCCCTAATCGGGATAAATTGGACACCAGCTTATTATGTCTGCAAATGGGACAACTCCGTCCTTCTCAATCGTCCGCTTTCGGCCAGTCTACTTGAGGGGGCGATCGGCTGCAATCGTGGAGCATCTGGGGATCAGGCAGCGTTGTATTGACGACCGTTGCGGGGAATGGAATGCCGCCGGGTGCTGCCGGCGAAATCGCTTTTGGCATGCAAAAGTGCGCTTCCCCGACTGGTAAGGCACTTCCTATGGCATGTTCCTTCATTGGCAACACGATTTGAGAGGGGCTTGCCGGGGCCGGCTTTTTTCTTTGCGCGGCGCGCGCCCTGACGGCGCGCACCAGACGCCAGAAGCTAGGCGGCAATCAGCGTGCCCTGATGATAGAGCGCGAGCCATCCTGCCTCCGCGCGCTGCCATAGCGTGGATCGGCGGCTCAGCCGCCCGCCCGCCTGCTCGAGTTGATAGGTGGCCAGCCAGGTGTCGCCGCAGATGCGGCGGCATACGAAATCCGTCACCACCAGATGTTCGGCCTGCGCTGGCGCTGCGCGGTGGCGCTGTTCCAGCACCTCAAGCACATAGTCCCGCGTATAGATGCGGCCGGAAGCGCCGACCTCCCAGTAATCCTTGACCATCATGCGCTCGAAATCGGCGCGCGCCGTGCCGAGTTCCGGGCGGTGAAAGATCGGTTCCAGCGCGGCCAGTTGCCGCGCAATGTCGGCGGGCGCCAGCGCTCCGTCATGCGGCCCATTCTCCATTGCAACCTCCTGTCTTTACTGAAAATCTTCAAAGGTTTCACGCCGCTGTGGGCGGCGCGCGCGACGCCGTGTAAAATATCCGCCCCGCCGCCCCGGCCCCTCCCCGGCCGCGCCGCGCGGCGCAGCAGGAAAGAACGAGAGATGAGCGCATATTTCAGGCATGCCGGGCGCAGGGCGAACCTGTACAGCCGTTCGCGATCCGCCGGCCGGCCGCAATACAATCCATTCTATGCCGAGGGCATCTCGGCCTTCCACCGCTTTGCCGACCGGCTGGAGAAGGCGCCGGCGTTTCCCCGCCTCATCGTGCTGCCGCCGGCGGCGGGATTCATCCATGCCTGCAGCCGCGAACAGGTGGCGCAGCGCCTGGCGCAGATGCCGCCCGCGCACGTGCAGGGGTTGCGCGCGGTGTTCCTGCTCGGCGGACGGCGCAAGCAGCTGCGCTCGTGGTACAGCAACCTCGCCTGCTACGGCTTCTACTGGAACGATTGCGTGTTCCTCTGCGCGCACCCGCAATCGCTGCGCGAGCAGACGCGCGACGAGCTGAACGCCTACTACCTGGAGGACGTGCTGGTGCATGAGGTGGCCCACCACATCGACCGCCACCGCAACGCGCCCGACACCAAAAAGGAAAACTTCGCCAACGGGTTCGTCGAACAGCAGCGCGCCTGACTGTCACCGCGCATGCCGCCGATGCGGCGGCGCAACGGCGCGGCGCGCTAAATTTGTCAGGCAGGCACCCGATTCCGCATAATAGGGCCTGTGCCGTTCAAATCGGGAGTAAGCGCACCGTGCTCGCCAACTACAGAAGACGCGGCCACATCTCGGCGGCGATCTGGCTGATCACCGTCATCGCGGTCGCCATCATGGCGCCGGGCCTCAGGCGCGAGCTGTGGGAACATCTGCAGCCGGCCACCGCGGTCGCAGCCATCAGCCTCGCGGCGTATTGCTACGCCTTCATCTCCTACGCGAAGGCCAAGGGCTATCCCGGCATCGCCGGCCTGCTGCTGGCCCTGCTCAGCCTGCCCGGCCTGCTCATCCTCGTCCTGCTCAAGGACAAGCACAAGGTGCGCGAGATCGACGTCGGCTGATCCTCGGCCCCGCCCCGGGTATTTCGGCGCCGGCCTATTTCGGCGCCGGCCTATTTCTTCCCGGCGGCGATGTCGCCCTCGATGTCGTAGTGATTCCACAGGTTGGTGTTGGTCACGGCGTTCTCGTCGTAGGCCAGGGTGACGCCGTCGGCGTATTGCACCATGTCCGGCCGCCAGTCGACGAAGAGGCTGCTGTCCGGCGTCTTCGAGGCGTCGCCGATGTTGTTGAGGTCGATCTGGGCGCAGATGACGGTGACGGTCGCGCCGGGCGCGATGTTGGGGATGTCCACCCGGCAGGCGCTGGTGTTGTGGGTGAGGATGCTGAGCCAGTCCGCGCTTTCCACCTGCGGCTGGATATAGCCGGTGAGGTGCGCGATGGCGGCGGCGCCGTTGTTGCGCAGTTGATAGACCATCACCGTGCGCGCGTCGTCGGGCGTGCCGCCGGTGGCGACGATGGTCGCACCGGTGTTGGATTTGAAGAGGTTGTTCATGCTGTCCTGCCTGCGCGCCACCAGCTTGAGCGACACCGCCTCGCGCAGCGGCCGCAGGGCCTGGTCTTCCAGCGCGCGCATCAGCGGCCATTCGGCGGTCACCTGTTTCTGCACCAGCAGCGCCTGCTGCGCGGCGATGGCCTCGCCGAAGGTCTTGGCGGTGAAGGACAGGCCCTGGGTGGGCACCGACCGCAACTCGCCGCGCTGCAGCAGCAGATAGCCGATGAGCAACTGGCGGTCGGCGCGCTTGAGCTTGTCTATCCCGGGCTCGATGGAGGCGATGGGCACATTGGCCGCCGGCATCGGCGTCTCCAGCGGATTGAACGCATGCCGCGTGCCGAGCAGCACACCCACGATCACCACGGCGGCGGCCACGGCGCCGCCTGCCAGCAACAGCTTGTTCTTCGACATTTCCATACCTTCCTCCGGGGTTGAGCGCGCCCATGGCTTGGGCGTCATGCCGCGCATGATGGCACACCCGGCTGCCTTCGCGCCACCGGGGTGTCGCGCGCGGGCGCTACTGAATACCGGCCCGGTTGACGCGATGGCGGCAACGGCGTATATCTTACGCATGCTGTAGGACCCGGTGCCGGGAGACCGCCGGGCAGAACAACAACCAGGCGTGAGACAGCCACTGTTTTGAGTGGCGGGTGTCTTTGAGTGCCGTAGCCTGACGGCAAGAAGGACAGCGTCATGAGCTGGGCAGGAAGGGGACGTGCCGCGCTGGGCGCGGCGCTGCTGCTGGGCGCGCAGGCGGCCTGCGCGGACAACGACTTGGTGGTGTATTCCGCCAACCTGCTGCAGGGGCAGAAGGAACTGGCGTTTTACGGCTACGACACGCAGGACAGCCGCAGCAGCCTGAACGGCATAGGCGCCTACAATTTCTCGGTGGGCAAGACTTTCACGCCGCACTGGAAATCCGAGATCTATTATGGCGAATTCGACCGCTTTCCCGGTACCAGCGTCTATCTATCCGGCTACGAATTCGAGAACACCTTCCACTTCCTGGATGCGGCCCAATATGGGCTGGACGCGGGTTTTGTCGCATCCTATGTCTACGTCAAACAGCCCAATCAGCCCTCGCTATTCGAATTCGGCCCGCTGCTGGAAAAGCAGCTCGGCCACGTGAACCAGCGCCTGAACCTGATCTGGGAGCGGCAGACCGGCGGCGTCGACCGCCAGTACGTTTTCCGCGCGGCCTACAGCGCCCGCTACATGATAGAGATGGACCACTCCACCCTCTCCCCGGGCATGGAGATCTATTACCGCCCCGCGGACGATGCCCACCAGATCGGCCCCATGCTCTACGACGAAATGCGCTTCCAGGACAAATCCGAACTGGAGTGGAGCCTGGGCGTGGTGTACGGCGCGAACGCCGGCGCACCCGCGCGCACGCTGATGGCGCGCGCGGAATACGAGTTTTACTGAGCTCCCGCTTGCCGACCATGGCGAAGCGCGCCGCGGCTCGGGAGAACAGAGGCAACTGGGGTACAATTCAAATATTCCCGATGCAAACAGAACAGCAGGCAGCAAAGATGAACAAGATGGCAGTGCACAACATCATTGAATCCACCCTCAGGGGCGGCAGCAAAGTGCCGGGGCCGCTCGCGCTGGTGAAGGTGCTGGCGGTGAGGCGGGAACTGGAGCGCTGCAATTCCACCGACGAGGTGGTCGCCGCACTGGCGCGCCACCAGCCGCTGATCGTCAAATCGTTCGGCCTCACCGACGCCGCCTATGACGCAGGCGTGGAAAAGATCAAGGCGCTGGACCGCGGCTAGCGCACGGCCCCCCTCCCCCCGCCGTCATTCGCCGCCCCGGCCGGAACGCCTCCGCTCGCAAGGCGAATGCGCCCTAAGCGCTAGTGTCCGCTTTGGGACGTCTTGTCGAGGGCGCTGAAGGGCGGGAGCGTGCCCATAGCCGCCGGTTAGGTATCCCGAAAAGCGTACCTTGGGTAGGGTGGGTGGAGCACAGCGATACCCACCGGGTGTGGCGGCGTTGACGGGTATCGCTGCGCCCCACCCATCCTACCGGGCTTGATGCCCGCGTAGCTTGCGCTCCTCGGGCAAAACATGCGGCGCATTACGCCTTGCGCGCACTGACGGCATTTACTTACGTGAGGAAAAAAGTGACGAGACCCACCAAATCACGGATGCGACCAAATAGATTGCCATCGGGGGAGCCCAAGCAGCAACGAGGTACATCAGCGGTACTGGCCCCATTATCATCCAAAACCACCATCCTTCTGAAAAGCGGCCGAACGAGTTATTGAAATCCAGTCGTTTCCAAGCATAGAAGGACATTACGCCCCAAACAGGCCAGAGCGCCAAGACCAAACCAGCAAGGTACCGAGTATCCATACGAGATGATCCCTATATTCCCAAGTGGGGGGCAGACTCGAATGATCCGCAAATTGGAGGGTGTGCCGTTATGTCGGCAACTGGGACAACTCGGCCCATTTGCTACGTCCGCTTCGGCGGAGTCTACTGCAAAGCAGCATCGACGCCAATGTTGAATGACTGCTTTTATGCAATCCAGCTAACGACGCTTCCGACCGAGGTGTGCCCATTACGGACATTGCGCTTCGCAAAAGCGGACGTTCAACGCTCGCCGTTACGCCCAACTGCGCGGTCTAATGTTTATGGCCCCGAGATCTCAAATAACACGGTTGCTAACCATGCATAGATGGCAAGCACGGCGAGTACAGTAAACAAAATGATCAAGAGCCAGTACCCAACTGGATTTCTTACTCTTTCACAGTATGAGGATGAATCACTATGAGCAATGCGCCCGGAACGCAGGCCTGAGAGGATCACGCGTACCATATAGCTAGCTAATCCTAAGCAAAGCACAGTCAGAATCAGTTGGCGCAAATCCCTCTTCCTTTAGACCCGTGCGGCCTTAATTGCGTAAATTGGCGCTTCTGGGACGAAGCATCCGTCCCGCATATTTCTGTTTTACTGCGTATTGCGGACCGGTTGTACTTCAATCCAGGATCGGCAACAGCGTGCCCTGAGCGGTCATGGCCAGTTCGCGGAAGCGGACGTAGCGCGTGTGTAAGCTCTGCGGACGGAGGAGGCGCATCGGTCAAGGACGTGCGTTACACGACCAATGGGCCTCGTGCCTTTGCGAATCGCTTGCTGCCCGTTGCCTCGCAACGCGGCAAGGACCTATTCTTTCTTATGCATTTCATCATATCGCTCACGCAGTGGGCGAGTGAGTTCCATTAGTTCTGTCAGGTCTTCAAGCGCGACTGCTCTAAGCTGAAGTACGTCCTGCTCATGCCCAGATATGACAGGATTTGTCTCAAGGGCTAGGTCTGGCAACCATGACAACTTTCTATTCATCATCTGCTTGGACAGGTCGCCGTGTGCATATGTGGACAGAGAACTATAGGCGTCCCCAATGCCCGGAATGTCCTTTTCAAGAGCGTCTATCAGAGTTTGAACATTGAATCCGCCTCTCGCGTACCCATCTCCTCCGATGCACTCCTTAAATAGCCCCTTATTGGGGTCTCCTTCACGACGAAACATAGCCATCAGGCGACACACGCCGTGGCTGAACTCATCAAGCGTTTTCTTTTGGCTTCGATATTGCCTCCAAAGGGACAGCCCTTTATGTAGGCGCGCCACAACCTCAATGTAAGCCCTGGCGATTAGCGCGTAAGCATATTCATTCCTGAATTCCTTCAGTAGAAATAGTGCGCTTTCGATGCGAGTGATGGGTACTAAGCCTGCGTAGTACGAAGATATTGCGAGCCAAACTATCGTTTGAGAGAACTTGTCGACATCCGTGTTTCTTTCGCTTGCATATTTTCTGACTTTGTCGAGCTCATCCCCGATATGCAAGAATCTCTTTTGATGCTCAGAACCGACTATTCCATCAATAAGAAATTCTCCAATGTCGACGTACTCTGGCTTCTCCATAAATTCGCCTTCTTCTAAACGTGCCAAGCGAGCATTAGTCCGTACGGTTTATCTCGCGAAACAATTGGGCTCAGACTCCACATATGCTTTTCCGAATTGGAGGGACCCTCGTTATGTCCGCACCTGGGACAACTCCGTCCTTCTGGATCGTCCGCTTTCTCGCAGTCTAATTGATGCCGAACCTGGCCCGCAACTGCCGCGCATCGGGCGCTTCGCTACGCGGGGGTGGATGCGGCGCGAACGGTGCGCTTGCTGCCGTGGCGCATGCGCGCTTGCGGTGCCGGACCTCGGCCTCTTTATGCCGGATGGATAACGCGTTTATGTCAGGCAGACGATAGACAACTCGCAAAAAATAGTGCGAAACTTTCGCTTGCGGCAGGCTGCGCCGGGGGGCGGAGGACGCCCGGTACACACGCTGCCGCCGCAGGCGAGGCCGCGCACCGCACAGAAACGCGCCCGCCGCCCGGAACCGGCTATTAAAGGGGTCGTGAGATGGCAGCCTATACCGTAGCGTTACCGCATCTGGTCGTCACTGCGCATGTGGGCGACTGCAAGACCATGCTGGCGTTCAATTTCCCGGATGCTTCCGGCGCGCAGAATCTCGCCGGGTTCACCATACAGGCGCAACCGCCCGGCGGCGCGGCATATTTTCTCCACAACAGTCTGCAATTCGAAGATCCCTCGCAGCACGCGCAGGTGGTGGGCGAGCCGGCGCATTCTTCGGTGAATGCGCCGCTGCACCGCTTCCGCTGGCTGCATGTGCCGGGCTCGACGCACCAGGGGACGGCGCCGCTCTTCGGCGACTATCTGTATACGGTGACGCCGCGCTATTTCGACGGCAGCCAGTCGCTCAAGCCGCTGGACCCGGCGCTGAGCGTTTCGGTCACGGTGTATGTGGGGCCGTTCGTGAAGGAGAAGCTTAGCCTGGGCTTCACCCGCGGCTATACGCAGTCGCAGGCCTTCGACCACCATTTCGGGCGCACGGCGCTGCTGCGCCCCAAGGGCCATGAGCTGCTGTTCGACACGGCGCAGGTCTCGGGCAAGAATGCGCAGGGCGCGAGCTATACCTATGCGCAGGAATATGAGTGGCTGGGCTTCACCGCGCGCGAGCAGGTGTTCGCCTTCCTGAACGAGGTGCTGAACGACGCGGCGCAATACCTGTGCGTATTCGCCTACGACCTGAACGAGCCGGACGTGTGCAATATCCTGCTGAAGCTGGCGCAGCAGGGCCGCGTGCGCGTGCTGCTGGACAATGCCGCCCTGCACCACTCCGCCGCCGCGCCCAAGGCGGAGGATGAATTCGAGGCGGCATTCCGCAAGGTGGCCAAGGCCCCGGCGGACATGCTGCGCGGCCACTTCAGCCGCTACGCGCACGACAAGGTGTTCGTCTCGTTCAATACGCAGCGCGCGCTCAAGGTGCTCACCGGCTCGACCAACTTTTCCATCACCGGGCTGTATGTTAATTCCAACCACGTGCTGGTGTTCGACGATGAAGCGGTGGCGCAGGAATACGGCATGCTCTTCAACACCGTGTGGGAAGGCGGCGCGCGCGAGCCGGCTTACCTCGCCTCGTCCTTCGCCAGAAAAGTGTTTTCCGCGCCCACCGCCGCCCTGCCCCCGACGCGCATCACCTTTGCGCCGCACCGCCCGGCGACCGTCGCCAGCATACTCAACGGCATCGTGCAGCGCATCAACCAGGAAGAAGGCAAGCACGCCCCGGAAGGCAGCGTGCTCTTCGCGGTGATGGAGATGGACAACGGCACCAGCCCGGTTTACCAGGCGCTGCAAGGGCTGCACGCGAAGCAGGACGTGTTCAGCATGGGCATCTCGGACGGCCGGGACGGCATCTCGCTCTACCGGCCCGGCGAGAACACCGGCATCCTCGTCACCGGCAAGCCGGGCGCGAGCATATTGCCGCCGCCCTTCGACCAGGTGCGCACGATCACCATGGGCCACCAGATCCACCACAAGTTCGTGGTGTGCGGCTTCAACGGCGACGACCCCACGGTGTATTGCGGCTCATCCAACCTCGCCTCCGGCGGCGAGGCGCAGAACGGCGACAACCTGCTGGAGATCCACGACCCCGACGTGGCCACCGTCTTCGCCATCGAGGCCCTGGCCCTCGTGGACCACTTCCAGTTCCTCAACCGCCTGGCCGGCGCACCCAGGGGCGCAGGCAAGCAAGCGCAGGCGCAGCCCATGCCGGTATCGCGCCTGGACGCGGCCAAACAGGCCGGCTGGTTCCTCTCCACCACCGACGCCTGGACCCGGCCCTACTTCGACCCCGCCGACATTCACTATGCCGACCGGCAGCTTTTTTGTCCGTGAGGGCGAGAGACCGGAACTGACGGGCAGGCACAAAGAATCATGAAAATGCAGGAGGAGACCTTGAGGCAAACGGGAATCACCGTGGCAATCGCAGCACTATTGGCGGCTGCGAATGTGGTGCTTGCGCAAGACAGCCCACGCATGCCGGCGCATCGCTCGCCGTTTGTATCCGGCGTGGTCACGGCCGGGCAAAACAGCCTTCCGCAGCCGGGTACACCGACAACAGGGATCCCGGCACATCAGAATCCGGTGCCGTTCACGACATTTATTGCCCGCATCAAAGACGCCCATGCTGTGACGAAGGCAGTGGTTATTCTCACACCACCGGGCTCGGAGTCGCCCATATTGCAGACCCAGTTGCAATTCAGGAATAGAGGATGCCCGACGCGTGATCAGTCGCGTATTGCGAGCCTTCTCGCCCTCCTCCGCGCCGCCAATCTGATGGCCGCTCGGCCTGTCGCTTCTGACGGTGACGGGGGGGAAGCCGTCTACCTGACCCTGACCAACGGGCAGGAAATCCACTTTTCGTTCGGCTTCCCAACCCAAGTAGGCGTTGCCGTTCCAGGCGTTTTCCGATGGCCTGGCATACCGGTCCAGCACCTCACCGCGAATGCGTCACTAGCTGAGGATTTGTACTTCTGGACCGAGGCGACAGGTGAAATCGCCGGAAGCGGCCCACGCTGCAGAGATTGGGCAAAGGAACAAATCAAGAAACTGTTCAGCCGCGACGAGGGCGGCTAGCAAGCGTAGCCCGGATGTAATGCAATGGAATCCGGGATGGGGTACGCTGCCGGTTCAACCCGGATTCCGCTCCACTGCATCCGGGCTACGCTCGCTTTCTCCCGCGCCCGTAGCAGGAATGGTCAGGCTGGATCGCGCAGGCAAAAGCGCAGCGCCGCCTTGCCACATCGGGACCATGCCCACAGTCTCTCCTGACCGTCCCGGCGAAATATCGGTTGCCGCTCGTCACCAACGCGATTAGACTGCAGGAAAGCGGACGTTGCCGCATCGCGGCTTTGTCCAATAACGGATATAACAAATCGGCGCCCAATTTGAACTATAAGCCGTAAGGGAAGTTCTGCCCACAACAGAGAACTGGTTACATCGCGGCTGTTTCCAAAAGTTAAGCAACCCCCAACAGCAGAAACGGAGGGTATTGAACTATGGAATTCAAACCGGCGTATCAAATCTTCGTGGCCGATCCATCGGGCCTTGGCGACAATCCCATTATCATTGTTTCGGCGTGCAGCAATTCACTGGGCAATCCGAAGGGGGAGTGGTTCTTGATCGTGCCGGATGAAGCGAAGGGAATGCTCCTGTCCCAGAAAATAATAATCCCTCATGAGTCTATGCCGTATGGGGAATCCGAATTGCTTGGCGACCTTCTCGATCAGGCAAAGGGACGGCTTCGCACGTACATTGCGCAAACGTGTGGCGATGCCGCAAAACCGTTACCCGCAGAACGCATCGATGCAACTCCATCAAACCCGGACTTGCTCTTGAACTTCTGGAGGAATAGCACCTATAGCGATGCCTTTGTTGAGATTCATGAGAAGACGCTTTGCAAGCCGCTGAAGGATTTTCTTGGATGGTTGATAAAGCTGCCCCCGTGAACCGCCAGGGCAGCCCGCGTAGCATGCGCTGAGGCACGAAGCGCATCGGTCGCGTACACTCCACCCTCGATCGATGCGCCTCCTTCGTCGGCACATCCTACACACTGGTCGTCCGCTTCCGGGTATCTGCCATGGCCGTTATGGGCACCCCACCGCCATTAACACCCGCAATGGCGATGCTCCAAAGCAGACGGTCGCTGTAGACTCCGGGGGAATACCGCGAGCCGCATCCCGGATGAAATGCAGGGCAACCCCCGAGGGAAAACTCGCGGCCCTCCCGCGATGCCGCTCCGCTGCATCCGGGCTTGTACGATTCAACTGCGAACCTAGGCGATCTGGGGATCTTCGTCCCTGGGCATGGTGGTGAGCGCGAGTTCGAGGTTGGTGGCGAGCTTTTTGGCGTAGCTCGCGGCCTCGTACAGGTGCAGCGTTTCATACGATTGAGCCCTGGCCCGGTATAGCTCGATGTCCCTTTGAATTCCTGCGCGTATTTCGTTTTTGGTCATCGCGAACCCTCCTTTGCAGGTTTATAGTTGAGAAGCCTTGTCATCCATCCGACATGCTCGTGCGTTATTAGTTCTGACACGCGGCCGATGCGCTTCGTGCCTCAGGGCATTTTGCAGCGCCGCCCTGGGAACTGCCGGGAAGCGGCCATGACCGGAGCAGTCTTGATGCAGATCTTGCCTGCCTGGGCATTTTGCCGGACCGGGAGCTTCCGGACGAGGATTGCAGAAGACCCTTGCACGGGGATACTTACTTATATATGTGTGCAAGTGACTGTTAGGCGGAGGCGTTAGCGTTGTCATACGATGTTTGTGCCGATCAATTGTTATAAGAGGAGTTGAGATTGATGAAGACATTCAAGCTTGTAGTAGCTGCCGTCGGCCTGCTGGCCATTTCCGCATCCGCAAGCGCGTTTTCGACTGCGCCTTGCAAGGCTTGTCATGCGATCGACCATGACGTCGTAGGTCCCGCCTGGAAAACCGTCGCAAAGAAATATGGCAACGCTGAAGCACTGGCCAAGGTGTTCAAGGATGGGTTCCCCGTGAACGAGCGCAAGGTCGCCATGGCCGAGCCGAAGTTCAAGAGCCAGGCTGCCACGATGACCGGCATGTACCAGACCTACATCAAGGGCCATGAAGAAGAGGCGGCAAAGGCCCTGTTTGCTGCCGTCAAGTCCGGGAAGATGTAAGCAACTTCTCACGCGAAGTACGCAAGATGGGTGGCGCGCAGCGGCGCCCGTCTTGCTTTGTCATGTCCGTCAGCCCGGCTGCCCGGCCTCATTCATTTCCCTCCAGCCGGCCCCCTCCGCGGGCACAATGATTCCCCATTTTGGTCCTCAAAAAAGCGAACCGCGGTCCCGATTTTGCCTCTAGTGTGATGTATCTATTGGCTGTTTTATCATCTCAGGGAACCCCCGATGACTGTTTCGGGCACCGCCCCGTTTATGCGCCTCCTTATATAGTGAGGGTGATAATTGACTGTTTGACACAAGCTTTAACATTACATATTATGTTTATCCCAATTAACTTTATATAGAAGGGGGTTTTAGAGTGAGGAAAACAATTAAAGTTGTTGTTGCTGCCGCAGCCCTGATGGCTATCTCCGCATCTGCGAGCGCCTTTTCGACCAGCCCTTGCAAGGCTTGCCATGCAATCGACCATGACGTCGTAGGCCCCGCTTGGGCGCGCGTTGCCAAGAAGTATGGCAGCGAAGCAGCACTGGCCAAGGTGTTCAAGGCCGGTTTCCCCGTGAATGAGCGCAAGGTCGCCATGTCTGAGCCGAAGTTCAAGAGCCAGGCCGCCACGATGACAGGTATGTACCAGACCTACATCAAGGGCCACGAAGACGACGCAGCCAAGGCTCTGTTTGCCGCTGTGAAGTCTGGCAAGATGTAATTCCATCTACCTCGTGTAGGTGCTAAAGGCGGCCTTGCAGGCCGCCTTTTTTATTGGGTGCGGCACGCTGCGGCTGCTCCATACCCCCCTCTTCCCTTTCTACCTTGCGCGGAAAAACCGGGCCTTCCCCTACCCTGCCAGCGACTGCACCGGGCTGGGATGGGTGGCGATCTGGCGCACCACTTCACCGGCCTCGAACAGCCACAGCGACCCGGGCGGCATCATGGTCCACTGCTCGTTGTCGGTGAGCGGCTGGGTGGCGATGACGGCAACGCGGTCGTCGGGCGCGGCGACCTCACTGAAATCCACCATCACGTCCTCATCCTTAAGGTGGGCGGTGGCGAAGGGCGCGCGGCGCACGATGTAGGTGAGTTCGGTGGAGCAATGGGCGATCAGCCATTCGCCGTTGGAGAGCAGGAAATTGAAGATGCCGGTGGCGGAAAGCGGCAGGATGAGGCGGTGCACTTCGGCAAGGAGTTCGTCACGCGTGGGCGGCACATCGCCAAAGCGGGCGCGCAGGCTTTGCAGCAGCCAGCAGAAGATGCGCTCGCTGTCGGTGATGCCGACGGGCAGGAAGCTGCCGTCGAGCTCGGGCTGGAATTGCGGCAGGTTGCCGTTGTGGGCGAATACCCAGTAGCGCCCCCACAGTTCGCGCTGGAAGGGATGGGTGTTTTCCAGCGAGACGCGGCCCTGGGTGGCCTTGCGGATGTGGGCGATGACGTTGCGCGAGCGGATGGGAAAGTTGCGCACGAACTCGGCCATGGGCGAAGTGGCCGAGGGCGTGGGGTCGAGAAACAGCCGCACGCCGCGCCCTTCGAAAAAGGCGATGCCCCAGCCGTCCGCATGCACGTCGGTCGCCCCGCCGCGCTTCTGGAAGCCGGTGAAGGAGAAGCAGATGTCGGTCGGGACGTTGCAGTTCATCCCCAGCAATTGGCACATGGCACCTTCCTCAAGATGACCGCGAGGCCTGCGGTACCCATGGCCACATGATATGCCCAAATCGGGCCGCCGTGCACGGCCCCGGCCCGCGCCGCGCCGGGTTTGCAGTAAAATCAGCATGCTCCGGCGCGCCCGCCAGAAAGCCCGCACAGCCTGCCGCGTCTGGATTTCAGGCCGTTTTGAAATTACTGAAAACTCCGGGACCAGCCGCTTTCCGTAACCCTTTTGAGGGTCGCGCGGTCGTGTAAGATGCGATACCCATTTTTACTTCATCACACAATTGGGAGACGATATGCGTATCACAAGAAGTGCTTCGATCGGTTTTCTGCTGCTCGCATCCACTCTGGCTACCGCGGCCTATGCCGGCGATCCTGAGGTGGTGGCGATGCACGCGACCTTCATCAACAAGTCGAATAGTTCCGGCCAGGATCCCCATCTCGACATCAAGATCTACGACAACAAGCACCAGCTCGTTGCCGAGAACGACAGCATTCCCGGCAACTGGGGCAATACCGACATCAATTCGGTCTCGCTGGACCTCAAGCGCCCTTTCAAGGAGTCTGACCTGGCATCCGGCAAGGTGGAGCTGACCATCCATCCCGACGGCAAGGATACCCTGGCGTTCGATTACAATATTTCCACAACCTATTCGAACACCAACGTATACTGGCAGCGCTGGAAGGGCAAGGAGCTGAGCCAGGCCCAGCCCACGCTGAGCGACACGCTCACCGGCAAGTAAGCAGCCGGCTGCACACCGGGGCGCGCCCGCAGCCGCATGCTGCAGGCGCGCCCTTTTCATTTCACGCAGGGAGAGGCCATGAGACACGCCGAAATTCACCGCACCCACCGCACCGGCTGGCTGCGCGCCGCGGTGCTGGGCGCGAACGACGGCATCGTCTCCACCGCCAGCCTGGTGCTGGGCGTGGCGGCCGCCGGCGCCGGCAGCCGCGCGATTCTGGTCGCGGGCGTGGCCGGGCTGGTGGCGGGCGCGATGTCGATGGCGGCGGGCGAATATGTTTCAGTGAGTTCGCAGGCGGATACCGAACGCGCCGACCTCGAACGCGAGCGCCGCGAACTGGCCGCGGACCCTGTCGCCGAACTCGCGGAGCTGACCGGCATCTATGTCGCGCGCGGCCTGGACAAGACGCTGGCCGCGCAGGTCGCCGCCCAGTTGATGGCGCACGACGCCCTGGGCGCGCACGTGCGCGACGAGCTGGGCATCTCCGAAGTGCTGGCCGCCCGCCCGGTGCAGGCCGCGCTGGCCTCGGCGGCCACCTTCGCCGTGGGCGCCGTGCTGCCGCTGGTGGTGGTGGTGCTGGTTCCGGCGGGCGCGCTGATGTGGGCGGTTTCCGCCGCCTCGCTGCTCTTCCTGGCGCTGCTGGGCGCGCTCGCTGCGCGCACCGGCGGCGCGCCGCTGCTCAAGGCCACCGCGCGCGTCACCTTCTGGGGCGCGCTGGCCATGGCGCTGACGGCGGGCGTGGGCGCGCTGTTCGGCATCGCCGCCTGAGTCCACGCGGCGCCGGGCAGCGGCGCAGTTCTTTACAGTACCATTCCAGCGCGCACCTCGCCTGAACGGAAGTGCGCAGCATGCCGGCAATCGCAAACCGGAGGTGACGATGGCAAGTGCAGACGATTCGCCCAAGCCCCCCCATGGCCACCTCGCCCGCGGCCTCGCGCTGATGGCGCTCGCCGTGTTCAGCGGCGCGCTGGCCGGGCTGGGCTCGGCCGGCCTGCACCTGCTGCTGGGTCTGCTGCACAATCTCTTCCTGCTCGGTCATTTCGATGTCCAATATGACCTGCGGCTGCACACGCCGCCCTCGCCCTGGGGCGCGTGGGTGGTACTGGCGCCCGTGGCAGGCGGGCTGCTCGCCCTCATCCTCACCCGGCGCTTCGCACCGGAATCGCAGGGCGCGGGCGTGCCCGACGTGCTGGTTTCCATCTTCCACCGCCGCGGCCATGTGCGGCCCGGCAATGCCTTCTTCCAGCTCGTCGCCACCGCGCTCACCATAGGCTCCGGCGGCTCGGCGGGCCGCGAAGGGCCTTCCATGCACATCGGCGCGGCACTCGCGTCCGCCGTGGCGCATTTCCTGCGCCTGCCCAACCGCTCCTACATCGCACTCGTTGCCTGCGGCTCTGCCGCGGCTGTCGCGGCTACCTTCAATGCGCCCTTCGGCGCCGCACTCTTCGTGCTGGAGATCGCCGCGCTGGAGTGGAGCCTGCCCTTCGTGCTCGCCGTGCTGCTCGCCGCGCTCACCGGCACGCAGGTGGCGCATCTCTTCTTTGGCGATTTCCGCCTGCTGCCGCCGGGCCTCGCCGCGCATGCCACGCCCGGCGACTGGTGGTCCTTCCCGCTGCTGGGCGTGCTCACCGCGGGCGCGGCGTGGGTCCTCATCGTGGTGATCGGCAAGTGCCGCAACGCCATGGCGCGCATCCCGGGCGGCCCCTACCTGTGGCACGCCGTCGCCATGCTCGCCGTAGGCGAGCTGATCTACGCCTTCCACCTGCGCACCGGCGTCTATGCCGTGAGCGGCGTGGGCTTCGCCACCCTGGGCGAACTCGCCGGCGGCGCGGTGTTTCCCATCGGCCTCCTGCTCGCCCTGTTCACCGCGAAATTTCTCGCCACCGCGCTCACCCTGGGCACCGGCGGCTCCGGCGGCATCGTCTCCCCCGCTCTGTTCACCGGCGCCGCGCTCGGCGCACTGCTCGCTGCAGCGGCAAACGCCGCCGGCATCCCCGCCTCGCCCGCCCTGTGGGCTCTGGCCGGCATGGGCGGCGTGATGGCCGCGGCTACCGGCTCCATCCTCGGCGCCACCATCATGATCCTCGAAATCACCGGCCGCCTGGAAATGGCCGCGCCCGTCCTGCTCACCGCCATCGTTGCCTACGTCGCGCGCCGCCTGCTCCTGCCGCAAAGCGCCTACACCTATCCCCTCGCCGGCGGCCCCACCCCCGTTCCCGAAAACGCCTACGCCCGCGCGTGGCGGACGTGGCGAAGAAGATAGAGACATCCACTCGAGCGGGTGAAGCGGTTGTTAATGGGGGGAGGCGGAAAGGTCTGCTATGTGCTAATTCGACGTTTGCGCTTCTTATGAGAGAGATTCTGCTTCGCAAGCATTGCGGACACTCACACGGCCCCGGCCGGTGACAAGATCTCGGCCATTTCTGCCATGAGAAAACGGCAGCTATTCGCACTTCCATTAGCAGCACCGACCGGCAGTTCGGTGCCCTTAGCGAACATGACAAATGCCCAGAAGC
>DATFUZ010000054.1:0-80653 GCA_035260545.1 Gallionellaceae bacterium | reverse complement strand
GGGACACCTCGTCCATCCTGTCGGATGGCAGCTGGCCCGGCATGCTGCTGCACAGCCTGGTCGGCTACGATTCGCGTCCGGCCGGTATGCAGATCGTGTTCTACGTCGTCGCACTGGTCGTAATCGGCAGCGGCATGAAATGGGTGGGCAGCCGCCAGCGCGCCCGCCGCGCCCCATCCCGCCCGTCGGCGGGAAATACGGCCTGATCCCGCCCGCTGGCGGGATGCATAACAAATCCCGCCGCGCCCAGCGCGATATGCAGCTTGCATTTCCCGCGCATCCCCGTATAATGCGCGCCAGCCGCATGGTTATGCGGCCTTGGTTCATCGTTTTCTGACCTCCCGCGCCCGGGCTTCTTTCGCGGCGCAAAGCACTTACCGGTTAGCGACGATGTTTTGATTGCGCCGGTAGTGGTTTATCCCCTGCTGATTACACGCTTGGCATGCCGCCCGGCGCGCGCGCTGATTTTTTGCCTTTCAAGAATCATAAGGATACGCTTTGTCTAAAGAAAACCACCCCGAGGCCCGCGCCATCGGCAACGACCTCCCCGCGAGCGATGCGGCGCCCCAGGCTGCCGTGACCCCGTCCGCCACGACCTTCGAATCGCTGGGTCTGAACGCCAACCTGCTGAAGGCCATCGCCGACGCGGGCTATACCACGCCCACCCCGATCCAGGCGCAGGCGATCCCGGAAGTGATTGCCGGCCATGACCTGATGGCCTCGGCCCAGACCGGCACCGGCAAGACAGCCGCTTTCATGCTGCCCGCGCTGAACCGCCTGATGGAACCCTCCACCGTGCGCAGCAAGGGTCCGCGCGTGCTGGTGCTCACCCCCACGCGCGAACTGGCGCAGCAGGTCTCCGATGCCACGAACAAGTACGGCAAGAACATGCGCCTGAAAGTGGTCAGCATCCTGGGCGGCATGCCCTATCCGCTGCAGAACAAGCTGCTCTCCGGCTTTGTCGACATCCTGGTCGCCACCCCGGGCCGCCTGATCGACCACATCGAACGCGGCCGCATCGACTTCTCGCGCCTGGAAATGCTGGTGCTGGACGAAGCCGACCGCATGCTGGACATGGGCTTCATCGACGACGTGGAGCGCATCGCCGCCGCCACCCCGGCCAGCCGCCAGACCCTGCTGTTCTCCGCCACGCTGGAAGGCGTGATCGGCGGCCTGGCCCAGAGACTGCTCAAGAATCCCAAGCGCATCAGCGTGGCGGCCTCCAAGGCGCGCCACGAGAACATCGACCAGCGCCTGATGTACGTGGATGACCTCGCCCACAAGAGCCGCCTGCTCGACCACCTGCTGCGCGACGTGGAACTCAACCAGGCCGTGGTCTTCACCGCCACCAAGCGCGATGCCGACCAGGTCGCTGACGACCTGTCGGCCCAGGGCCATGCCGCCGCCGCGCTGCACGGCGACATGAACCAGCGTGACCGCAATCGCACGCTTACCGCATTGCGCCGCGGCCAGGTGCGCGTGCTGGTCGCCACCGACGTTGCCGCGCGCGGCATCGACGTGGCGGGCGTGACCCACGTTATCAACTTCGATTTGCCCAAGTTCGCCGAGGACTATGTGCATCGCATCGGCCGCACCGGCCGCGGCGGCGCCTCCGGCATTGCCGTATCCTTCGCGTCCTCGCGCGATGCCCTGCACCTCAAACGCATCGAGCGCTATACCGGCCAGTCCATCGCCGCCCACACCGTTCCCGGCATGGAGCCCAAATACAAGCCGCGGCCGCAGCCTGCGGGCGCACGCGGCAAGCCGCCCAAGCGCCAGGGGCATCACACCTCGCCTGACAGCCGTCATGGCCACAACCAGGGGTTCCGCCAAGAAGGCCACCGTAACGAAGGCAGTCGCCACGAAGGTCACCGCCCTGACGGCGCCCGCCACGCGCGCTTCGCCGACGCGCGCCACGGCAACAACCAGCACTGGAGCGAGCGTTCGCGTGATGCCAACGGCAACCGCGCGGGCAACGCAAACGGGAACCGCGCGCCGGCAAACGGCAATCGCGCACCCGCGGGCGGAGCCGGCCAGCGCCGGCAGGGGAGCAGCTTTTCCTTGGGCCGTGGCCATAACGCGGGCAACAAGCGTTAGCCATAAGCCATAACGGTCGTGCAGAAACGGGCGCTACGGCGCCCGTTTCGTTTTGCGTAAGCACTCCGCGCGACGCGCTATAATGCACTGACCCGCTCGGGTTAAAATGAGGGTTCCAGGAGGGAGCGAAGCCATGACTTATGTTGTCACCGAAAACTGCATCAAGTGCAAATACACCGATTGCGTGGACGTCTGCCCGGTGGACTGCTTCCGGGAAGGCCCCAACTTCCTGGCGATCGACCCGGATGAGTGCATAGACTGCACGCTGTGCGTGGCGGAATGCCCGGTCGAGGCGATCTACGCCGAGGATGACGTGCCCAACAATCAGGTGCAGTTCATCAAGCTCAATGCCGAGCTGGCCAAGCAGTGGAAGCCGATCGTCGAGCGCAAGGATGCGCCGGCGGATGCGGATGAGTGGAAGGATACGCCAAACAAGCTCCAGTACCTGGAGAAATAGGGGAAAGAAAAACTGCTGCGCTTGGCATGCCAAAACGCCTGCGAGGCGATGATGCTGCGTTGGAAATCGGCTCGAAATGCTCATTTACTTCAAGTAAACTCCGCTTCCTCGCCGCTTTCCGCCTTGCCTGATCGCCTCTCGTTACGTTTTGCGGCCCGCGGCGCCTGATCACGCTCGGTGCGGGAACCAATGGAATACTCGGAAGATAGCGGCACGCAAAGGGCGGCCGCTGCTTCGCCTGGCAGCCCTTACTTCGCCGCCGTCGCTCGGCGCATCCTGGCGGCCCATGCGGCGCCAGATCTGCGCCACCTCATCGTCCTGCTCCCCAATCACCACGCCGCGCAGCCGCTGGCCCTGGCGCTGGTCCGCGCGGCAGGCGCGCCCGCGCTGCTCCTGCCGCAGATGCTGACCCTGCAGGAATGGGTCGAGAGCGCGGTTCCCGGGCTGCCGGTCATACCCGAAAGCCGCCGTTCCGCGCTGCTCTATCAGCAGTTGCGCCGCCGCCGGTGGTTCGACCAGCCAGACCTGTGGGGCATGACGCACGAATTGCTGTCCTTGTTCGACGAACTCACCCATGCCCTCGATACTCTGCCGCACGATGAGGCGGATTTCGCAGAGGCTGTGAGGCGGGCGAGCGACGCGCGCGACAACGCCACCCTGCAACTGGAGGCGCACCTCGTTGCCGCCCTGTGGCAGGCCATGCAAGAAGGCCAGGAGATCGACGAGGCCCGCGCCCGCCAGCAGCGCCTGGCCGTGCTCGCAGCCCAGGCAGGCGCGCCTCTCTATGTGCTGCGCACCGCCGCCGGTAATGCGCTGGAGCAGCGCTTCCTTGATGCTTACGCCGGGCGCGCGCCGGTGGAAGTCTGCGACATGCGCGAACTGGCGGCAAACAGCTTCATCGCCGCCCACGATACCGCAGCAGGCTTGAGTGCCCGCGCCGACGAGCTGCGCGCGGCGGCCGTTGCGCCGCTGAGCGGCAAGCTGAAATTCTTTGCCGCCGCCAGTCTGGAGCAGGAGGCGCGCGCCGCCGCCATGCAGGTGCGGCGCTGGCTGGCAGAGGGCAAGCGAGACATTGCCGTCGTGGTGCAGGACCGCGTCGTTGCGCGGCGCATGCGTGCACTGCTTGAGCGCGCCGATGTTCTCGTCGCCGACGAAGCGGGCTGGACCTTCGCCACGCTGTCGGTGGCCACCGTACTCGACCGCTGGCTGGCCGCGCTGCAAAGCGCCTTCTACCACCACGATCTGCTTGACCTGCTGAAATCCCCCTTCATCTTCGCCAACATGACGCCGGGCGCGCGCAAGGCCGCGGTCTACAGCCTGGAGCAGTTGTTGCGTAAACAAGGCGTGGTCGGCGGGCTGGAGAGTTTCATCGACCTCGCCCAGCACGAGGAAAGCCTGCGCGAGCCGCTGGGTCGGCTGCGCCAGGCGGCGGACGCCATGGGCATACAGGCGCGGCGCACCCTGGCCGAGTGGCTGGATGCGCTGGCGGCCAGCCTGGCCGTGCTGGAGATCGACGCTGGTCTCGCGCAGGATGCCGCGGGCGCGCAACTGCTGCAGGCGCTGGCCATGTGGCGCGAGGAACTGGCGGAAGACAGCGGGCACTACCGTTTTGCCGAGTGGCGGCGCTGGCTGGCGCAGCAGCTCGACACCCAGACCTATCTCGACACCGGCATGGAAAGCACGGTGCGCTTCACCCACCTCATCGGCGCGCGCTGGCGCGCCTTCGATGCCGTGCTGCTCCTGGGCTGCGATGCTGGCCATCTGCCCAGCGTCGCCGACGGCGGACGCTGGTTCAACGATGGCGTGCGCGGTAGCCTGGGCCTGCCCACCCGCGCCACCCAGGCCGCGCGCCAGCGCGATGATCTTTACGCACTGCTCAACCTCAACGACACCGTGCTCGTCACCTGGCAGAGGGAGCGCGAGGGCGAGGAATGGCTGCTCAGCCCCTTCCTCGAATTGCTGCGCGACCTGCATGCGCTGGCCTTTGATGACGACCTGACGGAGACTGAATTACCCGCCTATCTCGCCGCCGAGGACGCGCACGTTGCCAGACTTCCGGAATCCGCGCAGCCCGCGCCCGTGGTGGACGCAAGCATGCTGCCCGGCACCGTCACCATCAGCGCCTACAACAGCCTGGTGGCCTGTCCTTACCAGTTCTATGCGCGCCACATCCTGCGCCTGAACGAACTGGACGAAGTGCCGGAGGGCATCGAAAAGCGCGACTACGGCGAGCACGTGCACACGATCCTGCAGCGCTTCCACGAGACGCACGCGGTGGTGAGCGCCCGTCCTGCAGAAGAGATGGAAACCGCACTGGAACACATCAGCCGGCAGGTGTTTTCGGAATTGCTGGCGCGCGACTTCGCCGCACGCGCCTGGTTCGAGCGCTGGCGCCGCGCCATTCCCGGCTACATCGCCTGGCAATTGCAGAACGAGGCCGAGGGCTGGCGCTATCAAAGCGCGGAGAGCAGCTTCGTGCGCGAACTGCCGATAGCAGGCGAAGCCGGGGGGGTGCGCCTGCGCGGGCGCATAGACCGCATGGACGTTAAAGGCGAGCAGCAGCGCGTGCTGGATTACAAGACCCAGAGCGTGGCCCGCCTCACCAGCATGCTGGCCGAGCCCGGTGAGGACGTGCAGCTCGCCTGCTATGCCTGGGCCCATGGCGCGGAAGAGGCGGCGTTCGTCAGCCTCGATGGCAGACAGCCGCGCTCGGTGGCGCCGGCGCAGGATCTGGGGCAACTGGCCGAACTCAACGCGCAACGCTTGTCGCGGGTGATAGCCGAGGCGCGACAGGGCGCGGGCTTGCCTGCCAACGGCGTGGGCGGGGCGTGCGCATATTGTGAGGTGAGGGGATTGTGCCGCAAGGGGGAATGGGCCGCATGAAGATCGCTGACGCGCTCGATCCGCAATCCAGCGTGGTCGTGGAGGCCTGCGCGGGCAGCGGCAAGACCTGGCTGCTGGTGTCGCGCATGGTGCGCCTGTTGCTCGATGGTGTTCAGCCTTCGAATATCCTCGCCATCACCTTCACCCGCAAAGCCGCGCAGGAAATGCAGGCGCGCCTGCAACTATGGCTGCGCGAGCTGGCGACGGAGGACGAGGCGCACGTGCGAAAGTTTTTCGCCGAGCGCGGGCTGGAGGGTCTGAACGACGAGCAGCTGCGGCGCGCGCGCAGCCTGCACGGCCTGGTGTTGCTGGCGCAGCCGGGCATCACCATCAGCACCTTCCACGGCTGGTTCATGCAGGTGATGCAGCGCGCACCGATGAATGCAGGCGTGATGCAGGGCATGACCCTGCTGGAGCGCCCGGGCAGCGTGCAGGAAGAAGCGTGGGAGGAACTGCTCGACCACATGCGCCAGCATCCGGAAAACGCCGAGGCCGTGCACATGCAATGGCTGTTTGCCGAATACGGCCTGCACAATACGCGTGAGCTGATGCAGGGTTTCCTCGCGCGGCGTGCGGAGTGGTGGGCTTATGCCACCGCGTTCGCGCCGGAAGGCCGCATGCAGACGGATGAAGACGAGGCGACGGGCGATGCAAAGGATGATGCGACGGATGGTGCGGCGGATGTCGTCGCGGACGCCGTCGCCCTTGCCCTGGAAAAACTGCAGACCGAACTCGAGGTAGAAATCGACTTCGACCCGCGGACCGACTGGGGACAGTGCCAGCACAGCGACGAGGCGCTGTTCGCGTTCGCGCGCCAGCTCGCCACCGACGGCACGGCGGCGCAGCAGAAG
Source organism: Gallionellaceae bacterium (assembly GCA_035260545.1). Taxonomy (GTDB): domain Bacteria; phylum Pseudomonadota; class Gammaproteobacteria; order Burkholderiales; family Gallionellaceae; genus DATDDB01. The sequence goes on along the minus strand of DATFUZ010000054.1, from coordinate 74,365 downwards.
AAGGCCGGCGAGCTGGAGCAGGCCTGGACTGACTCCGAGCCCGAGGCGCGCTTCGCCGCCGTGTGGCCGCTGCTGTTCACCCTGGCGGGCGACCCGCGCAAGCTCTCCGCCACGAAGAAGCAGGACGAGACGCGCTACGCGATGGCACTGCAAAACTTGCAGGCCAGCCTGCAGGCGGTGCGCGATGTTGAGGCCGAGCAGCAGGCATACCGTCTGAACGCGGCCGCGCTCACCTGCGGCGCCGCGCTCCTCGCGCGCTACCAGGCACGCAAGCGCCAGATGCAGCAGATGGATTTCGCCGACCTCGAGTGGCAGCTGTGCCGGTTGCTGCAGCAGAGCGAGCACGCGGAGACCATGCAGTACAAGCTGGATTGCCGCTACCGTCATGTGCTGCTGGACGAATTCCAGGACACCAATCCCCTGCAATGGCAGACGCTGCGCGCCTGGTTTGACGCGGCCGCCGCCGCCGACACCCGGCCCACGGTATTCATCGTGGGCGACCCCAAGCAGTCCATCTACCGCTTCCGCCGCGCCGAGGCGCGCCTGTTCGGCGTGGCGCGGACATACCTGACGGAAAATTTCGGCGCGCGCACCCTGCACAACAACCACACCCGGCGCAATGCGCCCGCCGTGCTGGAGGCGGTGAACGCGGTGTTCGCGGATCATCCGGAAGGCTTCGACGATTTCGATCCGCACACCGCCGAGCACACGAGCCTGCCGGGCTACGTTCACGTGCTGCCGCTGGCGCAGCCGCCCGAGGCTGAAGCTGCGGAGGAAGAAGAGGGCACGAGGGAGGCCATCGTCCTGCGCGACCCGCTCACCACGCCGCGCGCGGAACTGGAAGAAAGCGCGCGCCGGGGCGAAGCCGGGCAGTTTGCCGAACTGTTGCAGACCATGGTGCGCGAATGGCAGGTGGGTGAGGGCGAGCGGGCGCGGCCCGCCGCCTGGGGCGACATCATGGTGCTGGTGCGCGGGCGCACCCATCTGGCGACCTACGAGGAAGCATTGCGCGCGAAGCACATTCCCTTCATCAGCTCGCGCCGCGGCGGCCTGCTGGATACGCTGGAGGCCGAGGACATCCAGGCTCTGCTGATGTTCCTCATCACGCCCTTTGCCGATCTGGCGCTGGCGCAGGTGCTGCGCACGCCCATCTTCTCGTGCAGCGACGCGGACCTGATGCGGCTGGCCGCTCAGCCTGTGCTTCCGGTGGAAGAAGGGGTGCGGGCCGTTGCGCAGCCCAAACAAGCAGAAGTGAACTGGGGAATGGAAGGAGCAGAAGCGCCAGCCCCGCAGACACACCCGGAAGGGCGGATGAGCTGGTGGACCCGGCTGCAGATTTTAGCGGAACCCACACCCCCCCTGCAGCGCGCGGCGGAACTGCTGTCTGCCTGGCTCACACTGGCCGACAAGCTGCCGGTGCACGACCTGCTGGACCGCATCTATTTCGAGGGTGATGTGCTCGCGCGCTACAGCGCCGCCCAGTTGCCGGAGACTCGGGCCAAGGTGGCGGCCAACCTGCACGCCTTCATGGAAATCGCGCTGGCCGTGGACGCGGGCCGCTACCCCAGCCTGCCGCGCTTCCTGCAGGAGCTGCGCGAACTGCGCGCAAGCACGGACGACGCGCCGGACGAAGGCAAGCTCGGTGTGGCGGGCGATGCCGTGCGCATCTACACCGTGCACGAATCGAAGGGCCTGGAGGCGCCCATCGTGTGGCTGCTGGACGCCAACGGCGCGCGCAAGAACAGCGAGGGCTACGGCATCCTGCTCGACTGGCCCGCGCAGTCGGCCCAGCCGGAACATTTCTCCTGCTATGGCGATCTCGCCTCGCGCGGCAAGAAGCGCGCGCCCATCTTCGAGCAGGAAGCCGCACAACAGGCGCGCGAGGAAATGAACCTGCTCTACGTCGCCATGACGCGCGCCCAGCAGGCGCTCATCGTCAGCGGCAACGGCCGCGGCGAGGAGAAGGAGCAGAAGAAGAAATCACCTTCCTGGTACGACCGCATCCATGGGGTGTGTGGGGAGCGGGAAAACCCGCTGGCGCGTGCCCCGTCCGGGCCGGCGACTGCCGGGCAGGGTGCGGAGAAACAAGCCCGCACGCCGCTGCCCGCACTGCCCGCCATCGTCCCCGTCGGCCAGCGCAAACCGCGCCTGACCACCGAGCAGCAGCGCGGCATCTGGCTGCACGCTTTGCTGCAGCACCTCACGGAAAATGGCGGGGCGGATGTGCAGGCCATCGCCCGCTTGGGCATCCCGCCCGAAGTGCAAGACACCCTCGTGCAGCAAGCCGAGGCGCTGCTTGCCCTGCCGGAACTTGCGCGCTTCTTCGATCCCGCGCAGTACCGCCGCGCCGCGAACGAAATGCCCTACGTCAACGCCAAAGGCGAACTGCGGCGCATCGACCGCCTGGTCGAGTTCGAGGATGAAGTGTGGGTGCTGGACTACAAGCTTGCGGAAAGCGCCGATGTGTCGCGTTACCGGGCGCAGATGGAGGAGTATCGTCAGGCGATGGCTTCGGTGTACGAGGGGAAACAGGTGAGGTGCGCGCTGGTGTTCGGGGAAGGGGTGGTAAGGGAGGTGTAGGTTTTGGGCTTGGGTTGGCGTGTTTCCTGCGCGGTCCGGCGGTGCTCATAGCTGGTCGCCGGGGGCAGCCCGGCAGCTGGTTACCTTTCTTGTCTTGCCAAGAAAGGTAACCCAAAGAAGGCGCCCCCGGTGCGCCGCCGCTACGCGGGCCCTTGCTCGGGTGCATTCTCGCGGGGGCTGCGTGTGTTGTTGGGGCGTTAGCCCCTTACAACCACGGCGTACTCCTTGCGGGTGCTGCGCAACTCGTCCTGGCGGGGTGCACACCCCGCACCCCGCTGCGGAGCTCGAACAGTGCTCGCCCCAATGCCCGCTCGCCTGCACCCGATCGTCGGGACGGCGCACAGGGGTTATCGGAGGCCAGCAATACAACTTCTCGTGACACTACGGAGCGCCCTTCCCCCTGTGCGCCACCGAGTCGCGCAGGCAGGACAGGAGAAGTCCGACGCGCATGTTCGAGCACGTGGCCGCACGCAGTGCGGATCGTGCGAGTTTACGCGGAGGCCGGTTCTGCCGAGCAACGCGGGGTAGCCGCAGGCTGGCGCACCGGGGTGTGCTTTCTTTGGTTCCTTTCTTTGCAGTAGAACATTTTGTTTTACTTGGTATTACCACCCCTTTGCGGTGCTATAATTTTCCCATTGCATTAGCCTGTTGCGATACATCCATGCGGATCAGATGTCCCCGCCAATCTTCGGCTGTCTTTCGTGGCGGTCTTTTCCCGCAGTTTTCCAGAAATCGCAAACTTAATGCCTCTTTTCCGAAATAATTGCGAGGCGAATCATGGGTACAAATACGGTAGCACACAACGCGGATGCGGATACGTCCGCGAAATTGAAGTTGAGCAAAAAATTCTGCGACGGCGCAGGACCCGGGCGAGACAGTCGCGGACGCGTGGCGCGGAAGGTTTATTGGGATACGGAGCAGCCGAATTTCGCGTTGATGGTGATGCCGCCAAACGCCAGCGGTAGCAGCGTGAAAAGCTTCATCGTGCAGCGCTACGTTGCGGGCAAATCCGTGCGCGTCACCCTGGGCCGTTACGGCGTCCTTACCCTGGATCAGGCGCGCAAGGCGGCGCAGCAGGCGTTGGGGAAGATGGTCAGCGGCGGCAATCCCGCCGAAGAAAAGCGCCGTGCCGCAGCGCGGGGAATTACATTGGGCGAGGCGTGGGAGTTGTATCGGGGCGGCCTTGTCAGCAAGAATGCATCGCCGCGCACGCTGGACAACTTTGACGGGATCATGCGTCTGTATTTCAGCAACTGGCTGAACCGGCCCTTGGCGGAAATCTCGCGGCAGGACGTACAGGGCAGGCACCAGAAACTGGCCGACGAAATCCGCGCGGGAAAGTTTGGACGCAAGGGCCGCGACGGCAAGCAAATGGCAAACGCTGCCTTCCGGCTGTTCCGTGGCATCTATAATCGCGCAATGCGCCAGCATCCTGAATTGCCCGCCAATCCATCGGTAAACATTGACTGGTTCAGGGCCACGCCGCCGCGCACTGCTATTCCCTCCACGGCGCTCGCCGCATGGGGCAAGGATGTCCGCAGCATCAGCGACAGCGTGCGGCGCGATTTTCTTCTCTTCGCCCTGTTCACTGGCCTGCGCCGTCAGACCGCGTGCGAAGTGAAATGGGCGGACGTGGATTTTGAAAACCGCAAACTGCGTATTCCGAAGCCCAAGGGTGGAGAAGAGCGCGCATTCGATATTCCTTTGTCCGACTATCTGCTGGAATTGCTGAAACGCCGTCAGCGCGAAAATCCGCAAATGTTCTTCGCGGGCGCGCCTTGGGTGTTCCCCGGACAGAAGCGGGACGGAACGCTGACGCACTTCAACAATTTCCGCACCGACGTTTCCGACGTGGCATTTACGCTGCATGACCTGCGCCGAACCTTTATCACCGTGGCCCAAGGCTTGGACGTGTCCGAATATGCGCTCAAGGCACTGGTGAATCACGCGCAGCCGCGCCATAACGTGACGGCAGGTTACGTAACCATCGAATTCGAGCGGCTGCGCAAGCCGATGCAGGAAATCACGGACAGGCTGCGCGTGCTGATTGGAGATCAAGGGGAGCAGCATGCAAACGCCGCCTGATTTTGAGTCGGTAGTAAGCGAACTTTACGACAATGCGATTCGGAAATATCGCACTGACGCGGACAGGATTGGCTTGGATTTCGCCTTCGTGTTACGCGTCGCATTGAAGAAGTCCGATCCCTATACCCTCGCCGAAGCAGCCGACCCCGCCGCAGGTTTGGACGAACTCCTCGCGGAACTGCGCACACGCTGCCGGACCATCCTGGGTGAGGCCTATCGTGAGGCCAATGGCGATTTAGCGCGGGCCGTAGCCGCCGCGAAGAGGGAAGTTGCGCGATTGGAAAACAAAGGCACGGAGATCGCCCGCAATGGCGGCATTGCGAAGCATGCGCAAGCTCGAAAATGCAAAGAGTACATCCGTGCCGCATATGAAAAAAACGGACACAAATACGCATCGATCAAACACTTTTGGTTCAGTGAAGCCCCGGAAGAATGCAGGCACATCCAGCTTGAAACGGTTTGGAACTGGCTAAAAGACCTGCCGAAATCGTCTGGCAAATAGCGCCGCTGCAATAGATTTCCCTTCGGGCCGTACATAATTTTCCGCGCCCCGTTTCCTCGTTTTACCGCCGCGTCGCACCACAATACACGGTCTGCCGAGCAGACTGGGTACGTTCCGCTTTCCTTCGGCAACAGTGGGCCGTAGGATGTCCTCGAATCTTTCGCAACCGGAAAGCGAGCGGGCAATATGCGACCCATCAATTTGCAAATTTGGCAGGACAACTCTAGCGGCGTCGAGTCGGTTCGCCTTCGTCGCATTTTGTGCGGCATCTCGCAGACCGAGTTGGCAAATCTAGCTGGCGTGAGTCGGGATTGGGTCGCCGCGCGGGAGCGGGGCACCACTTCGATCAAGCCTGAGGAGATCACCGCGCTGCACGCAGCGCTCGACCAACGGGAGCGCCGGTGATGGACCTCGAAACCATGATCGACCGCATTGCGGACACTATTGCCGAACGCGTCGCCGCGCGGATCGCGCCGGAGTTGCAGCGCCTGAAGGCACAGCCCGCAGAGACCGCGCAGGTCATGCTCAATACTCGCGATGCAGCGGCATTCCTCGGCGGGTCACCAACGACCCTCGAAATATGGCGCATCCGGGGCAGCGGGCCGCGCTTTGTAAAAATCGGGGCGCGGGTTTTCTACCGGAAACAGGATCTCGAAAACTATGTCGCAGAGAACATACGCACCTCGACCGCCGCTGCGGCTGTTGAAGATGGGAAGCGGCCATGAGCTACGACGAATTTCGCGCCGCCATCGCTGCTACGGGCATGGAACCGCCGCAAAGGATTGAAGCGGGGAAATTCCACCGCTTTCCCGGAATCGGCAAAACGGGCGCAAATACTTCGGGCTATTGCCGCCTGTTCGCCGATGGTTTGGGCGGCGTGTATGGTGATTTTGCCTCCGGAATTTCGGAGACTTGGCAAGCGAAACGCACGCATCCATTTTCCGCAGCGGAACGCGAAGCGTTCAACCGTCGCATCGGCGAAGCTAAAGCTGAAGCCGACCGCGAGCGCGAAGCGCAGCAAGCGCAAGCCGCAGCACGCGCGCAGGCCATTTGCGCAGGCGCTTTTCCGGCGTTCGAGTCGCATCCGTACGTGATGCGCAAGAATATCCCGCCATCCGGCGCGTTGCAAAATGCAGCAGGCGACTTGGTGATCCCCGTAAACGATGGCCGCGGCGCAATTACGTCCGTTCAAACGATTTCGCCCACAGGCGAGAAGCGGTTCCTGCCGAATGGCCGTGTTGCTGGCGGTTTTTTCGCCATCGGAGCGCCAGGCGGCAGCGTGCTGATATGTGAAGGGTTTGCAACCGGTGCCAGCATTTACGCCGCCACAAATTCCTACGCGGTTTGCGCATTTTTTTCAGGAAATTTGAAAGCGGTTGCCGAACTGATGCGCAGACGCGATCCGCAGGCGGAGATCATCCTCTGCGCAGACGACGACGCCCGCACGCCAGGCAATCCCGGACTGACCAAGGCCAAGGAAGCGGCCCAGGCAGTTGGCGGCAAGCTAGCTGTCCCCGACTTCGGCGACAATCGCCCCGACGGCGCGACCGACTTTAATGACCTTGCCGCTCTGCGCGGGCCGGAAGCCATCACGCGCGCGATTCACAATGCCGTAACGGCAACATCGGATAAGACCGAAGTCGTTGCGTCGCGCGTTAATGCTGCGATGCGCGGCGCAGAATCTTTAGTTGCATTGACGCGCGGCGATCAAATTAAAATCTCGCCCATTTGCTGGCTATGGCTGGGCTGGCTGGCGCGGGCAAAGCTTCACATCGTCGCGGGCAAGGCTGGCGAAGGGAAGTCAACAATCACCAATTACATAGCCGCGACGTGCACGGTGGGAGGTACCTTCCCCGATGGCAGGCGCGCGCCCCTGGGAAATGTGGTGGTAATCACCCTGGAAGATGACCCTGCGGACACATGGTTGCCGCGCTTTCTGGCCGCTGGGGGCGACGCCTCGCGCCTGCATTTTGTGGACGCGCATTTCGACGCGGACAGAAAGCGGATGGCGTTCGACCCGTCGGACGCGGAGCACGTGGCCTTGTTGGAACACCGTATCCGCGAGATCGGCGACGTGGTGCTGCTGGTGATTGACCCGTTGGTAGCCGCTGTCGCAGGGGACTCCCACAAAAACAGCGAAACCCGCCGTGATCTTCAGCCTCTCGTAAACCTCGCTGCCTCTACGCACGCGGCTTTGCTCGGGGTTCACCACTTCACCAAGGCCAGCGCGGGACGTGACCCAGTGGAACGCGTTTCCGGCTCGCTCGCGTTTGCCGCATTGGCACGCATTGTGTGGGTAGTTGGACGCGACCAAAACTCCGACGATGGCATGCGATTTCTCATGCGCGCTAAGTCAAACATTGGGCCGGATGATGGCGGCTTCGTGTATAGCCTCGCCACGTCAGAACTCGCGGCCCATCCTGGGGTGGTGGTGTCCCGCATCAAGTGGGGCGAAGCAATAGCCGGAACTGCGCGCGAATTGCTGAAGATCGCGGAGCAGCCGGACGATGAATCCAGCGCGCTGGATGATGCGGTCGATTTTCTACGCAGTCTGCTCATCGATGGCCCGTTGCCCGTGAAAACCATTCGGGCAGACGCGGACGGCGCTGGCCATAGTTGGCGCACCATCCAACGCGCACAGAAGGTGCTCAATGTGGCCGCAGTGAAAGAAGGAATGAGAGGGGGTTGGGTGTGGCGGCTGGCGAAGAACGCCAAAAACCACGAAGAGTGCCACTCCCAGAGTTTGGCAGCCTTCGGGAATTTTGGCGCTCTTCGAGACGAAAAACCGGAAGATGGAGATGGAAATGAAACGACGAAGGACGCCAAAAATACCGAAGACCGCCAAGAAAAAAAGTTGGCAACCTTGGGCGATTTTGGCGCTCTTCCCCATGAAGAAGTGGAAAACGCATCTGACAGCGCAGACGACGAAAGGGGGGTCGAATTGTGAATGCCCACGTAGTGATTCAGCAAGCGCAGGCGGACGGCGTAACGCTGACAATGTCCCGCACCGGGAAAGTTACCGTCAGCGGGGACAACGCCGCAGTGGATCGCTGGCTGCCCCTGCTGCGCGAGCACAAGCCGGAGATTATCGACCTGCTGAAAGGCGGCACTACTTCGCGCTGGTGGCGGCTGCATTACCCGGATGGGCGCACGGCGGAAATCGCATATTGCCCTGAGGCGACCCGTGGCGAGGTTCTGGCGTGCCATCCCAATGCGGACGCTGTAGAACCCTTCGTCCCGGCTGTGCGCGCGCCTGCGGCCCCCATGAGGCGCGACGAGATAAGTACGGTGCGTGCGTGGCTGGCGCTCATCGGCGAGATGGATCAAACGGTAATTGCGGATGTACTCACTCGGTGTGAAGAGGATCCGGACGCGCGCACGTACTTTACTGCACGGAAAGTCTAAAAAAAAAACGGCAAGTGGTGACCGTCCATTTCACCGCATTTTAGGAGAACAATCATGGCAAACCAGAGAGAACGCGAACTGATCCGTGCGATCCAGATGGGTTCCGAGGAAGAGGCAGTCGAAGCAATTCGGGAATTCACGGGAAACAGCGGAGGGGCTGCCCATGACAGCGTCGCCTACAATTTTGCGGTAAGGCAGTTCGCTGAATCCAATCCCGGCATCGCCGTTGACCCCATTTTGTTCGCAGCCGCTGCGCAGATGGATACCAACATGACGGCAGCCGGTGATCGCCGGCCGTATGCGGAACGATATTCCGACATTGCGGAGAGGATCACGGAATGGTGCGAGCGCCATGGCGTCAATCCTGCGACGGACGAATCCGAACTTGATGCCTCGCGCGTCATCGAGGAAATGCGCCAATCCCGTGCAAATGGCCGCGACCTGGACGATCCCGAGTATCAATGGCGATGAACTGCACCCGTGGAAACCTGCTGGCGTTCATCAACGATTTTTACCGTGAGCGCAGCAGTGCCCTGAACTGGCAGGTGGCGCAGGCGGCGATGGAGGCCGGACTGGAGAACATCGACCTGTTGCGGGAGGTCTTCATTGAAAGCGGCGGGCAGGTTGTGGCGGAGCGCAGACGCGGGCTTGTCGAATGGCATTGGGGCCGGGGTGGCGGTTCTTCGACGGAGCAGAATGCCGTGGAGCCGCCGCCGGACTGGATGGAAGATGACCCGAGCGCCACGATAGCCTGGATGGCGCGGAGCAGGAATCGTTGACATGTTCCACGCTTCACCGCCGACGCTCGAACACAGGCTGCTGTGCGAGGCTGTTGCGCATGTGGTGCAGAGACTCAACGGCAGGCACGGTGTAGCACAGCCCCCTTTGACCGTGCCAGAACGGACGATATTGGCCGGGCTGGACAGCGTACGGAGAGGACTTAGACCGGACGATGCGGTGCTGGCTGCAATCGAAGATTACCGACGCGCAGTAGCTGGCGGTTACAGGCTGGGAGAACACGAAGATGGAGGTCCGAGAAAATGAGCAAGGCGAAAAAAGGCAGTAACTGGGGCGGACCGAGGCCTGGCGCAGGCCGACCCCATAAAATCGAGCGCCGTGGCGGTCCCCGTCCTGGAAGCGGCAGACCGCGCGGCAGCACCACAATCGCACTCGGAGCGCGCAAGATTGAAGCCCAAATCCAAAAAACCAAAAAAACAAAACCGGAAATCAAAGAACTGGACACAGGCATTCCGCCCGATCCGCTGACGTATTTGATCGGCGTAGCACAGAACGACAAGCTGCCGCTCGGTGTCCGCATGCAGGCCTCTGCCCTTGTGCTCCCCTATTTGAAACCCAGATTGAGCGCAGTGGCCGTCGCTACCGCTCCCGAGACTGTGCCGCTGATGTTCCCGACGGCTTCGGAGTTGAAACCCTTTATTCGCGGCACTGAGGAGACGCGGCCTGCATTGCCTGCGCCTGCTGCCAAGAAAAGCGCATTCAAAAATCGCAGGAAAAACCGGCCACCAGAACGCGACGAACAAATCATCGAGGACTCTGGCGGGATTAACCTCTTCCCGCATTCGCCTGAACCCGCGGACAAGCTTGAACCGTACCGGGATAAATCCATCGGGCACGGCGTCCCGTTAGAACCGAAGTACACCTGAGAGGTGCGAAATGGACGGCAAGACATTCGATCCGCAGCGGCCACACGGCTACATCTATGGCCTGCCTGGCGTCGCCTTTGAGCAGGGTGGTCGGCTGTTCAATCATCGCGGGCAGTTGGTGGACCCTGTGGAACTCGCAGCGGCCCGCATCCCCGCAATGTCGGTGCGCCAGGCGGAGATACTCAGCACCCTGAGCCGTGATGCCTTGCTGGCCTTCAGATGGCTGCACAGGCTCCCGGAGCAGCAAGCCACGCCCCAAGACCTTGTGCGCTCTTGCGCTGTGCGTGGGGCCGCCCTGGTCCGTGCTAGGCGCATCTTCGGCGAACTGGTGCAGGCGGGATTGGCGGAATGGAAGGCCGACAACCTGTTGCGGATCGTCGCGAATCCGGAGATTCCGGACTGGGAAAACGAAGGCTGAAACGCTGTTTACTGAGTGGAAGTAAGCGCGCAAGGGCTGAGTCGCAGCGGCTAACGCAAGGATTAGCAAGCCACTATTGCGACGGCCTAGACGCGAATGACGTACGGAAAATTGCCGGAAAAGAATGGGCCGGGAAAATCGGCTATTTTGGGATGGCAGACAGACCGATTCTACCTCGCCATCAGTGTGCTGACCGGTTGCAGATCACGGCAAGGATGCTTAGCTATAATCCAGGCCGCTTTCCGGAGGAAACCCAAAATAAGCATTCTTTTCTCAGACTGGGATAAGCCCGCCCCAGCGTTTCCGCATCTCTCTTTACTTCTGGTATGCTGTCGCTGGCCGCTGCAATTTTTTGGCGAATGCCAATGCGCCGCGCTCTTATTTCCCCTCCTATACGCGCGCTCCAGTAATGAGGCAAAAATGAATTTCAAAATCCGAAAAACGAAAGCACCAATTTCCCGGCTGATCGGATTCTCCCTAAAGGTTCTTTTGTCCTATATCTGCATTTGGTACATGGCCGGTTTGTCGCTGTCACAAGTTGATCCAGAAGATGGCTACGTGGCGCAGCCTTACACTTTCGTTTTGTACATTTCGATTTTTCTAATGTGCGGCATACCTCGAAACTGGTACGGGAAAAATATTCGCCTCACATCCCGTAGGCTTACCGATTAGCATCTTCCCTTTTATCCCTCTTCTTGAGTTCGTTCTTCGTGCGGCCCGCCAGGCATTTGCCCTCCCTCGCAGTGGCCAGAAATTTTTGACAAATTTATGGAGGCAATCTGGCCAACTCCACCGGTTCACCATATGCCCAATATCTGCGTCGATTGGGCGGAAACGCAGTTGGGAACTGGACGCGTTGAAGGCGAATCATGCCATTTTCTGCGGCAGAAGTTTATCGTGCATTTGACTGGGTTTTTAGGGAACGGCTAGTATTCAAAAATGGATGACCAACAGAACAATAATTCGGCCTTCGTTCGGCAACGGCGCAACCTGATGGTTGTGAGCCTCCTCCTTCTCTTCTCGGAAATTTCCGGCCTGAAAGTCACAGAGATTAATGTCTTCGGCACGAAACTTCTTATTAACAATCCACACGCAATCACAGCACTGCTATGGATCGCCACCATATATTGGGCGATTCGGTATTATCAATATTCCCGCGAGTATCACGGTCGGCTAGGCCAAGCCGTCGGACTGTACATGCAGCGACATGCGGAGCCGTTGATACTCACCCAGTGGAAACGCGAGAACCCGAATTTGGTTGTTCCAATGTTCGATAGAGATGGAAATAGGAATTTCGGGTTTACGCTATTTGGCATTATGGAGCATCGTTTTCGATTCAGTAATAATGACATCAGGTTCCGACTCGATCACCATCGGGAAAACCCGAATTCTTTGCCTGCCAACGGATCGGAATACATCGTCCGTCTTGCCGGGATGCCTCTATTTTGGCTTCGCATAAGAGGATGGACGGATGCGATTGTGAATACAACTATCTTTACTGATTGGATCGTGCCTTACATGGTTCTGTCGTTTCCCATACTGTACGCGGTATATAAGGTAGTCTAACGGGGATAAGAAGACGCGCTGATATTCTTTTTCGCGCGCATGTTTCGCAGTCTGATTGGGGCCATTGGGGACAGCCCGGTTATCATGCCATGATGGGTGCGACTGACGGAAGTGGCGGAAAACTGCTAGAGCGTTCCATGTCCGGCAATTTGTTTCTTTCCCGCCATCGGTGACGAAAAGGAACGGCGCACAACCCCACTCCAGACGGTGTAACATGGCTAAAGAATAGCAGGGGTTCACTCAAAGTCGCGGAGGAGCAAAATTATGCGCGCCAAACGATTAATTGCGCTTTTTTTCGTGCTACTGCTAACGGCCTGCGCTACAACGGGCGAGCCTACGACTGCTAACTATGAAAGAATGCTGCAAAAATGGGTTGGCTCTTCGGAGGACCAACTGGTTGCAGCATGGGGGCCACCTGTCAGTACTTACATAACGGATAGTGGGAGCAAATTATTGACGTTCGGCGGCACTAGGGGAGCAGTGTTTTTAAACGGCATGATGATTCCGGTCTCATGTATCACCACGTTTATGTTGACTAATGGGGTCGTCACAAATTGGCGGTGGCAAGGCAACGGCTGCAGAGCAAAGGCTAACGAATAACGCCACCGTGCGCTCGAAGCATTCGTTTTGTCAGGAGGGAATATCATGTCATGGGTTATGGTCAGATTTTCGTCGGCAGACATAATTCGTGGCCAAGATCAAAGATTGGCGGAGCAGTTCAAAGCCGTCTGGGTGACGGCACATGCGCCAAAAGATGCGGCGATGTTCGGCAGCAAGGACACGGCGGGTGGAAATCATGTTTTCTATTTTTCACCGCGAGCGGCTGAAATTTTTTTCCTGCTGCTTTCGCGGTATTGGTCGCCTATGGAATGTCCCGCACCCAGTAGACAATCGGTTGCCTTGATGGTGGGGCATCATGATGCCTCGGACATGCTTACCTGAATTTACTTTACAGCCTTTCCCGCGAAAAAGATGAGAGCATTATTTTGCGCCTTCTGTTTCTTGCTTCTTGCCGTACCGGCTTGGGCGGGAATTCCCCTTAACCCCGACATTTCCCAGCACAACATCGGCGCAACGATTTTCGTGTCAGGTTATACCAAGTACGTGCGTCCCCCTGTCAGCTACACCAACAAGATCAAGAAGCGCCTCATGCGTGAGTCAGGGATACCGTTGGCGGATATTCATGGCTACGAACTGGATCATATTGTCCCGCTCGCGTTAGGCGGCTGTCCGGACTGCGAGGACAATCTGCAACTGCAACCATGGAACGGACCGGATGGCGCGCACAAGAAAGATCGACTAGAGGTGAAACTGCAATGTCTGGTGTGTACCGGGGAAGTTACGCTGGTAGATGCGCAGAATGACATCTACACTGACTGGCATGCTGCTTACTCGAAATACGCGCGCATGAAGTGCCACAGGCGGCGTTCAGAATAGTGCGTACACAATGCATCTGAGCAGGCGTACAATCGGACTGCTGCTCGGCAGGACGCGGAAATATGCGGGGCGGCGGATTCGTCCCACAAGCGGAAGTCTGCGAATGTCGGCTTTGCGGCGGTGAATGGTGTATTACGATTTCCGCTGCGTGCCAGTTGGAGCCACGTTTCAAATTCAATCTGGCAATCCTCCCTGCGCCTTGTTTTCGTGTTAAGAATGAAACTTTCCATGACATCGACCGAACATTTGCCTGTGCTTCAAAACTGGATCGCTCGTAATTCTGGCTCACCGCTATCTGGAACATATGAGTATCCATTGTATTCAGATGCCAGATTCCTTCAGAGTATTCAGAATAGCGGGAGTCCATACAATTTCTTTAACACAATGCCATCGCGCGCGGAGCCGGGCTATGTCCAAGCAGCATTGATCCTACGGTTAGACGACCATCTTCCGCGGGTGCGGCCAGACCATTCAAGAACAAATACCGCTCGTTACCACGGTGGAACAATCACGGATGAAATCGCTGCTCTAGCATCGCTCTGTGTTGGCGTCAGAATCAAGTCTGGCGGAGAATCCCGTTACTTCACGAATCCGGGCAAAGAACCCTTGGGCGTGCCGGTTGCTTGGGATAGGCGACCCACGCCGTCGCTTAACCTGGATAAAGACCGTTTGGTGCTTCCCCATGCAGTAAAATCCTGTGGGCTGAACGAGTTGCACCGTCTAGGCTGGCTGCTTCATCTTTCGCCCGACCAATCAATTGCGCTTGTTCGCGCCGCACGTCTGTATCAGGATGCGCTCTGGATTGCGGAATCAGAACCTGCACTTGCGTGGCTCATGTTCGTTTCTGCTCTTGAAACCGCCGCAAGCCAATGGAACTCCGAAGATGGAACTCCAGTGGATCGCCTTAAATCTTCAAAACCGGAACTCGTCGAAATCTTGAAGGCTGAGAGCGGCGATGATTTGGTTCAAAGGGTCGCTTCGCTCATTGAGAAATCGCTTGGTGCAACTAAGAAATTTATGGATTTCACATTGCATTTCTTGCCGGAGCCACCAAAGGAAAGACCGCGCGAGGAATTCCAGATTTCTTGGGATGAAAACAAGATGAAGAAGCTGTTACAGAAAGTCTATGGCTACAGATCGGACGCGCTGCATGGCGGGACACCTTTTCCTGCGCCGATGTGCGCCCCACCTTTCAGCAATCGTAATAATGAATATGCGGAGCAGGGCACAATTGGCCTTGCCGCAAGCTCAAGTGGAGGTGTATGGCAGGCTAAAGATGTTCCGATCAACCTTCATGTTTTCCATCATATCGTCCGGGGGACCCTGCTCAGGTGGTGGGAAAGCATGGCGCAGGTCCCCAAGTAAGTCGTCGTTGCGCTGGTCATATTCAGGATCGCGACCTAGCGCTTGGGGTCTTGAGTCGCATGGCGTAACGGCCGTTTTTGAGCAACGAATTTACAGCATCCAATGTCGCAATTGGGCACAGGCCGGAAGTTGAACGCATTACCGGAAACGTCCAGTTAACTGCACACTGCGGACTTCGCAGTCGCCCCTCTTTTCCGGCAATTTTCCCATTCCTGCGCCTTGCCAGCCATATTTGTTAACCGTTTGACAGGATGAATAAAACTAGAGATAACTGGCTTCCTGCATTATTTCTTTGCACAAGCAAAGAAAGGAACTTGCTGCCGGCAACCCCGGCGCTAATCGGTGAGTGTCGCCAGACCGGGCAAAAAACTCTCCAGACCAGCAAAACCAAGCCCCCTAAACCCCAACCCCCTCCTTCCCCCATGTCTCCGGGGCAGGCGTCCAGGGCACGGTGTCGGGCCGCTCCAGCAGGGCGCGGGCGACGTCGCCCAGGTCTATGCCCAGGTGTTCGCGCGCGGCCTGGGCGCCGCTGTCTTCGGGGGCGGCATGGAGGGCGAAGCGGGTGAAGCGCGGCCAGTCGCGCGCGAGTTGTTCGACGATGATGCGGGCGAGGTCGTAGGCGAGGTGCTGGTTGTCGTCTCGCGGGTCGTGAAAGGCGTCGCCGGACCAGAATTTCTGGATCTCGTCCGCATTCCAGTGCGCGCGATGGCGGGCGTGCATTTCGCGCGGCGTGTGGCGGCTGTAGCCGCCGCCCGCCAGTTGCCGCTCGGTGTTGACGGCGATGCCTTCATTCAGCCAGGCCGGGAGCCTGAGGTGGGCGAGCTGCCCGTGCGTCATTTCGTGGGCGATGACGCGCTCCAGCGCGCTCAAATTGTCCCCGTGCACGACGTAATGGCCATAGCCTTCGCCGACATGCACGCCGCCGGTCGTGGGAAATTCGCCGCCCTGCTCGGGATAGTAGTACGACACGTAATCGTAATAGGGCGCGGCGTCGCCGAATACGATGAGCGCCTGCTTGTCTCGCACGCGCGTGCTGGCGAGGCCCTTGAGCACGCGTCCCACGCGGGCCTGGGTGCGGCTCATGAATTCCAGCGCGGCGCGCGCCTGGTTGGGGGGCAAGGCGGAGAGCAGCAGGGCCGATTCCGAGTCGCGCAGCGCATAGCGCGGCGAAGGGCCGCCGCCATTCAAGCTGTCTCTAAGGTGCAGCAGCCAGCCGCGCGCGCAAGCGTTCCGCGCGGCGCGCGCGGGCGCACCGGCCGGGCCGGTTTCCAGCCAGTCGCGGACGGCCTGCCAGTCCAGGATGGGAAAACCGTGATGCAGCGCGAGGTGCTCGGTGATGGGGAAGGGGGGTATTCCCTCGATAGAGATTGCACCCGGGGCGGGTTCGTCAAGTGTGGGCGGCGCGCCGGCCTTTTGCGCCGACGGCGCTGTCAGCGCGTTTTGCACGAGTGAGCGGAATCGCCTGAGCATGTTCGCGGCAGAATGCGGGATGTGTCAGGCCTGCGCCGGGCGGGCGCGCGCGTGCGGGTTCCGCGTGCTGCGGGTCACGGAAGCGGGCGCGGGCAGTTCGGCTCCTTCACCACCTTGCAGTGTTTGAAGGCTTCGATGTCGAGGACATGCGCGCTGTGGCGATAGGGGGCGAAGCAGGCAAGGCTGGCGAGATATTCCTTCCATGCCGCGCGGCAGTTCGCATCCGATTCCTCCACGTTGAGGGGCTCCTCGGCGGACGGTGTGGGTGGCGCGCTCGGCGCAGGCGGCGCTTGCGGGGTGGCGGGAGACTGCGGTGCGGGTGCGGCCTGTGAGGTTCCGCCGTTGTCATATTGGGCGGCCGCCAGTCCCGGCATGGCCAGCAGCCAGGCGATGGAACAAGCGACGCTCAGAGTGTTGCGCATGATATATCTCCTTCAATAGTCTGAATGCATTGCCGCTGCGCGGGGCGGCTGCGTTTTCGCGGTCAAGGCGCGCTGCCGCTGCTGCCCTGCTCGCGCCGCGTGCTTCCGGTAGCCGGCGGCTCTTCGCTGCTAGGCGGCTCTTCGCTGCTAGGCGGCTCCGTGCTGCTTGGAGTTTCTTCGCTGCTTGGAGTTTCTTCGCTGCTGGGCGGCTCTTCGCTGCTGGGCGGCTCTTCACTGCTGGGCGGCTCCGTGCTGCTTGGAGTTTCTTCGCTGCTGGGCGTCTCCTCGCTGCCAGGGGTCTCCTCGCTGCCAGGCGCGCTTTCGTCCTGGCGCTTGCCGTTGTCGCTTTGCGCGTTGCCGCCCTCATCGTCGGCCTGCGCGATCAGCGGCGGCTGAGTTGCGCCGCCGGCAGCCAGCGTTGCCCCGGATGCCGCCGCCAACCAGGCGGCAGAGCAGGCGAGAAAAAGGATCTTGTTGCGCATGATCTTTCTCCTTTGGAACATCGTGCCCGAAATAACCGCCGTGCGCGCGCCTCGTTGATGCCGGTCGCCGCGGCGCCTACATTCCGTTCGCCAGGCAATCGGTCGGTTCGGGGACCGACTTGCAGTGGTTGTAGGCCTCGGGATCGGTAACGTTGGCGCTGTGCCGGTATGGCGCAAAACAGGCGAGGCTGTCGTGGTAGGCCTTCATCCGCGCGGCGCACGAATTGCTGTCGGCCGTGTCGGTGGAATTGGCTGCGCCCCCGGCCGCGGGCCTGGGGGCCGGGGCCGCCGGTTTATTCTGCGTGCCGGCCGGAACTGGCGTAGGCACGCTCACGCCGGAGAGCGCGTCCTTCGTGTTTACCTTCTGCGCGTCGGTGCCGCAGGGTTCCTGACTGTAAGTGGTCACGCCCTTGATCACGCATTTGTAGGTGACCGCCGCCGCTGGCCCGGCTGCGAACACCAGGGCGGAAGGCAATAACAACAAGAAAAGGAATTTGCGCAAGATATTCTCCAAAGTGCCAACAGGGTCCGCTCATCGCCGCATCATGGCGACGCGGCCGTATCGCCGGCCTAGAGTCGGCGTCCGCCGGAAGCGAAGCGCGATTCGATCAATTGCTCGATGCGGTCGACCGAGTACATGGCAAGGGCGGCGCGGTTTTGCGCGTTATCTTCGCCATCGGCAGCCTTCAGCGCGTCGAGCGCCATGCCTTGCAGGTCGCGGGTCAGCCCGTCGGGCAGATTCAGCGCCTCGGTTGCGGTGACCACTGCTTCAATGGCCGCGCGTGCGTCGTCCAGGCTGCCGGAATAAAG
Source organism: Gallionellaceae bacterium (assembly GCA_035260545.1). Lineage (GTDB taxonomy): Bacteria > Pseudomonadota > Gammaproteobacteria > Burkholderiales > Gallionellaceae > DATDDB01. The sequence goes on along the minus strand of DATFUZ010000054.1, from coordinate 56,159 downwards.
CGCGGCATCGGCTTCCATGTCGGCCAGCGAAGCCAGTTCATGGAGCTGCCGCAGTTCATCCCACTGCTTGTCGTCAAGTTCCTCCATTTCTACCCTCCCGCAGCGTTGACCGCCGTTTATGCTACCGCAATTCGGCGCGTTTTGGGAAACGGAGTTGCGCGGCTACGACTGACCGTAGACAGCGGCCACAGGCCGCGAGTTCCCGGCCGCGGGCGGCGCGCCGGGTGCCGGAAAATGGCAAATTTGCGCGTGCGTGCTAGACTCCGCACAGCGCGGGGGAGAAGGCGGAAGCGGCGGTGGCCCGGGCGGTCACGGCCGCTTCCGAAAATGTCGCGCCATGCTGAAAGGGGCTGCCATGAGTGGGAAAAAATGGGCCGTTGCGGCCGGTATGCTGATTGCCGTGCTGGCCTGCGCCTATGCCGCCGCGTCCTGGTATGTCGGCAGGCAGGTGGAGGCAGGGCTGAGCGCGGCGTACGCCGGGCTGAAGCACTATGGACCTTACGTCGCCGTCGGCAAGCGCATATATGAGCGCGGCGTGTTCTCCGCCAGGGAAACGGTGAGCGTCAGCGTGTTCGCGCCCGACCCGTTGCGGCCGCCGCGCGCGCTGGTTTCGTTCATCATCGTTTCGCGCATCCGCCATCTGCCGCTGTCCCGTCTCTCCGCGCCGCGCGCCGCCGCCATTGACAGCACGGTGAATTTTGTCCCGGGCTCACTGCCGGAGGAGGAATTGTGGACCGGCGGCGAGGATCTTGCGCATGGGCATACCGAAATCGCGCTGCGCGGAGCGGTGCGCACCACGCTCACCATACCAGCCTTCAATGCGCCGCGGCTGTCCTCGGAGCCCGCCAAGCTTACCCTCGATTTTCCGGCAGGGCTGGCCCGTTACGCGATCAAGGGCAGCGCCCCGCGCTTCACCGTGCAGGGAGATCACGGCGAGCGCATGCAGATCAGCGGCGTCAGGCTTGAAGGCAGCCATCAGCGCATGCTGGCGGATGTGCCCGACATGTATGCGGGCGTGGACCGTCTGACCATCGCCTCGATCGAGGCCGCCGCCGCCGGCGCCAAGACGCTGGCTGTCGTCCGCGATGCCGCGGTCGAGATGAGCGCGACGCCGCGCGACGGCGGTGAATTCATGGACACCGCGATCAAGTACAGCCTGGCCCAGGCCACGGTTGCGGGCAACAGCTTCGGCCCGGCGGAACTGGAAGTGGCGGTGCGCCACTTGCACACGCGGGCGTTTGCCAGCCTGTCCCGCCTCGATGCCAGCGCAGGCGGCGGTGGCCACGCGCGGAAGCGGAAAGAAAGGGATGCGAACGACCTGCTGCTCAACCGCCCCGAGATCACCGGAAAGCTGAGATTTACCGTGCCCGAGGGCGATACGGTGGTTTCCGCACAGGCCGGGCTGCATGACCTGACGGCGGCCGACCTGGCCGGCAACGGCGCCGACCTGCGGAACAAGGTGGACCTCACGGTGGATGCGCGCGCGCCCGCCGCGCTGGTGATGGACGAACACGGCCGGCCGCTTCCGGTCTATGAGCCGCTGGCGCGGATGCTGCACCTCCCGCTGGACGGCGGTGCGCTGCACCGCCTGATCGCCGAAGGCTATATCTCCCGTGACGGGAACGACCTGCAAACCCGTTTCCTGTTCCGCAACGGGCGCTACTGGTTCAACGGCAAGGAATATGCCGTGCCGGGCCGGCGGCCTGGCACGGCCGGCGCTAGCAGGTAATAACGATGGGATTGTGGATCACCCACTGCGCCATGCACAGCAGGGCGAACTCCAGCGCGGCGAAGGCCGCGAAATATTGCTCGCGGTGCGGATCATTCTCCAGCCTGAGCAGGAGGAAGGGGAACAGGATGAGGGGCAAGGCAAGCAGGAAGGGATAATCCATCAGGACGCGGAAGGCGCCGGAAAGCTCGACGCCGAAGCTTACGTAGACCCGGGACGCATTGGGTGAGAGGAACAGGCCGCTGCCCACCAGAAGCAGACCGGTGATGATCACCGCGGCGAGCGGAAAGCTGAATCCGGTATGCCAGCCGGTGCGGCGCTGCCATATCCGGTGCACGCCCCACGCCAGCAGCGTCAGCGCGACGATTGCCGCCGCCACCCCGCCCATGATCAGCAAATAGTGGTGCCAGCCCCAGCCATCGATCTGCCGCGCGCACTCGATCTGCACGCCATCCCCCAGCGCCCGCGCCGCGCCGGGCCACAGCATCGCTGCCGCCAGCGCCGGGCGCACGCACGCGCGCAGCGCCTGACGCGTAAAGACCATGCTCTTCAAATGGCTCCCCCGGACTCTGCGTCTTGTGAATGGCGTTATTCTACTCCGTGCGCCGCGGCATAGACAGCCCGCGGCGTCCCTGCGGCGCGCATCGGGGAAACTGCCGGGCGGACGGCTGGATGCGGCGCGCGCCGCCCGCCTCACTCGCGCTTTGACTCCTCGTTGGCGACCACTTCCTCGGCGAGTTGCTTCTGGATCTCTTCATACACCGCACCCGCAAAAGCCTCGTTGCCGCCGGACATGGCCAGCAGTTCGTCGCGGGTGATCCAGTTCAGCGACCTGCGGTAGTCCGCTTTTTGCATGGCGACGCGGTCCTGCAACTGGAACAGTTCTTCGGTGGTGGCGATGGCGACGGGCTGCGCGTCGGGGTGTTGCGCGCGCACTTCGGCGATGCGCGCGGCGTGGGCCTGAAGCAGCGCCTCTATGCCGGTTTCGGCGGGCAGGATGAGCGTTTCCATGGCGGGCGGGTCGGCGAGCTTGCCTGCCGCGCCCGCGTTGCTGGTGGATACCGAACGCCCATCGCTGAAGTCGGTGCCGATGTCCATGCAGGGCCGGTTGGCGACGGCCTGCTTGAAATCCTCCCAGGCCGCCTTGCCGCGGCCGTCCATGAGCTCGTTGAACAGCATGCGCAGGCGCTTGCCGGTGCGCTGCCGCACCTGGTAATAGCTGGAGACCATGGTGCCGTCCGCGGAGATCATGTAACGGATGAAGGTCCGCGTCATCGGTGACCCGCGCGCACGGCTCACGTCCGCAATCTCGTAGTCGCCCAGGAAACGGAAGTCCCGGCTTTCCAGCGTGTCGCGAAAACGCGCGTATGCCGCCAGGTCGAGATGGGGGAAATCCTTTTCCTCGGCGGACAAGCGCGTGTGCGGCTCGCCGCTGTATGTTTCGCGCAGGTTGCGGAGAATGTTGCGTGCAAATTGGATGGTGGCCAGGGACATCTCATCTCCGAGTGGTGTGCATGGTGCAGGAGGCCGCGGCCGGGCGGCGGCCGCGTGCTCAGTTCACTGCCAGCCCGACGACATCGCCCATTATGTGGGCGACCACCGCGGGCCAGAGCTTGCCGGTCTTGAGGTAATAGTATCCCACTATCGCGCCGAATACGGTGACGAACAGCACGCCGCCCGGTCCCTGGTAGAGGTGGTAGGAAAGGCGCACCAGCAGCGCCGTGCCCACTGCGAAGTGTCCTTCGGAAGGAAGCAGCGACCGCTGCAGAAACCCCAGCAGGAACACCTCCTCATACAGCCCGTTGACCAGCGAAACCAGCACGATCATCGCGGTGGAAACCTCGGTCGCCTGCAGCGTGCCGTTGGCGCCGCGCAGCGCCGGCACATTATGCGTCAGCAGCGATTCCAGCGGCAGCGCCACGGCCAGCGTCACGAGGTAAAGCCCGCCGCCGGCCAGGAAGCCCTTCGCCGTGGGCACGGGGAAGAGGGCGCGCAGATCATGGTGGCGGATGCGCAGATAACTCACTGCGATCATGGTCATCGCCAGCTCGATGAATATGAGTGAGGCCAGCTGATGATCGGACACGCGATAGGGCGGGAAGCCGCGAATCACGCCCTCTATCGAACTCAGGATGAACAAGCCGAAGCAAATGGCCGTGACGACGACGAGGTCAACCGGGGTGGCGGTGGTGTGCTGCCTGTTCATTCAAGCCGCCCCTGTCCTGAACCTGCCCATCCTGTCCTCTTTGCCATCCGTGTATCGACCGCATGGCGCGATCGCGAAAAATTACCGTGCCGCAATTGTCCTGCTCTGCATCTGCCGGGTTAGCCATTTGCGGCGCGCGCGCGGACCCTGTTACGCCGGTCCGCCGCAGGCTGTCGCCGGCCCCGTCCGGGAAAGCAGGCGATTGTCGAAGCTCGCTCCCCGCTTGTCAACCGCCGCGCAATGTGTCCCTGCCCGGCAACTGCGGAAAAATATGACTTTTGCGTTAAATTGGCTTTACAACTTGCGGGAGGCTCTCTATAATGCGCCCTCTTTTTGGGGGTATAGCTCAGCTGGGAGAGCGCTTGCATGGCATGCAAGAGGTCAGCGGTTCGATCCCGCTTACCTCCACCAGAGAGAATTGCAGTACCACGTCCCCATCGTCTAGAGGCCTAGGACACCGCCCTTTCACGGCGATAACACGAGTTCGAATCTCGTTGGGGACGCCACCTATTTGAAGCCCTGATGTGCGCATGAAAATGCCGGCATCAGGGCTTTTTTGCTGTGGAGCGGTCCTTTGCCGCATGACGCGATTGCGCTGGCGTTTTGCGCGCGCCGTAACATTTCTGTATTATTGGAAAGGTAGAATAATTGGAGATGAGCATGAAAGCCGATCTTGCTGTCGGGATGCTGGGCGCGCTGGCGCAGGAAACGCGGCTGGCGATTTTCCGCCTGCTGGTGCAGACGGGGCAGGAGGGCCTGGCTGCGGGCGCGATCGGCGACAGGCTGCGCATCCCGCCAGCCACGCTGTCCTTCCACCTCAAGGCGCTGGCGCAGGCCGGGCTGGTGAAGTCGCGCAGCGAGAGCCGCTTTGTGATCTACAGCGCCAACTACAAGGAAATGGACAAGCTCATCGACTACCTCACCGAGCACTGCTGCGCGGGCGATGCGGGGCAGTGCGCGCCGCGCCGCGGTTGTTAGAGAAATCCGTTGCTGTTGGAGAAAGAGAGAGGGGTTGTGAACAAGGAAAAGACCTATAACGTGCTGGTGCTCTGCACCGGCAATTCCGCCCGCAGCATCCTGGGCGAAGTGCTGTTCAACGAACTCGGCGGCGGGCGCGTGCGCGCATACAGCGCGGGCAGCAAGCCGGCGGGCAAGGTGAATCCCGGCGCGCTGGCGCTGCTGCAGGAGAGGGGCATAGACACCAGCGGCCTGCGCAGCAAGAGCTGGGATGAATTTGCGGCTCCCGGTGCGCCGCACTTCGATTTCATCTTCACCGTGTGCGACAACGCGGCGAACGAAGCGTGTCCGGTGTGGCCCGGCCATCCCGCCAGTGCGCACTGGGGCATCGCCGACCCCGCGCATGTAGAGGGCGAGGCGGCGCGCCGCGCCGCCTTCGGGAAAGCCTGGGCGCAACTCGAGCGGCGCATTCGCGCCTTCATGGCGCTGCCGTTCGACCGCATGGAACCCGCGGCGCTGAAAGAGCAGCTGGCCGCGATCGGCCGCATCGAGGATTGAGGCCATGAACCTGTTCGAGCGCTACCTGACGCTGTGGGTGTTCCTGTGCATCGTGCTGGGCGTGGTGCTGGGCCGCTTCGTTCCGGAGCCCTTCCACTGGCTGGGCGGGCTGGAGATCGCGCATGTCAACATTCCGGTCGGTCTGCTGATCTGGGTGATGATCGTGCCCATGCTGCTGCGCGTGGATTTCGGCGCGCTGCATCAGGTGCGCCGCCACTGGCGCGGCATCGGCGTCACCCTGTTTATCAACTGGGCGGTGAAGCCGTTCTCCATGGCGCTGCTGGGCTGGCTGTTCATCCGCCAGATCTTCGCGCACTGGCTGCCCGCCGCGCAGATCGACAGCTATATCGCAGGGCTCATCCTGCTTGCTGCCGCGCCCTGCACCGCGATGGTGTTCGTGTGGAGCAGGCTGGTCAACGGCGAGCCGCTGTTCACCCTGAGCCAGGTCGCGCTCAACGACACCATCATGGTGTTCGCCTATGCGCCCATCGTGGCCCTGCTGCTCGGCATCTCCTCCATCACCGTGCCCTGGGCCACCTTGCTCACCTCCGTCGTGCTCTACATCGTGTTGCCGGTGCTGCTCGCCCAGGTCTGGCGCGCGCTGCTGCTGAAAAAGGGCGAGGCCGCCATGCAGCGCACCCTGCACCTGCTGGGGCCGCTTTCCATCGTCGCCCTGCTGGCGACGCTGGTGCTGCTTTTCGCGTTTCAGGGCCAGGCCATCGTCGCCCATCCGCTCATCATCGTCATGCTTGCGGTGCCCATCACCCTGCAAGTGTATTTCACCTCCAGCTTTGCCTACTGGCTCAACCGCCGCTTCGGCGAGGTCCATTGCGTGGCGGGCCCGTCCGCGCTGATTGGCGCCTCCAATTTCTTCGAACTGGCAGTAGCCGCCGCCATCAGCCTGTTCGGCTTCCAGTCGGGTGCTGCGCTGGCCACAGTGGTTGGCGTGCTGATCGAAGTGCCGGTGATGCTGTCGGTGGTTGCCCTGGTCAAGCGCACCCGCTCCTGGTATGAGGCCAAGGGGAGCCCGGCCCAATAAAGCTCATCATATTACTGCTATCATGGATCATGGCGTGGTAGCCACGCCGAGGGCCATGGCGTGATGCTTGCGCCGGGTGTGGCGGATGACGGAAGGAGGAGCCATGAACAGCACCGATAGCAATTTCGCGGCGCGCATGAACGGCAGATTTCAGGGCATGCTGCGCTGGGATCAACTGGATGCGCTGTGGGCACAGGTGCGCCGCGCGCCGGAGGGGTGGTATGTCAGTCTCATCGGCGAGGAACCCGCTCAGGTGCCGCTATCCGCCGATGCGCTGCGCGCGTTTATCGACGAGGTGGACGCCTTGCTGCACCGGGAGCACGAGTACGATTATTGCGGCATCGTCTTTGCCGACGATGCGGAAAATCCCTCCTTTATCAAAATCTATGACCCGCACAACCTTGGGAGTTCCTGCGGCTCCAGCGGTGTGCGCATTCCGCCGCGCTGGGTGCTGAGCCGGATCCCGCCGACGCTGATCGTGGACGAGGCCCCGTTGCCCAACAGCCGCCGGCGCTGGTGGCAGAACCTGTTCGGTATCAAGGCGTAGCGCCGCGCGATGGGCGTGATGCAATAAAGAGAGCGCGGGAATATAATCGCGCGCGGCGGCCTGCACCGCCCGGATCGCAACCCCACATACAGGAGTCTGATTGATATGCGTAAGCTGATAACGATTGCACTTGCCTCCTTGTTACTCGCCAACACCGCCTTTGCCGCCACCTGCGCGGAGAAGGCGATGGACAAGCACGGCAAACCGCTGAAAGGCGCGGCCAAGACTGCTTTCATCAAGAAGTGTGAAAAGAACGCCACCCCGGCGCCTTCCGCCTGCGAGGTCAAGGCCATGGGCAAGAACGGCAAGCCGCTGAAGGGCGCGGCCAAGACCGCCTTCATGAAGAAGTGCGAAGCGGACGCGAAGAAGTAAACGGCCCCATGCAGCACATGGAAGCGGCGGGCCAAGCCCGCCGTTTTTTTGTTATTGTTCGTCCCGCCGTTTTCGCTATTGGCCGTAGCGCATGGCGATCCGGGCGCCCGCTCCCTCCGTCTCCTTCCCCGGCTATGCGTTACGCATGGCTCTTTCGTGACCGGATACTGCAATACAGGTATTGACTCTCACGACAATTGGCGTAATAAAGTAGACCTGCATGGTATGCCTTCCCGCAGGTGCCTAATCTCCGGCATCCCGTCTTTGCCGAAATGCGCAAGGGAAGGCCTCGCCTCCGGCCGAATGACGTTCCTGCGCCGGGGCGTATGCAGACGCATGTTTCCTGTTAAGTTGATGGTAATCAGATGCTTGGCCGCTACGCCTGCCTTCGGCGCGTTTTCCCGGCATGCTTGCGGCCCAATTACGAAAGGAGCGTGGTGGCATGGAAAATACCTATGGCGAAAACCTGGCTCCCCTCGACGCGGGCGTCGAGTCGGCTAAATACATCCTGCACCGCCTGTTCGACAGCTTCGAGGGCGGCATCCGCTTCCGTCTATGGGAAGGTACGGAACTCCAGCTTGGCCGGGGCAATCCGCGGATGGGCCTGACCTTTCACTCGCCCGCCGCCTTCCGCGGCATGGCGCTCAACCGCGATCCGTTGCGTCTGGCGGAATTCTACCTGCACGGCGACGTGGACATCGAAGGCGACATCTACAGCGCGATCAAGATCCGCTGGCATCTGGAGGCGCTGCGCCTCACCCTGGGCGACAAGCTGCGCCTGGCGTTCAAGGCACTGATGATACGCGCCCGGCACGGCGAAAACGACGGGGACCAGGCGCCGCGCTGGGGCCGGGCCATCGGGCGCGGCGCTGAATCCTTCAGCAAAGACTATAACAGCGACGCAGTTTCCTTTCACTACGACGTATCGGACGACTTCTACCGCCTGTGGCTGGACGAGCGCATGGTGTATTCCTGCGCCTATTACGAGGACGCGGATCAGACCCTGGAGCAGGCGCAGGAGAACAAGCTGGACCATATCTGCCGCAAGCTGCGGCTCAAGCCCGGGGAGCAACTACTCGACATCGGCTGCGGCTGGGGTGCGCTGGTGTGCTGGGCGGCGGAACACTACGGTGTGCAGGCGCACGGCATCACCTTAAGCCGGCATCAGCACGATCACGTGCAGCGCCTGATCGAAGCGCGCGGGCTGCAGGGCCGGGTGAGCGTGGCGCTGATGGACTACCGCGATGTGCCGGGCGAGGCGCGCTACGACAAGCTGGTCAGCGTAGGCATGTTCGAGCACGTCGGGCTGAAGAACCTCCCCACCTATTTCCAGACCGCCATGCGTCTGCTCAAGCCCGGCGGGCTGTTCCTCAACCACGGCATCACCAGCGAGGAGGGCGGCTGGGAAACCAGCGTCGGCACCGAATTCATCAATCGCTATGTCTTCCCCGACGGCGAGCTGGAAACCGTGAGCACCGTGCAGCAGATCATGGAGGACAACGGCTTCGAGCTTCACGATGTGGAAGGCCTGCGCCAGCACTACGCGCTTACCCTGCGCGAGTGGGTGAAGCGGCTGGAAGACCGGCACGAACTGGCGCTGCACTACGTGAACGAACCCACCTACCGCATCTGGGTGCTGTATATGGCGGCCAGCGCGCTGCAGTTCGAGGAGGGCATCACCGGCATCTACCAGATCCTCGCCTCGCGCCGCCACGCCTGGTCGCGCCCGGTGCCGCTCACGCGGCGCGATCTGTACGAAGCGCGCTGACCGACGCGCATTGGTCGACGCGCATTGCGCGGGCGCTGTTGCCGACGAGCTGCAACGGCGGCTACCATGCGGCCTGCAATCCGCGAAAAGGGGGCGTATGAGACTGCTTGCCGTCTGCACTGCCGTGTTGTTCATGTGCGTCGCGCCGGCGTGGGCGCAGGGCGGCGCCGGAGACGGCGGCCTTGCGCCCTCGGGCATGACCTGCTACATGCCGTACTCGGCCAGCCGCGACCATGTGGTCACCGGCTGCGAGATCCCGGGCTACCGCATGAATTACGACGCCGCCCAGGCGTTCGGCATCCTCATGGTGCTGCTGCCGGACGGCGTGGCATCGGTGCGGAATACGCCGCTGTATTTCGGCGTGGGCACCCTGCCGTTCGAGGGGCGCTCGCTCAAGGCGCTGCTTGCCGCGGATTTCAAGCGGCTGCGCGCGCAGCGGCCGGGCACGCGCGTCCTGAAACACCTCAGCCACCGCCTGCCGATGAAGGCCGCCGGGAGGGGCGGCGGTTCATGCCTCGGCCTTGCGCTGGCCTATCCCGATCATGCGGCCTACCTCCCCTACGAGACCTATTTCATCTGCAAGAGCGCGAGCCGGCGCCATGCGCTGGTGCTCGTGCTGGGCGCGCAAAGCCGCGCGCGGATGGATGCGGCCCTGCCGGATTTCCTGAAATGGATGGACGTGCCGCAGGCCGTGCGCGACGTGACGGTGCGCCAGGCGCGCTGAGGCTGTCCGCTTGAGGCGGCGCTAGTGCTGGCGCTGAGCGGGCGGGGCGGCGGATCCCTTGGCCTTGATGCGCGCGGTGACGGCGGCGATGTCCAGCGGATGCTTCACCACGCGGATGCTGTCCGCGATGCGCCGCACCAGGGCGTCGTCCCCCGTCGAGACCGGGGATACCGCGAAGGCGAAGACGCCATCCGGCGCGGCCGCGCCGATGAGGCAGGCCCTCATCGGCTCGCCTTCCTGCGTGAGACTGAGTTCGGTGATCTTGATGTCGCTGCGTCCCCCGGCGAGGTCGCTGCGGTCGCGTGCTTCCACCTGACCCGCTTTCCGCCGCCAGTAGGCGAGCTCCCATTGCTTGTGCGCCTCCAGCAGGTCCGGCCCGGAGGCGAACTTGCGCCGGTCGGCAAAGGTCAGCATCAGCCCCAGCCCCGGCTTGAGCACGATGTGGAAGCCGTCGTTAAGCTGTGCCTTGCCGCTCACCGTGTATTCCACGTATTCGGCGTCGCCACGCGGCCAATAACCTTCCCATGCGCCGTCGCTGCGGATATAGGCGATGCTGCCGGATTGCCGCCGCGCCTCGCGGGTGTAAGCCAGCTCCGCCGCCTCGGCCGGGAGGGGTGGAAGATCAGCCGCGCTCGCTGCGGCGAGCAGCAGGGGAAGCAGTTTGGGCGTCATGCCAGGGCCTCCTGAATATTGTCAGCAATGAAATCCCTGTGCAGACCGGGGAATGGCGGCTTGGTTCCCTGCCCGACGAGCCGCCGATGCCGTTACATACCCAGGAAATTCATATAGCATAAAGATGACGTTATCTAACAATGACATTATCTCAATATGGGGTTTACCATTAAAATAACCATACTCAGTTTATAACTAAATGCGGGAGTACGGAAATGGGATTTTTTGACCTGAGGAAGGAGTTGCCCGGCTTGATGCCGCATGCCGTCCAGTGGGCCGAGGCCACTGCCGAATATGCGGCGATGTCCGGCAGGCCGCTGGAAGCGGCGGAGCAGGCGCTCGCCCGGCGCGTGGGCGTGGTCCAGCCGGACAAGATCCGCCTGCTGGTCGTGGACCAGATGCCCTATCCCGAGCACCCTCTGCTGCAAGTTGCCGCCATGGCGACCGACTTTCTGGGCCCGCAGAGCCTGGGCCTCACCCTGGGCCATACCGTGGTCGTGCGGCGCGGGCACGAAAGCGCGCGTCTGTATTCGCATGAATTCCGCCACGTGCATCAATACGAGCAAGCCGGTTCGATTGCCGCCTTTTTGCCGGTCTATCTGGAACAGCTGGTGGAAGATGGCTACGCCGACGCCCCGCTGGAGCAGGACGCGCGGGCGCACGAGATCGCGGACTAGCGATCAGGCCGACGTGGCATCGCGCTTGCGGTCGTGGTGTTCGTCCGAGCGTGCGGCCACGCAATCGTCGCAGCGCCCGCAGGTGCAGGGCGCCTCGTCTTCGACATCGCGCGCGCCGTTCATGCCGGCCACGGCTGCGATGTTCAGCACCGCATCGGCCATGAATTGCGCCGCCTCATTCAGGTTGGCGGCCTTCATTCCGGCGTGCATTTTTTCCAGGGCAAACAGCCGCACCGAGAGCTGCGCCGCCACCTTGCCGCACTGCGAAACATTCGCCCCCTCGATGAAGCGCATCGCCGCCGCCAGCGGCGTTTCGCGCGCCGGGACCAGGGAGGGGCGCCGGGACGGCACGGCGGGCGCAGCCGCCCGCAGCGCCAGCGCCTGCTGTTCAAACAGATTGATACCGCTCATGAGTGCTCCCGTCTGCATAGTCAGGAGCTGATTATGCATATATGCATACTGCGGCGGAAGGAGTGGGATAGCGCAAGCGGAGCTGGTGGGCAGGGAAATGGGGCCAAACCAAAGTGCAAGCCGCCGACTGCCGAATGCGCCGCGGTCGGAGTATGATTGCAGCTCCGCCATTCGTGTACGGTTTCAATTTCGGGAGGACAACATGCGCAAATTCATGATCAGCTCGGCGATGCGGTTTTTCTTCTTTTTTACCGGATCGGTCATCTGGCTGGGGATATGGCTGACCGGGTTCTCGGCGGCGCACTGGCTGCTCTATCTGCCGCCCAGCTTCTTCTATTTCGCGGCGGTCAGCGGCATCTGTCCCGGAATGCTGCTTTCGCGCCTGGCCTTCCCCGGAAAGGCGCAGGCTGAACGGACGTAGCGCAGCTTCCCTTTTCCGGACCAGCCGGAATCACGCCTGCAGCGAGGCCATGTCGATGACGAAGCGGTATTTCACATCGCTTTTCATCATGCGCTGGTAGGCGTGGTTGATGTCCTGCATCTTGATCACTTCCACATCGGCAGTGATGCCGTGCTCGCCGCAGAAGTCGAGCACTTCCTGGGTCTCGGGAATGCCGCCGATCACCGAGCCGGCCACCGCCTTGCGCCCCATGATCAGCGGCACCGTGTTCAGCATCGGGTCGAGGTTGCCCAGAAATCCGACCAGCACCAGTGTGCCGTTGAGCGAAAGCGTGGATACGTAGGGGTTGAGGTCGTGGGCATAGGGCACGGTGTCGATGATCAGTTGGAAGCGGCCTTTCACTTTTTCCATCTGCGCGGGGTCGGTGGAGATCACGACCGCGTCCGCGCCCAGGCGGCGCGCATCCTGTTCCTTGCCGGGGGAGCGGGTGAGCAGCGTCACGTGCGCGCCCAGCGCGCGCGCCAGCTTGAGCGCCATGTGGCCCAGCCCGCCCAGGCCGACGACCGCAATGCGGCTGCCTGGCCCCACCTTCCAGTGGCGCAGCGGCGACCAGGTGGTGATGCCCGCGCAGAGCAGGGGTGCGGCACCCGCGAGATCCAGTCCGTCCGGTACCCGGAGCACGAAGCGGTCGGACACCACGATACGGTCTGAATAGCCGCCGTAGGTGGGCGTGTGGTCGTGACGGTCGAAATTGTTGTAGGTGAAGGTCGCGCCGTTCTCGCAATACTGCTCCAGCCCGTGTTCACATGGCGCGCACTCGCGGCAGGAATCCACCATGCAACCCACGGCTACATGATCGCCCGCCTTGAAGCGGGTGACGCCCTTCCCCACGCTGGCGACGCGGCCGACGATCTCGTGCCCGGGCACCAGCGGATAATTGGCGCGGCCCCAGTCGTTGTGCACATAGTGCACATCGGTGTGGCACACGCCGCAATACAGGATGTCGATCACCACATCGTCGGGACGCGGGTCGCGGCGCGTGAAGCGATAGGGTGCGAGGTCTGATTTGGCGGCCTGTGCGGCGTAACCGTGTACGTGCAGAGTCATGGTGGGCCTCCCTTGTCGAGAATTCAGCGGTAATGATGGCATTGCCTTCGCCGGCTGCAAGGCCGGCGGCGCAGTCTCGGCGGCGACAGCAAGCCCGGATGCAGCGGAGCGGAATCCGGTTTGGACCTGTAGATTAACCCATCCCGGATTCCAGTGCATTACATGCCGGGCTACGCTTGCTGTTCAAACAGATTAATGCCGCTCATGAGCGCTCCCGTCTGCATAGTCGGGAGCTGATCATGCAGATATGCATACGGGGCCGGAAGGAGTGGGATAGTCGGAGTGAGAAGGATGCAAGGGTGGGTTGTGTGAAACGCGGCCTTTGCGTACAGTAAACGAGAGGCGGCTTAGCGGCCTTCTCTGCCGTCACGGAATGGCAGCTGTCCTGCAATTCAGTTGGCCATCCTGCCAGCGGAGTTGTGCCCATTTAAGACATTAGCGTTGCAGAAAAACGGACATTGCGTAGGTGGGCAAAAGCATAGCGTTGCCCGCCGCTTGCTTCAGCGTGGGCACGTCTTTCAGCCTTTGCCCACCGTACCCGGTTTATTTAGTTAATTCGGTCAGGCTGCATTTGTTGTCAATGAAGATATTGCGGCCGTCAGTGGTCAAATAATATGAACCCGGCCAAAGTTCCTCATATACGCAGGTCTTCCCATTGGTTGGCGAAGTCAATTTCAGTTCCGCAGTGCCTTCTGATTGCGACCATGGAAATTTCATCCGATAGTAACGGTCGTTGTGTGAATATATAAGGCCATTTGTAGTCAAATAATCTTCCCTGCCATCAAAGTTCACATCCAGTTGCTGAACTGTATATGCGGGGGGTAGTTCACCTACCCATTTCCGAAATTCTGCGCGCTTGCGTTCAAGCTCCCCGCTGCTGGTAATCATGTCCAGCCTTTTTTGCTCCGCAAAATACATTCGCTGGTTACCCGGGTAGGGAATGCAGACATTCAGCTTGTTTTCGGCCAAGGTCATCTGAGGCATGTCCCAATCGGACAGGATGCTGCTGAATGTGTATTCAAAATTAGTGCCATTACGTTCCGCATCCAGGGTGAGTTCAAGCTGGGGTTCTTGGTCTTCAAATTCCCCCCGCCTGATCAGGTCAAACGTGTCCTCCAATTTTCCTTTTTCACGAAACTTATCCATGTTGATTTCGAAGACAGGGTGCTCGCTATCCAGGTACACCAGAGCATGCGCAATCCGGCGGACTTTTTCCCCCTGATTGTAGAATTCGTATTCACTGTATCCGACCATTTTCTCGTTATCGATCCACTCAACCTTGAGGAATGCGTCGCACATCGGGAACTTCTCTCTCAGTTCCTTAGGCGGATTCTTAATGAAGCCAATGTTGTCGATTGCTGACGTGGAAGGGTCATCGGCCATTGCTGAATAAGAGGCAAACGGTATGCAGCAAGCCAAAAGTAAAGCAATTCGCTTCATGATTTCCCCTTAGAACTGCGCCCCGTACGTCTGTTTATGCGTAATTTTGCTCGGGCGACGAAATGTCCGCACATGGGACTACTCCGTCCTATTGGATCGTCCGCTTTGGCGCAGTCTACTTCGCACCGCAATTGGGCGCAATGGCCGATTCGCGTCCAATCTAAGGGTGCACCGCGCTCACTTCCCCGGCTTGCGGAAGTAGACGAGCAGGTCGTGGCCCTTGGTGGCGATGCGCGCGGGGTAGGCGAGGAGCTGGCCGAGGATTTTCAGGGCGCGGTATTTGACCGGGCTGGATTTGTCTTCCGTCAGGCGGACGTTGCGCGTTTCTATCCATTCCACGGCCAGGCCGCTGCGCCTTGCCAGTTCTCCCATGGAGCGCGGCGAGAAGAAGCTGATGTGGCCGCCGAGGCCAAACAGGCTGAAGCCTTCCCACTGTCCGCCCAGGGTCTCCGCCGACCAGCTATGGGCGTTCGGCGTGTTGACCACGAGGATGCCGCCCGGCTTGAGGATGCGCGCGCATTCGGCGACGAGCTCGATGGGGTCGCGCAGATGTTCGACGATCTCGAACAAGGTGATGATGTCAAACTGATCGTCAGAATAGCGCGCGTCGGAAAGGTAACCCTCGTGCACCTGGAATCCGGCGCGGATGGCGGTCTGCGCCGCCTCGCGCGCGGGCTCCACGCCCCGGACCTCGAAGCCCATGTCTTTCGCGATGGCGAGCAGCGCGCCGCTGGAGCAGCCCACGTCCAGCAGCTTCATCCCCGCGCGGTGGCCGAGCAGTTGCTCGGCCTTGCGCAGCCGGCGCGTGACCACCTCGCGGTAGCGGCGCACCGCGCGCGGCTGCGGGCTCGTGCCGTGCGCGGTGTTCCACATCTGCAGCGCGGCGTGATACTGGTCCGTGTTGCAGCCGCTCACCAGTTGGCCGCAGTTGGGGCATTCGAGCAGCGGCCCCTCGGCCACGACGATGCGGCTGGGGCTCAGCGCGGTGTGGCAGATGGGGCAGCGGTGGAAGATCCGCGCGGCATGTTCGGCGTGCGAGTCCATGGAGGATGAGTCCATACTTTGTGGCAAAAGAAGCTCCCGTTCGTGATGGGTTGCGCGGTTTCCCAAATCCGGACGATTGTACCCCAGCCATTCGCGCCCCTGCCAGTCTGCGCCTGCATGCCGCTGCATAGTCACACGCTAGCCGAATGCGCTGCAATGGGGTATCGTTCCATCCGCCAGCCCCATTATGTGCGGCTTATCCGTTGCGATCGTCCAAGTGCCCGTCAAGAAAGGCAGAACGATGAAGATGCCAGGATTTCTGCAATTCCGTCTTGAGAAGTAACGATTCCATGCGCGCGCGCGGAAGTGCCCGGGTGCACGTGGGCAGCGCCTTGCTGCTGCTCGTGCTTTGGTGCGCCGCCGCCTGGCTGATTGCCAGCCGCCATTATGTGCGCCACGCACAGGCGACGGTGGCCGAGGCGACGCAGGACGCGGGCAGCACCGCGCGCAATATCGCCCGCAGCGTTGCGATGACCCTGGACGTGATGCGCGGCGTGCCCGCGCTGGTCGCCAGCCAGGCCGCGGTGCAGCAGGCCAGCGCCCGATTTGCGGCACATGGCGGGGATGACCGGCTGCCTTATGCCGCGCGCAAAGCGCGCTGGGCGGCGGATTCCACGCTCAACAGCGTCAGCCGTCTGCTCGACCGCATCAAGGCCAGTGTCGGCACCGGCAGCGTCTTCCTGCTGGATGCCCACGGCAACTGCATCGCTTCCAGCGACTGGGGCGTGCCGGAATCCCGCGTGGGGAAGGCCTATTCCGGCCGCCCATTCTTCCGCGACGGATTGCAGGGCGGGGGCACCGCGGACTACGGCTTCGATGCCGCCGGCAACGCTCCGGCGCTGTTCTTTTCCGCGCCGGTCAGGGCCGGCGGCGTCACCCGGGGCGTGGTCGTGGTAACCATGGACATGCCCGGGCTGCGCTTCATGATCAGCACGGATGCGGGCTACATTTCCGACGCCAATGGGGTGATCGTCATCGCGCAGGATGCGGCGCTGCTGGGACATGCGCTGCCGGGGGCGGGCGTCAACGTGCTGCCGCCACGCGCCAGGCGCGCCATCTATGGGGAGGCCGAATTTCCCCCGGTGCGCATGACCGAAGGCGCCGACGGTGATTTCCCGACGCTGGTCTACTTTGCCGGCGATCCCGTACCCTATGTCACAGCTTCCGCCGGGCTGGGCGTCTACGGCATGACGGCGCACGTGCGCGACCGGATGACGGCTCTGCAGGAACTCGATCACAACAAAACCTGGCTTGGCGTGCTGCTGGCCGCGCTGGGCGCGATCGTCATCCTCGGCGCGAATTTCGCCACATTCTCCATCCACTCCCTGCGCCGGGAAAAGCGCGTGCTCCAGGAAAGCGAAGCCCGCTTCCGCGGTCTCATCGAGCAATCGCTTACCGGCATCTACGTCTCCCAGGACGGCAAGATCGTTTACGCCAATCCGCGCATGTGCGGGATCTTAGGCCGGCCCGAGGACGAAGTGCTGGGCCACGATTCGGCCGAGTTCTTCCGCGACGATCCGCAAGGCATGCGCACGCTGCTTGATTCCCGCGCCCGGCTGGCGGCGGGCGAGCGCTCGGTGTCGCTGGTTTCGCCCTACACCCGCCCGGACGGCAAGCGCATCGAGGTCGGCACCCATGCCGCCCTCGGCCTGTGGGGGGGCCGCCCGGCCGTGTTCGTGCTGGCGGCCGACATCACCGAGCGCAGGCGCAGCGAGGAGCAACTGGCGGATTACGTGCGGCAACTGGAAAAGGCGATGGAGGGCACGCTGCTTGCCGTCTCCAATATGGTCGAGCACCGCGACCCCTACACCGCAGGACACGAAAGGCGCGTCGGCATCATCGCGGCGGACATTGCCCGAGAAATGGGCTGGGCGGAACGCAAATGCAAGGAACTGGAAATGATCGGCCTGGTGCACGACATAGGCAAGATTGCCGTGCCCGTGGAAATCCTCACCAAGCCGGGCCGGCTCACCGCCGTCGAATACGATCTGGTGAAGGAGCATGCCGAGCGCGGCTACCAGATCCTGAAAGACGTGCAGTTCCCGCTGCCCATCGCGGACATCATCCGCCAGCACCACGAGCGCATTGACGGCAGCGGCTATCCGCAGGGCCTGAAGGGCGAGGAGATCCTGCCCGAGGCGCGCATTCTCGCCGTCGCCGACGTGGTGGAATCCATGGCCTCCTTCCGCCCGTACCGGCCCGCGCTGGGGGTGGAAACCGCGCTGGTCGAGATCGAAAGCCATCGCGGCACGCGCTACGACACCGCCGTCGCCGACGCCTTGCTGAAAATGATTCGCGAGAAGGGTTACCGCCTGCCGGCGTGAGCATGTGCGCGCCTATGGCCATGTCCCACTGCCACGCCTCGTCCGCCGGAATGTTGAGCACCTCAGGCGCATGCTCCAGCGGGTAGGAGGGGGGCAGGCTGCGGCCGTCGCGCGGTTCAGGCCGCGGCGGCCATCGCGGGGGCGGACGGCAGGGTGAACCAGAGCCGGGCGCCTTTGCCCGGTTCGCTGTCTGCGCCGATGGCGCCGCCGTTGCGCTCCACGAATTCCTTGCACAATATCAATCCCAAGCCGGCCCCGGATTCGCCGGTGGCCGCCGCCGTGCGCGAGGTCTGGCCCAGTGCCTTGGCGTCGACGCTGAACAGCGCATCGCGCAGCTCGGCATCCATGCCGATGCCGGTGTCCTCAACCATGATTCGGCAATAGCCGGCCTCCCGGGACAAACTGGCGCGCACCCGCCCGCCGCTTTCGGTGAACTTCAGTGCATTGTCGGTCAGGTTGCGCAGGACGGCGCGCGCCATGCTCTGGTCGGCCAGCACCCAGGCCTCCTCCATGTCCATCTCGAGCGCGATGTTCCGCGCTTGCGCATGCGGGGCGAACAGCCGCTGCATCTCACGCGCCACCTCGCTGATGTCGAAGGGAACCGGCCGCCAGTGAACGTGTTCCCGCTGCAGCGTGGACCAGGTCAGCAATTCCTCGAGCAGGTGGCGCGTGCTTTCGAGCGTGGCGCGGACTTTCTTCAGGCCGTCTTCGGTGAGCTTTTCCACGGTATCCACCATCTCGAAATACAGCGCCATGCTGCCTATCGGCCCACGCAGGTCGTGGGCGATGATGGACATGAACTTGTCCTTGATGGCGTTCGCGTTCCGCAAGCGCTTCGTGCGGTCGGCCACGTCGCGTTCCAGATGCTGGGCATACAGGCGGGTCGCGTCCACCAGCCGCTCCTTCGCCTGCTCTGCTTCGTGGCGGGAGATCCTCACCCGATCCGCCAGCGCCAGCGACAGCAGAGACGCATCCACCAGCATGCCGATGTCTATCGCCCGGTAGCCCCAGATCGAGAACGGGATGATGCCCGAGACGGTGGCGCCGGTCAGGGCCGAGCCCACCAGCCCCGCCACCGTCGCGGGCAGGAAATAGCGGGCGGCCCGGTTACCCTTCACCAGCGACCAGACGCCGAGGAAGATCACGAAGCCGGAATAGGCGCCCACCCACAGGATGCCGCTGGCCATGTGCAGGCCGTAGCCGCCCGGCGCGACGGCGAATGCCGAAACCATGACCGCCGTCATCAGCCGCTTCGTCCAGCGATAGCCCGCGGGCAGGCGGTTCCGGGTGTCGAGAAACACCGTCGCGAACGAAAGCCCGGCCAGTATGAACAGGTAGGTGAAGATCGAGATCGCCCACTTGTTCCAGTCCGGGTGGTTGGGCCAGACGAACTCGAACATCTGCCCGTTGTAGCTGGCATGCATGATCATGAAGCACCCGAGATAGGCGACATAGGCGCCATAGATCCGGTCGCGCACCGAGAAGAACAGGAACAGGTTGAAGACCAGCAGCGCGCCCAATGCCGCATAGACGGCGCTGAAATACGCCGATTGTCCGTTCTCCGCCGCATAGAATGCGCTCTTGTCCCACAGCGTCATCCTGACCAGTTGCGGCGCGCTTTTGTCCGCGCCCCACCACGGTTCGCGCGAGCGCGCGCGCAGCAGCAGGCGGCTGCGGCCCGGAGGCAGGCTCAGTTCGAAATTGGTCCTGCGGTCCGGTGCCGCGCGATGCGAGAAGGGCAGGCTGGCGCCGCCCGTCATCTCCTGCATCGTGCCGTCGGGCCGCACCAGGGTGATTTGCGCCTCGTCCAGCCAGCCAGGGTCGAGCACCAGCAGGCGCTGCAGCGGGGCAGGGCCGGGATTGGCCAGCGGAACGAGGAACCAGTAACTCACCTCGTGCAGGACGGAGTCGGGAATGTCGCCGGAGGGCCCGCTGCCCTTCCAGGGCAGGCGCAGCATGTCGGCGGCGGTCAGCCTGTTCGAGGGATCGGCGATGACCTTTGCCCAGGGAGCGAGATGCACCTCGGGCTGAGCCGCATCAGCGCATGCCACGCCGCGATCGAATGGCGCGGCCTGCGCGCCCGCAGTGAGCGGGCAGCACAGCAGCAACGTCCCGACAACGGTGGCGCGAAATGACATGGGCTGGCCTTGCGAAGGTGAAACACGGTCATTATCGGCGACAGAACGCCTTTTCTTTCGGCAATTATAGCGAAGTTCGGAACGATTTCCTTGTGGAATTCATGGGATTATGCGCAAGCGCGGATATGCGCGATGTATGCGCTACACAGGGTTTGTGCGGCGGCCCAAGCCACCGGTGGCGCAGGTGCGCGTAGGCCGGCAGCGAGGAAGACGCAGCGGGCCCGCAGCTTAGGGACATATGCCGTGCGGCATGCCTTTGGCATTTGCGGCTTCGCCTTCGCAAGACCAAGGGGGCAATAGCACGCTAGCCGGCGCGGCGCCTGTGCAGGGGCACAACAGGCGCACAAACTGCCGCTTCGGCAGTATGATGGGCTGCGTCCAATCCACTTTTGGGCGGCCTGTTGACCCACAAAGGAGATCACTATGAAGATACGGCACGTACTCATGTTCTCTGCAGGACTCCTCGTGTCCACCCACGCGCTGGCAGATGGCGCAACGCTAGCCAGGAAAAGCGGCTGCATGGCGTGCCATGCCGTCGACAGCCGGCTGGTGGGCCCGTCTTTCAAGGAAATCGCGGCGAAATACAAGGGCGACAAGGAAGCGGCCGCGAAGCTGGCCGGGAAAATCCGCAGCGGCGGATCGGGGTCGTTCGGGTCCACGCCGATGCTCCCCGCGCCCGCATCTGTCAGCGACGCCGACATCAGGACCATCGTGGCCTGGATTCTGAGTCTGAGCTAGCTCACGCAGGCTGCAACAAGGGCAGAGCATTGGCCCGGCAGCAAATGTCCGCCAATGCGCACGTCGCGAACCTTTCCGCGAACGCCTGAAACGGTCTACTTCTTTTGCCTGGCCTTGCGCGCCGCCGGCTGCGGTTCCGGAGCGGGGCGCTCGTGGCTCGCGGGGGAATGCAGCCCTGGTATGCCTTGCAGGTATTTGTCGCCGATGACCTTGGCTTCGCGCTGCAAAAATTCCAGGAAGGCCTGGGCCACGACCGAGAGCTGTTTGTTGCGCGGGTAGGCGAGGTACCAGTGGCGGCGGATGGGAAAGTGCTTCACGTCGAGCAGCACGAGGTCTTCGCTGCCGTGTTCCAGGGGCACGGTGTGGGCGGAGAGCACCGCGATGCCGAGGTTGGCGGCCACGGCCTGCTTGATCGCCTCGTTGCTGCCCAGTTCCATGCGCACGTTGAGCTTGAGCCCGCGCTCGGCGAAGAATTGCTCGGTGGCGAGGCGGATGCCGGACCCCGGCTCGCGCATGATGAAGGCTTCCTCCGCCAGGCGCTGGGCAGAGATGGCTTTTTCCGCCGCCAGCGGGTGGCTGCGCGCGGCGACCACCACCAGCGGATTTTCCAGGAAGGGTTCGATCACGACATCCGCCTCCTCGGGCAGGGCGCCCAGCACGTAGAGGTCGTCCTGGTTTTCGGCCATGCGCTGCAGCACGCGTTCGCGGTTGGTCACCTTGAGCGAAACGTCGATGCCGGGATAGTCCTGGCAGAACTGGCCGAGAAGGCGCGGGATGAAATACTTCGCGGTCGTGATCACCGCCAGCCGCAGCTTGCCCGCCTTCACCCCCTTCATGTCGGAAATCAGCATCTCGTAGCGTTCCAGGCTGTCGAAGACCTCACGGCAGGTCTTGAGCAGGGCCTGTCCGGCATCGGTGAGGTAGATGCGCTTGCCGATCTGCTCGATCAGCGGCAGGCCGATCACGTCGCTTAACTGCTTGAGCTGGATGGAGACCGTGGGCTGGGTGAGGTAGAGCTCTTCCGCGGCGCGGGTGACGCTGAGATTGCGTGCGACCGACTCAAATACCTTGAACTGGCGCAGGGTTGCGTTTTTCATCAAGCCGGCTTTTTCCATGGGCTGTATGCCTTTTTTCGATCCATAGACTATAGTCTATCGTTTGCATCGAAAAATACAATTATTATTTATGGTTCGCCTTGGCTATAGTCTGTCCACGCTCAATTGAGCGATGCGTTCCCCGGCTCTGCCGGGGGATATAAAAAAAGTCCTCCGGTTACGCGGGGGGTAAGTTAAACATGAATCCTGAGGAGCTTGCCATGGCCGTCAAGACCTATAACGCAGGCGTGAAAGAATATCGCGCCACCTACTGGATGCCGGAGTATACCCCGCTCGACACCGACATCCTTGCTTGTTTCAAGATCACCCCGCAGCCGGGCGTGGACCGCGAGGAAGCGGCCGCGGCCGTTGCCGCCGAGTCTTCGACCGGCACCTGGACCACGGTGTGGACCGACCTGCTGACCGACCTCGATTACTACAAGGGCCGCGCCTATCGCATCGAGGACGTGCCCGGCGACGACACCTGCTTCTATGCTTTCATTGCCTACCCGATCGACCTGTTCGAGGAAGGCTCCGTGGTGAACGTGTTCACCTCGCTGGTGGGCAACGTGTTCGGCTTCAAGGCCATCCGTGCGCTGCGTCTGGAAGACGTGCGCTTCCCCATCGCCTACGTGAAGACCTGCGGCGGCCCGCCCAACGGCATCGAAGTCGAGCGCGACAAGATGAACAAGTACGGCCGTCCGCTGCTGGGCTGCACCATCAAGCCGAAACTGGGCCTGTCCGCCAAGAACTACGGCCGCGCCGTGTACGAGTGCCTGCGCGGCGGCCTGGACTTCACCAAGGACGACGAGAACGTCAACAGCCAGCCGTTCATGCGCTGGCGCGACCGCTTCCAGTTCGTGCAGGAAGCCATCGAGAAGGCCGAGCGCGAGACCGGCGAGCGCAAGGGTCACTATCTGAACGTGACCGCGCCGACCCCGGAAGAGATGTACAAGCGCGCCGAGTTTGCCAAGGAAATCGGCTCGCCCATCATCATGCACGACTACCTGACCGGCGGCTTCTGCGCCAACACCGGCCTGGCCAACTGGTGCCGCGACAACGGCATGCTGCTGCACATCCACCGCGCGATGCACGCCGTGCTGGACCGCAACCCGCACCACGGCATCCACTTCCGCGTGCTGGCCAAGGCCCTGCGTCTGTCCGGCGGTGACCACCTGCACTCGGGCACCGTGGTTGGCAAGCTGGAAGGCGACCGCGAGGCGACCCTGGGCTGGATCGACATCATGCGTGACAGCTACATCAAGGAAGACCGTTCGCGCGGCATCTTCTTCGACCAGGACTGGGGCTCCATGCCCGGCGTGATCCCGGTGGCCTCCGGCGGCATCCACGTGTGGCACATGCCCGCGCTGGTGAGCATCTTCGGCGACAACTCCGTCCTGCAGTTCGGCGGCGGCACGCTGGGCCACCCCTGGGGCAATGCGGCGGGCGCTGCAGCCAACCGCGTGGCGCTGGAAGCCTGCGTCGAGGCGCGCAACAAGGGCGTCGCCATCGAGCGCGAAGGCAAGGCCATCCTGACTGAAGCGGCAAAGAGCTCGCCCGAACTGAAGATCGC
The DNA here is from genome assembly GCA_035260545.1 of Gallionellaceae bacterium. Classification (GTDB taxonomy): domain Bacteria; phylum Pseudomonadota; class Gammaproteobacteria; order Burkholderiales; family Gallionellaceae; genus DATDDB01. The sequence continues at coordinate 32,641 of DATFUZ010000054.1, read as the reverse complement.
CATGGAAACATGGAAAGAGATCAAGTTCGAGTTCGACACCGTCGACAAGCTGGACGTCGGTCACAAGTAATGCGGCGATGCGGGTGCGCGCCCCGGCGAAATACAAAAGTGTGGCGCGCCCTGCAACCGGCCAACCAACGAAATAAAGGAGCAAATCATGAGTGAAGTAATGGATTACAAGTCGCGCGTCAGCGATCCTTCCAGCCGCAAGTTTGAGACCTTCTCCTACCTGCCGGCGATGAACAAGGACGACATCCGCAAGCAGGTGGAATACCTGGTGAGCAAGGGCTGGAACCCGGCCATTGAGCATACCGAGCCCGAGCACCTGATGGATTCCTACTGGTACATGTGGAAGCTGCCCATGTTCGGCGAGACCGACGTGGACAAGATCCTGGCCGAGGCGGACGCCTGCCACAAGGCCAATCCCAACAACCACGTACGCCTGATCGGCTACAACAACTTCACCCAGAGCCAGGGTACGGCGATGGTGATCTACCGCGGCAAGACTGTATAACGCAGCGGTTTCCCCGCCGCCGCCTCTCTCCGGTGGCGGGGAATTTTCAGGCGCATCCGCGCACGGACGCAAGCATGTTCGCCGGCCCCGATGACGACCGGCCGGGTGTTTGCGCCCCTGTACAGGGCAGCAGATGGATTCCAGAGGAACTGGAGCAATAGTTTAAGAATGGAGAGCCAGCCATGAGCGACATCATCAAACAGTACCGTATCGAAAACGAACCCTACTACCGTCCGGTGTCAGACGAAGTCGAACTGTTCGAAGCCGCCTACGGGGTGCGCATGCCGATGATGCTGAAAGGCCCCACCGGTTGCGGCAAGACGCGCTTCGTGGAGCACATGGCGTGGAAACTGGGAAAGCCGCTGGTCACCGTGGCCTGCAACGAGGACATGACGGCCTCCGACCTGGTCGGCCGCTTCCTGCTCGACGCCAGCGGCACCCGCTGGCAGGACGGCCCGCTGGCCATTGCCGCGCGCTACGGCGCCATCGTCTACCTGGATGAGGTGGTCGAGGCACGCCAGGACACCACCGTGGTGATCCACCCGCTGACCGACAATCGCCGCGTGCTGCCCCTGGAAAAGAAGGGCGAGCTGGTGCACGCCCACCCCGACTTCCAGTTGGTGATCTCCTACAACCCCGGCTACCAGTCGCTGATGAAGGACCTCAAGCAGTCCACCAAGCAGCGCTTCGGCGGACTGGACTTCAACTATCCCGAGCACGACATCGAGACCGAGATCGTGGCCCATGAAACCGGCGTGGCGGCCGAGACCGCGGACAAGCTGGTATCCATCGCCGAGCGCGCGCGCAACCTCAAGGGCCACGGCCTGGACGAGGGCATCTCCACCCGCATGCTGGTGCATGCGGGCAGCCTGATCTCAGCCGGGGTCGACGCGGTGAAGGCCTGCCGCGTGGCGCTGGTGCGTCCGATCACCGACGATCCGGACATGCGCGACGCCCTGGATGCGGCAGTCACCACCTACTTCTGAACGGGGGGATGCCATGGGCGTCAACCTGACCGACTACGAAGAGCTGCTGGAAGCGCTTTCGCCCGAGCAGCGCGACAGCCTGAACGCCGCCTGGCACGATGCGGCCAAGGTATTCAGCGCCCGCGGCCTGGATAACTACGTCAAGGGCGCGGCCGCGCTGAAAAGCCTGGGCCGCGGCGACGAAGTGGTGGCCGCCTGGATAGACCACGCCCCGCAGGTCGCCAAGGAAATCGGCGAGGATATGATCCCCGACCTGGTGCAGACCGCGCTGTCACTGGCTTCCAAAACCTCGGGCTCGGTGATCGAACTGATGCTGAGCACCGCGCCCACCGCCGCGGCGCGCCTGGGCGACGATGCGCTGTTCGGCGCCTACCTGCAATTCCTGTCCCAGCTCCTGGCGCAGGCCCCGCGCGGCGTGCGCCCGATGCTCGAAAACCTGGAGCCGCTGTTCGGCCAGCTCACCCTGGGCGGCCTGCGGCGCTGGGCGATGTGGGGCGCGCACGCCTACCGTACCGATTATCCCGCGCAGGCCAGCTATTTCGGGCTGCTGTCGCGCGAGTCGCAGGCCATGCTGCAGAAGGAGCGCAAGGGCACGCTGTTCGTCGACGTGCAGCGCCGCATCAACATGTATTTGCGCGCACTGTGGGCGCGCGACTTCTTCATGAAGCCCACCTCCGGCGACTTCGAATCGCGCGAGGGCTACAAGCCCTTCGTCGAAGGCTACTTCATCCACCTGCCCGACGCCTATGACGACTACGCCGAGGGCGAGGTCGAGATCTCCGGGCTAGAGATGTATCGCGCGGCCGCCGCGCACAGCGCCGCCCATATCGTGTTTACGAAAGCGCCCATCTCCGCCGAGGCGCTCAATCCATGGCAGATGGCGGTAATCAGCGTCATCGAGGATGCGCGCGTGGAAACCCTGGCGTTGAAGCGCTTCCCCGGCCTGAAAAAGCTCTGGGTGCAACTGCACAGCATCACGCCGGCACAGTCGGCCACGGCGGGTGATTACCTCAACCGCCTGGCGCGCGCGCTGCTTGACGACGGCTATGCGGACGGTGATCCGTGGATCGCCCAGGGCCGCGTGCTGTTCAAGCAGGCCGCCGAAAGCCTGGAGAGCAACCAGGTGTCGTGGGACATCGGTGTGCAGCTCGCCCATGCGTTCAGCGAAAAGCGCATCGCCTTCAATCCGCGCAGCGATGTGCTCAGCGCCGCATATCGCGACGACAACCGCTATTTCTGGGCGTTCGAGGAATTCGATTTTGACCAGGCCATCGCCGCGGGCTACGAAACGCCCGCGCAGGTGCGCAAGTACGTGAACGTGATGGAAATGGCGAACGAGATCGACGTCGAGACCGCGGGCGATGATGCCGAGGAAATCTGGGTGCTGGGCACCGAGCTTTTCCCCTACGAGAGCATCGGCGACGAGAGCGGCGGCAAGTCGTTCAACGAGATGGAGGGCAAGGAGCCGGTGTCCGCGCCGTATCACTACTCGGAGTGGGACTACCAGATCCAGCTCGAGCGTCCGTCCTGGGCTACCGTGCTGGAAAAGCGCCCCAAAGCCGGCGACCTGCGGGTGATAGACGACATCGCAGCCCGGCACAAGCGCACCATAGGCCGCCTCAAATTCCTGCTCGATGCGTTGCAGCCGCAGGGCGTGACCCGCATCCGCAAGCTGGAGGACGGCGACGAGGTGGACATCAACGCCGCGCTGCTGGCGATGACCGACATGCGCATGGGGCAGCAGCCCGACCCGCGCATCATGATGCGCTCGGTGCGCAAGGTGCGCGACATCTCGGTGCTGGTGCTGCTCGACCTCTCCGAATCCACCAACGAGACCGTGGCCGGCCATGACTACAGCGTGCTCGACCTGCAGCGCCAGGCCACGGTGCTGCTGGCGGATGCCATCCACAAGGTGGGCGACCCGTTTGCGATCCATGGCTTCTGCTCCGACGGCCGGCATAACGTGGAATACTTCCGCTACAAGGATTTCGACCAGCCCTACGACGACATGCCCAAGGCGCGCCTGTCCGGCATGAGCGGCCAGCTTTCCACGCGCATGGGCGCGGCAGTGCGCCATGCCGGGCACTACCTGAAGCTGCAGAAGTCGTCGAAGAAGCTGCTGCTGGTGATCACCGACGGCGAACCGGCGGACGTGGACGTGCGCGACCCGCAATACCTGCGCTACGATACCAAGAAGGCGGTGGAGGAACTGGCGCGCAATGGCATCACCACCTACTGCATGAGCCTGGACCCGCGCGCCGACCAGTATGTGTCGCGCATCTTCGGCGCGAAGAACTACATGGTGGTCGATCATGTCGAGCGGCTGCCGGAGAAGCTGCCCCTGCTTTATGCAGGACTGACGAGGTAAGGTCATGCTGATCCACATGGACGACCTGCTGCGCCATGCCCGGGCGAACGGCTACGCCGTCGGCGGCTATGACGTGGTCAGCCTCGAATTCCTGGAGGCGGTCGTGGCGGCCTGCGAGCGCGATGCCGCGCCGGCCGTCCTGAGCCTGGCCGAGTCGCACTTCCCGCATTACGATTTCGAGCTGCTGATGGCGGCGGTCGCGGCCGCCGCCCGGCGTGCCCGCGTGCCGCTGGCCATCCACCTCGATCACGGCACCACGCTGGAATCCGTGCGCCGCGCGATTGCGCTCGGGTGCAATGGAGTCATGCTGGACGCCTCCCATCTGCCGTACGACGAAAATGTGCGTCTCAGCGCCGAGGCCGTGGCCCTGGCCCGCAGCTGCGGCATCCCGCTGGAGGGAGAGCTGGGCTACGTGCCCGGGGTGGAGGGCGAGGACGCCGAACTGCATCCGGGCGAAGTGCGCATGACCGAGCCCGATGAGGCGCGTCGCTTCGTGGCAGCCACCGGCGTGGACTGCCTCGCCGTTTCCGTCGGCACCGTGCACGGCCGCATGCGCGGCACGCCGCAACTGGACTTCGAGCGGCTGGCGGCCATCCGCGACGCGGTACCCGTGCCGCTGGTCATCCATGGCGGCACCGGGCTTGGCGACGAGCAGTACCGGCAACTGGTCGCCCACGGCATGACCAAGCTCAACTACTACACCGCGCTGTCCGATGCCGCCGCTGCCAGCATCCGCGCCCGCACGGCGGCGGGCGGGAGTGCGGGTTTCACCGGCCTGCTGGCCGATGCGCGCGCGGCCGTCGGCAATGAGGTCTCGCGCATGAACGGCCTGCTCGGAGCGGCGGGACGGGCGCAGGCGGTCGCGGGCGCGTGCCGCCGGTGGCGCGAAGTGATGCATGCCATCGAATTCAATTTCGATGAAGGCATGGATGAACCGCAGCAGCAAGCGGCCCTGGCGCGCGGGGTGCGGGACCTGGCGGGCATCCCCGGCGTGCGCGCCGTGGAGACGGGCCGCGCCATCAAGCCTGATGCGCGTTACCGCCGGTTATGGCACATTCGCTTTGCCAGCCCGGCCGTGGCGGAAAGCTATGCCGTCCACCCCGCACACCGGGCCTACGCTGACGAATGCTTCCGGCCATCGGCGCCGGATCGCCTGACCATAGACTACATAATGGACGAACAATGACTGATCCCAAGACATACGTCGGCTTTTACAAGGACCGGCACGGCATCACCCAACTGGGCCGCGTCGTGCTGGATGGCTGGGTGTTCGGGCTGATTCCGGACACCGAGGATTGCGCCGGCTGGGAACTGGGCCGCATGCAGGCGCTGATGGAGCGGGTGCAGCAGGAATGGGACAAGTACGCCAACCTGCCGAGCCGCCTGGCGCCGGAACTGCGCGAGCGCCACGAAAAAATCTATGCGACGGCAATGGCCGAGGCGCGCGGCAAAGGCTGGGACCCGGAGCTGGGCGACGACGAATGAGCGCTGTCAGGCGCCGGACGGTCGCTGCGGTGCGGGGAATTTCAGCACCGTGGCATCGCCGCTGAAGCGCTCCTTGGCCGCCAGCTCTGCCAGCGCGCGCGGCAGCTCGGCCTGCAGGCGCGGCATCAGGTCGGCGGCGTGCGCGCGGTAATACACCGCCTCGTAGGGGACGGGGTCGTCCAGTGAAGAGCGCTCCTGCGGGCGGAAATTGCGCCAGGCGATGTCTATCCAGCACTTGGTGTTGCCGTCGAGGAAAACGAACTCCGCGGCATCGATGATCGCCAGGTATTGCATGGAACGTATCGGTACGAAGAAAGCGCCGGATGGACTGCGGGCCAGCAGGGTGTGCGCAATATTGTAGGTCGCGGCAGGCAGTGCGCGCGGCTCAGCGCCGATTTCCGGGGCTCTGTAGCAGATGATTTCCATGTGTCCATTTTACAGAATGGCAGATATGACAAAAGCACAATTTGAATCCCGTATCGCCAGTTTGCCATTGCTCAGCCGTGGCAAGGTACGCGACATTTACGATGTGGACGCGGAGCATCTTCTGATTGTCACGACGGATCGGCTGTCCGCGTTCGACGTGGTTCTGCCTACGCCCATACCGGGCAAGGGCGCCGTATTGACGAAAATTTCCGATTTCTGGTTCGAGCGGCTGCGGCACATCATCCCCAACCACCTCACCGGCATTCCCCCGGAATCGGTGGTGGCCGCGGATGAGCGGGATCAGGTGGCGGGCCGCGCCATTGTCGTGAAGAAGCTCAAGCCGCTGCCGATAGAAGCCATCGTGCGCGGCTATCTGGTGGGCTCGGGATGGAAGGAATACCAGAAGTCCCGCAGCGTATGCGGCATCCCCCTGCCGGAGGGGCTGCGCGAAGCCGACAAATTGCCGGAGCCGCTGTTTACTCCCTCAACCAAGGCGGAGGCGGGCGCTCACGACGAAAACATCAGCTACGCGCAGGCCGAACAACTGCTTGGCAGGACACTCGCCGCGCAGGTGCGCGATGTGTGCATCGCCCTTTACCGGGAAGCATCTGCGTATGCGGCAACCAGGGGCATTATCATCGCGGACACCAAATTCGAATTCGGTCTGGATGAGGCGGGCATGCTGTACCTCATCGACGAAGCGCTGACCCCGGACTCGTCGCGGTTCTGGCCGGATGACCTGTATCGGCCCGGCAGCAACCCGCCCAGCTTCGACAAGCAATATGTGCGCGACTGGCTGGAAGGATGCGGATGGAACAAGCGCGCGCCCGGACCCGAGCTGCCGCCCGAGGTGGCGGCCAGGACCGGCGAAAAATACCGCGAAGCGCTGACTCGGCTGACGGAGAGCCATATCGACAAACTGATCGACGGATTCAGGCGGTTCCGCAGCCAGCATTATGAAGAGAATCGCGATTTGTTTGAGCGCCTCATGACCCAGGGGCAATCGCCCAAAACCATTGTTGTCGGTTGCTGCGACTCCAGGGTGGATCCCGCAATCGTGACCAACTCCGACCCCGGGGACTTGTTCATCATCCGCAATGTGGCCAATCTGGTTCCGCCATATGAGGTCAGCGGCAGCCATCATGGCACCAGCGCTGCGCTCGAATTCGGGGTGTGCCAGCTGGAAGTGGAGAACATCATCGTCCTGGGGCATGCTCACTGCGGGGGCGTTCGCGCGCTGATGAGCAGGGCGCCGGGCAGCGAGCCGCAGGATGGATTCATTTCCGGATGGATGAGGATAGCCGTCAATGCCCGCAACCGCGTGCTGGCCCGCATGCCGGGACTGTCGTTGGACGCACAGGCGCACGCCTGTGAATTGGAAGCCGTCAAGGTGTCCCTGGACAACTTGCTGACCTTCCCATGGATACTGGAGCGCGTGGCGCAGAACAAGCTGGCGCTGCATGGCTGGTATTTTGACATGGAGCGAGGAGAATTGCTGCGCTACAACCCCGGCAGCAACCGCTTCGAGGCATTGGCATGAATCGGACGGACATCAGTACAGAATCACAGTTTTCAGGAGAAACACCATGACGAAGGAAAGCGCGCGCAACACTGATATTAATCAAGGATCCGGCAAGAGCCTGGTCGGCATTCTGACCGGCAGCCCCAATGACCTGCCCACCGTGATCAAGGTGCGTGACATGCTGACCGATCTGGGAATTCCCAGCGAGGTGGTGGTCGCGTCGGCGCACCGCACCCCGGACAAGGTGCTCGCCTATCTCGACCGCGCGCACCGCGAGGGCGTGCAGGTGCTGATCGGCTGCGCGGGCATGGCCGCCCACCTGGCCGGCGTCATCGCGGGCCACACGCGGCTGCCGGTGATCGGCCTGCCGCTTTCCGGCGGCATGATGTCTGGGCTGGATGCGCTGCTCTCCACGGTGCAGATGCCGCCCGGCGTGCCCGTGGCCACGGTTGCGGTGGACGGCGCGAAGAATGCGGCGATGCTGGCCGCGCGCATCCTCGCCCTGAAATATCCGGAAATCGACGGCGCGCTGGAAGCCGCCGCGCAGAAGGAGCGCGCGCGCTACGACAAGTCCGCCGACGAAGCCCTTGCCGGTCTCGCAAAAAAATAACAGGAGGCTGTCATGGCGCTCGTCCAGTTCGTCGACATGGTGGGCCACGCCTACCGCCACAACTACGCGGTGGGCGCATTCGGCGTGGATGACCAGGCGATGCTCGATGGCGTACTGGCCGCGGCGGAAGCCAGCCGTGCCCCGGTCATCCTCAATCTGATCGAGTCGCACTTTGCGGAGCGCGACTTCGAGCTGTTTGCGCCCACCGTGGTGGCGGCTGCGCGCCGCGCGGCGGTGCCGGTTGCCATCAACTTCGACCACGGCACGGCGCTGGCCGCGGCCGCGCGGGCGATCTCCGCCGGCTGCAACGCGGTGATGGTGGATGCCTCCATGCAACCGCTGTCGGACAATCTGCATCTCACGCGCGAGGTCGCTGCGATGGCGCATGCCTGCGGCGTGGCGGTGGAGGGTGAACTGGGCTATGTGCCGGGCGTGGAGGGCGAGAGCGCGGACGAACATCCCGGCGAGCTGGCCTACACCTCGGCCGCCGAGGCCAAGGCCTATGTCGAGCGCACGGGCGTCGATTGCCTCGCCGTCTCCATCGGCACCGTGCACGGCCGCATGAAGGGAGCGCCCAAGCTGGACTACAACCGCCTGGCCAAGATCCACGGCGCGGTGAGCGTGCCCCTGGTGATACACGGCGGCACCGGCCTGAATGAAGAGCAGACCCGCCGCCTCATTTCGCACGGCGTGGCCAAGATCAACTACTACACCGGGCTGGCCGAGGCCGCCGCGAAGCGCATCCGCGCGAACGCCGCCGCCAGCGCGGGCAAAGGCTATGCCGCCTTGCGGGCCGGCGTGCGCGATGCGGTGCGCGAGGAAGTGGAACGCTGCATCCGCGCCTGGGGCAGTGGCGGCCGGGCGGCCGAGGTGCTGAGCCAGTGCAGGCCGTGGCAGGAGGCCGCGCATGTCGCGCTGCTGCATACGCCGGAGGACCCGGAAGGCGCGCGCAGCGGCGATATGGCCGCCGTCCTGCGCGAAGGCCGCCAGGCGCTGCAGAGCATTCCCGGCGTGCGCGACATCCGTGTCGGCCAGGCGATGGGCCGCGACGGCCAGTACCAGTATTGCCTGCTGGTCACGCTGGCGAGCCCCGCGGCCATCCCCGCCTTTCAGGACCACCACGCGCTGCGCGCGCTCACCGGCAAGGCGGCATTCGCCCTGGACAATAGCGTGCTCGCGCTGGAATTCGCCGAGCTTTAGTCTGCCGCGCCTGGCTGTCTGCTTTTCCGTTTTGCGGCCGCCGTCATCCGGCGGCACTTTTTTGGGCAGTCTTGTCCGTGCCGCCGAGGCGCGTATGCCTGGGGGCATTGCAGTACAATCGCGGCGCACGCCGCCATCGCGGGAATGTGCGGAATACCCGGCGGCGTGCGACGGTACGCACAGGGAGGAAGCAGATGAAAAGGTATTCAATCACCATCGCGGCCATGCTGGCATTGATCGCCAGCGCCGCCCATGCCAGCGGCGGCACGCCGAAGTTCATCGACTATCCGGTCGCGCACATCTACAAGGGCAAGCATGGCCCGGTAAAGCCGGAAGCCGATGACTCGCCGGACTTCAAATGGCAACTCAAACAAACCCTCAAAGGACGGGTGAATTTTGCCGGGCATTACATTGTCTTTACCTATGACTGCGGCACCGCCTGCATTACCGGCTCCATCGTGGACGTGATCAGCGGAGAGGTTGTGGATGGCTTTCCGGATGGCTACGTCATCGGCGATGACTCGGATTCATTTTCCGCCGACTACCGCGCCAACAGCCACCTCCTGATCATCACCGGCATCAGCGGCAGCGATGTCAGCGATTCACCCCGTCCAAAAACCCGGTGTTTTGTTATGGGCCGGGAGAAGCTGAAAGAGATCAGCTGCCGATAGCAGTAGTGGGCCTGGTGCTATTGAGGCGGGGCAGAGCGATCAGTGCGCGCTCTGCTTTTCCGGCGGGGCGATGTCCGATACCGTGCGCTTGCTGAGGTCCACGAACCACGACATCAGGATGCGGCCGTTCACCTTGTAGCTGACGTAGAACCAGTGGGTGGAATCGAAGATGCCGGGGCCGAACGGCCGCTTGACGATCCAGTCGCGCTCCAGCGTATCCGACCACCAGTCGGATTCCGAAACCTTCCGGTCGGCGGCCTGTATTTCTGCGCGCTGCCTGGTGGCGACCAGGTTGATCGCTTCCAGCACGGGATTGCGTCCGGTGGTCATGTCCAGCGCGGCGGCCGGGGTTTTGCCATGTATGATGCGCTCGCGCCGGACGGGTTTATTCCGCGTCGTTGCGCGCTCCTGGCCGGTTTGCGGGGTCTTGGCATGCGGGTGCCGGCGCGTCTTGCGTTCGACGGCTTGGTGCGCCTCCGGCTTTTCTTCAGTTGTCTTGCGTTCGGACGCCTTCTCCTCGATACCCTTGAGTTCAGGAAGGGGCGCCGCCGCCGCCGGGCGTGGCGCGGCTGCTGCCGGCATTGATGCGCCTGGGCCCGACACGCGGGGGGCGGACCCGTTTTGAGCGGGCATGCTCAGCGGCGAGGCGGTCTGGCTTGGTGCGCTTTGGGCCGGTGCGCTTGCCGCGGCGGCTTGTTCGGCAACGGGCGCGCCTTGGGCCGGCGCGGCCTGCGCCGACGTGCTCACGGCTGCAGCCGGCTCTGCCGCGCTGGCGACGGAAGCCGAGATGAGCAGCAACGGCAAGATGTAAAGAGCGTTCATCGCGGGTTGCCTCGCTGAAAATTCTTTGCTTCCATTATTCTATTTTCCCCATACTTAAACAAGCTATAGGGGTTAGCGCAGCCCGGCCGCCCGCGGCGGCGCAGGTCAGGGGCGGGATTTGCGCCCGGAATGATGCGATCCGGGGTGTTTTTTTCCGCGTTGCGCCTTCCGGATTCGGGCGGGCTTGTGCCCCCGTGCGGCGGAGTGTGCGTCCGGGTCCAGCAGCGCCACCAGCTCGGGATCGCCTGTGCTGCGCGCGATGTCCAGCGCGGTGATGCCGGCCTGCGAGCGCAGGTCGCGCCGCGCATGTTTCTCCACCAGGAAGCGCACCACGTCGGCGTGGCCGCCCTCGGCCGCATACATCAGCGCCGTCTCGCCGTTGATGTCGCGCATGTTGATGTCAGACCCCCAGCCCTGCAGCGCCTTCACCGCATCGAGATTGCCCTTGTTCGCGGCCACCATCAGCGCAGTACCGCCCTTGGGGCCGGGCGCGTCGATGTGGGCGCGGTAAGCGAGCAGCAATTCGATCATCTGCGCGTTGCCCCTCATGGCGACGATGGTCAGCAGCGGCACCTGCTCGATTTTCTGGTTGGGATTGGCGCCCTTGGCGAGCAGGATGCGCGCGTTCTCGCGCCGTTCGCGCAGGGCGGCCAGCGCCAGCGCCGTGGCCCCGCTCTTGTTGCGTGCGTGCAGATCGGCGCCATGCGCCAGCAGCAGGCGCACCGATGCCGGATCCAGCCCCAGCGCGGCGGCCATCAGCGCCGTGGTGCCGTCGTTGTTTCCCTCGTTTGCATTGGCGCCGGCGTCGAGCAGCACCTGCAGCGACTCGGGGACCGTGGCATAGGCGGCCAGCAGCAGGGCGCTTGCGCCGTCGTTGCGCCGCGCATGCACATCCGCGCCGGTGTGCAGCAGCAGTCTGAGCGATGCGGGGTCGCCCGCCGCGGCGGCGGCCAGCAGCGGCGTCGTGCCATCCGTGGCGTGGCCATTGACATAGGCGCCATGCTCGATCAGCACCGCCTCTATCGCCGGTTTTCCCGCCGCCGCCGCCGCGATCAGCGGCGTGCGGCATGCCTGTTGCTGCGGCAGCGTCTGCTTGCCGCTTTCCCCGGAATCGAGCGACGACATCCGGTCCGCCATGCGGAAGATACCCGCCATCGCCCGGCAGCCTAGCCCGTTTGCGTTCACGTCCGCGCCGTCCTTGACCATCGCCTCCACCTGCTTCGCATTCGCACCGTCGCGGATCGCGCGCGCCAGATCGATGTCCGAGCGGGCCGCCATGCGCCGTTCCGCGCGCGGCAAGACCAGCGTGAGCCCGGTCAGCGCCAGCAACAGCGCCAGCATCGCCTGGTTGCGCCTGCGCGGCGTCACGCTATGCCTCCGGGATGCAAGGCCTGGTTAGCGGGTGGGATGGCTGTCGCGGCGGGTCGCGGGAGATGAAATGCCAGGGAGAGCATGGGCGGGATTGTACATGGCATCGAAGGGGATGGGGTTTGGTGATTACCTGAGGGGTTTGGCGTGTTTTCCGAGTGGGGTGGTAGGGTTCGAGGGGGCATTCGCATTGTGGACTGTCGTGAACAGTTCGGCGATGCTCAAAGGGTAGCGCGGGGGGGCGGCCCCGCATGCACAAGCAAAGGAGGGAATTTGCTGCCGGCAACCCCGGCGCTAAGTGTGGAATGCCGCCTGCCCTATCAGAAAACACGGCAGACCCGGCGACCAGCTTCGCGTGCCGCCGAACCATTCAGAAAACATACCAGACCAAACAAAAACGCTCCCTCTGGAGGGAGCGCCAATTCAAGCTTGCCGCGGCGACCTTACTTTGCGGGAGGCACAGCCGATACTGCCGCGGGATGCGGGGCGCTGGCCGGCACAGCCGCAGCCGGTGCGCTCGCGGCGCCGCCGGGCGGGGCCATGAGTTTGCCTTGCTGGACGGTGGGCGGCGGCAGGCCGCCGTTATCTACGTCGTGCACGCTGTCGATGAAGTATTCGGTTTCGCCGAAGCAGGTGGAGGGGATGAACTTGTACTGCTGGTAGTGCAGCACGACGCGGTGACCGGCGGCGGCATTGATCTCGTGGGCAATGGCGTCGCTGCGCACGGTGAACTTGAATTTCTCGGGTATGGCGCCGGGCATGGTGACCATGGCGATCTCGCCTTCCCAGGTCTTGCACAGCCAGCCCTTCCTGGAAAGTTTCTGCACGTAGCCGGTGCGCTCGCCATCGGAGTAGCTCCAGTGCAGGGTGAACCATACCCATCCCGCGGCGAGTCCGCCGAGGAGTATTACGATGAGCAGCAGGCTGGTGATGATTTTGAGGCGTTTCATGTGCGGTTGTCCCTTTCCGTGTGCAAGCATACCTTAGCCGGGCGCGGCTTGCACGCGCGGCCGGCGCTGCGCGTCAGAAATACAGCGACAGGCCGGCGAACCAGCCGGCCGTGCTGGCGGCGTTGCGCACGGCGAAGGTGCGCCAGCCCACGCGCAGGCCGATGTTGTTGCCCTTGAAGTCGAGCGCGGCCTCGGCATCCGCTTCGCGGAAGCTGGAGTGGCGGGAGGTGAAGGCTTCGCGCAGGCCGGTGGTGGGCAGGCCCAGATTCAGTTCGAACGCGCTGTAGTCGGAAATGGCCGCGGTCGCCAGCAGCAGCACCGAGTAGATCTGGTCTTTTTGCGCGCCATACAGCGAGGTGCGGCCGAGGCCCAAGTGCAGGCTGTCGCCGCTGGGGTCGCGCGCGCCGATGACCAGGGCCGCGCGGTCCATCCACAGCTTGCCGGTCGGCGCCTGCGGATAGGACAGCGCATGCTCGAGCAGAATGCCGACGTTCTGGTAGGTTGCGATGAGGCGGTTGTCGGTGTCGAGCGAATGATAACGGCGTTTGTGGAACGCGTAGTCGTAGCGCAGGTACCAGGGGCTGGTGGACGAATCCGCCGCGTCGCCGTTGTCGAATGCGAACTGGCTGGGGGGCTGCTGGCCGAAGCCGTCCAGGGCGTGGGCGGCGCCGGTGGCCACGAGCAGTGCGCCAAGCGCGAGCCGGGCCGCGATGCGCAGGAGGGTGCGGACGTAGCTATTCATTCTCGGTCTCTTCATGCCGGAATTGTGAATCATACCAGCATTGGGCGGGCGCACGGCGCGGCGTTGCCGCCGCACCACGCGGCAGTGGTAAAATAACACCCTGTTTTGCTCTACTCGGGGAAGGGTTTTTCATGAACAATCAATACGTCAAATATGCCGCCGCGATTGCGGCGGGGATGGCCGTCATCGCGCTCGGCGACCGCCTGCTGGGCGCGAAGATCGAGGTATTCTACGGCATGACCACCTTCACCCTGGCCTGGACCCTGGACGTGTTCCTTGTGCCGTTCATTTCCGGGCTGGCGGTATCCGCCGTGGTGCGCAGCCGCATGGGCAAATGGCTGTCCTTCCTGCCGCCGCTGTTCGTGCGCAGCCTGAGCTACCTGTACATGTACCTCTACGTCTACAACGACGGCAAGGACTTCTTCTACCACCTCAACGTGTTCTACTGGGGCCTGTGCGTGATCCTGTCGATGGAAGCGGCCAACATCGGCGGCCTGCTCGGCGACGTGCTCACAGGCGCCTACGGCACGCGCCCCAAGGCCAAGTCCGCTCTCGCCAAAGAGATGGACTGAGGCGCCGCCGCGCCGCCGTCACCCGCGGTGGCGGAATTCCCTCTGCAGCTTGCGCAGTTGCTGGATGCGGCGGGCGCTGAGCCGGGCCTCCCAGGCGGCCGCCGGCACGGCGGGATAGCGCACCGCGCCGAACGCGACCCAGGCGTCGCGGTAACGGGCCCAGGCCTGCTGCGTTGCGCGCACTCCGGCTGCGTCCTGCGGATCATCCGCCAATACCTTGCGGTAGGCCTGATCGAGCTGGCTGGTGAATCCGGAATGCTGTTCCGGCGCGTACTTGGGCAGGCGGCCTTTTTCGTAGCGTTGGAGATCGTTCAGGAACTGCGTGATTTCGGCGGCACGCGCGTTTTCGGCTGCGGGCGCATAGAGCGGACCCAGCGTGCCCATCAGATCGGCCTCGTAGCTGCCGCGGGCGTCGGCGAAGGCCCGCAGCGCGGTTTGCAGCCGGGCCAGCGCCGCCCGGTCCCGCACCGGCCAGTTGGCGACGATCTTGTCCAGTTGCGCCTGCGCCGCGTGCGCATCCCGGCGCTGCGCAATCGCCGCGCAGGTGTTGATCGTCAGCCGGCTTGCGGCATCGTCGCACTGGTCGAAGAGCGCATTGCGTTCCGCTGCCCGCGCATCGCCTTCCGCAGGCGGCGCAGCGCTTTCCGCCGGATGCGATAGCGTTTCCGTCCGTCCCAGCAATTCCAGCGGGGCGCCGCCCAGGCTGCAGGCGTATTTCAGCGCCAGGTCGCGGTTCACCGTCACTCCCAGCCCGTTGGCATAGATCATCATCAGCACCGCCTGGTCATGGGTCGCAAAGGCGCAGGCGCGCACCCGGGCCCAGTCCGCCGCCGAGGCATTCGCATTGTCCAGCATGTCGTAATAGAGCAATTGCGCATCGCACCGGCCTGGCTGCGCGCCGCCCGCGGCGGCATCCGCCCCGCCGGGATCGGACGGCGGCGGCGCCGCATCCCGCACCCGCATGCAGGCGCGATACCAGCGCGCCTGCGGATTCACCGGATTGCCGAAATAGGCCGTGTTCGGATAGCCCGGCGCTGCCGCGGCGGCGGGCGGTGCGCTGAATGCAAAGCATGCCGTCAGTGCGCAGCATGCCGTCGTGATGGTTCTGAAATGCATGTGTTTCCTGTGCCGTGGAGATCCGGAGGCATGCGGCGCACGCCGCAGCCAAGCCGCAATTCTGACATAGTGCGTGCCGCCGCTGAAGGCCATCGCATGGTCTGGGCGCGGGCTTGCCGCAGGGCGCCTGCCAGTCCCCGCCGGCCATGCCAAAACCACTCACGGAACGGCCGGAAAGTTTCGCCCCCGGCGCAACAAATATCGCTTGCTATTGTCGCAAATATAGCGCATATTGCGCGCCAGCGATTTTCAAGTTGTGCCATTGCTGTCTGGTTCTGTACCTGTAGTACCCCTGCGGTCTCTTCCGTTCACCATCCTGCCGTCTTGATGTTCGCCCTGATGAGGGTATTCCTCTTTTTGTATGTTTTTTTGGAGATTCAAGATATGGCAACAGGTACCGTAAAGTGGTTCAACGATTCCAAGGGCTTCGGCTTCATTACCCCGGAAAACGGCGGCAATGATCTTTTCGCCCATTTTTCCGCCATCCAGGGTTCGGGCTTCAAAACCCTGACCGAAGGCCAGCGCGTGACGTTCGACGTCACCACCGGCCCCAAGGGTGAGCAGGCGTCCAACATCCGTCCTGCGTAAGCGGGCGTTGCACCCTGGAGGTCGTCGCGGATCATTCCGCGATGACCTCGGACAAGAAAAGCCCGGCATCTGCCGGGCTTTTTTCATGGGCCGCCCTTCGTGTCATGGCCCATCCTCGTCGCCATATCGCGCCGTTTCCCAGGCGTGCAGCGCATGCTTGCGGACTTCGCCCCAGCGATAGCCTCCCAGTTCGCCGCTTTGCCGGATTACGCGGTGGCAGGGAATCAGAAAGGCCACCGGATTGTCGCCCACGGCGCGTCCGGCGGCGCGCGCCGCGCCGGGCCGGCCGGCCGCCGCTGCAACCTCGGCATAACTCGCCGCCTTGCCGGGGGGGATGCGCAATAGCGCTCTCCAGACGTTGATCTGAAAGTTGGTGCCGGCCACGTACAGCGACAGCGGGCGGTCGGGCATTCCGTCACGGCTGAACATGGCGCCGGCCACGGCGGCTGTTCGCGCGCTGTTTTCACGTATCGCGGCGTGGGGCCATTTCCCGCGCAATCGGCCCAGGCCCGCATCGGCGTGGTCACCGTCGAGGAATTCGAGGCCGCAGATGCCGCGCGCGGTGACCGCGATCAACACCTTGCCGAAGGGGGTGTCGTGCACGCCGTATTCCACGGTCAGCCCCGCCCCCCGCAACTTGAAGTCGCCCGGGGTGGCCGCCTCCAGTTGAACGAAGTGATCATGCAGGCGGGAGCTGCTGCTCAACCCGACGCTGTCGCTGACTTCGAGCAGCGGACGCGACTCCGCCAGCAGCTGTTTGGCGCGCTCCACCGTCAGCGCCTGCAGGAAGCGCTTCGGCGTGACGCCCGCCCAGCGGCCGAACATGCGCTGAAAATGATAGGGGCTCAGATCGACATGCGCCGCGATCTCCTCCAGCGAGGGCTGGCTGGCGGCGTGGCGCGTGATAAATGAAATGGCCCGCGCGATGCGCTCATAATCCGACGCTCTGCCCTCTGCATTGCGCATTGCCGTGTCCTCAAGTTCCCGCGCGCGCCCGGTCGATGTCCGGGGTGTAATAACTGCGCTCGGGTATGTTCGCCAGGGTGGACGCTTGCAGCTCCGGCCCCAGCCCGTAAAATCTCTGGAAGCTCATGATCAAGGGCCTCCAGCGATCCGGGTCGATGCGGTTCGCTTCGCCGGCCGCAAGCACGGCGTCGTCGGCATGCACTCTGAGTATACGCGTCTCGAAACAGACGACAAAGCCGCTCAGGCCTTCGGTGTCGCGCGCCAGCGCGTAGCTGCCTTCCACCACCGCCTCCAGTTGTATCGGGCATTCCCGCACCCGGGGCGGCGACACCCGCTCGGACGCCGCCTCGCTGAATCCCGCGGCCGCAAATTTGTCCGCCACGTGCCGGTAACCGCGCGCCTGCTTGCGTTCCGGCACCGGGTCTGAGCCGGTGGTGAGGGCCAGGCGGTTGACCGCGGCGACTTGCCCCGCGGAGGGCAGGTTGATCACGCATTCCCGGCTGCGCATCAGGTTCTCGTACGTCCGGGAAGACGCGGCTATGCCCAGCACGCAGCGCCAGCCCAGCCAGAAGGCCGACGACATCGGCGCCAGGTTGGGTGTGCCGTCTTGGTTGCGAGTGCCGATGAGGACGACGGGCGTTCCAAAATACAGGATGGGCGGTTCTATGGTTCTGTGCATGTATCGCTCCGGCTATTGAGGATGGATGCGTATTGTGCGCACCCCACGCCGCGTTTGCGACCCGGATCTTGCGCTTCTCGCATGCGCCGTGGTTCACGCCCTCTTTGCGAGATGGAGCCGGGTGGCCAGGCGTGATGCCCGCGCTGTGGAGGCGCGGAAGAAATTCAAAGGTCAGGCGGCCAGCCCCGTGGCGAACCGTTCACTCCACGTAATCCTGCGGCCGGTTCACGCGGTCGAGGTCCACCGCGCTGCCGGTGAGCAGCTTGAATCCGCCGACCGCGGCCACCGCACCGCCGCCAGCCATGATTTCCCAGGCACGCCAGGAATGGTGGAGGAACAGGGAGAGCACCCAGCCGAGCAAAATCATGCCAGCGCCAATGAACACGGCGCGCATGCCCAGCACGCGATGGGCGCTGCGCACAGGGCCCTTCGCCTTGGCCACGATCTGCTCGGCCAGCTTGGGCGTGCAGCCGCGGCTGCGCAAGTCGCGGATTACGCCGGCCTTGCTGCAGTTTGCGTCCAGCAGCACACCGGCATCGCGGGTCCATTCCGCGATCAGCTCGGGCGTGATTTTGATCTTCTGGGGCGTGGCGTCGGGTGCGGCCATCTCGCGTGTCGGCTCCGGTGTGCGGTGGGGCAGGGCGCATTGCGGCGCGGCGTTCGGGCCGTTTGCGCAAGGCTGGGGAGCATACCGCGCCCACTGCTGATCCGCAACCGCCGCGCACGGCGGCCAACGCGGCAGCGCGGCGCATTCCGGCCGCAGTTACGGGCCGGAGAGGGCAGTTGTATGCCTGCGGAATAGGCTCAAGCGTTCTGATACGAAATATCCGAGGAATCCACTTAAAATAGTTGACCGGTTTCATAAGCTATGTTGTCATACGGGCGAGGGGGTTTTCCTCTCGGCTTTTTGAGTGTCCGGCATCTGAAACAAAGGCAAACCTGTCGAAAGGCAGGGACGCAAAATTACCGGTCTAAGGGGTCGCAACGCTGGCCCTATGACAGCGGGATCGCCAGATAGACAGCGCTCGCGTGCCTACGGCCGTGTTCTGCGTGACTATGTGTTCCGTTCCCCTTCAGGCCCCCGGCTTGTCGGTTTGTTACTCAACAACTGAAGGAGATTTAAACATGGCTGATCTGAACAGCGCGCTGCAATCCGCAATTTCCACCATTCCAGAGTGCCTGGCCGCGGGCTACGTCGATCTTTCCAGCGGCATGCTGCTGGGCATCAAGTCGGTGGACTCTCATCCGAACGAGGTTGTCGAGCTGCTGGCTGCCGCCACCGCCGACCTCTACCAGGGCAACAACGTCAAGATGATCGAGGCGATCTTCAAGAAGGCGCGCGGCCTGAAGGACGACGGGCATCACTACTTCCAGGAATTCGTCGTCAACAGCGACAACCTGATACACGTCTTCATCCGCGGCAAGAACGAGCAGCAAGTGGCCTGCTTCGTGTGCCGCAAGAGCGCAAACCTGGGCATGGCCCTGACCAAGGCGCGCGGCGCAATGCCCGCGCTGGAAGCTTCCATCTGATCCGCCCTGCGGCCCCCGCCTGCCGCAGGGCAGGCAGGGGCCGCGCGGGCGTGCCGCTCCGGCGCGCCCGTCCGGCATCCACGCAGTTTCAGTCGCCCGGCCGCCTGCATGCGGGCCGTATTCCGCCGCGTGGCGACGCACGCCTTTTCGTCAAAATAATCGTTGATTGAGGCTGTAAAGTATGTTGTCATACCAGTGAAAGGGTTTTTCCATTCGGTAGTCCTTTCGGCAGTGTCGAACATCGGCGCGTGGCAAACCTGCGCTACTTCAGGGACGCAAAATTGGCGGGCTGAGCAGCCACGCCAAGCCCTGTCGCGGTGGAACGGTCCCATCGAGGCCGCGCCGCGGGCGGGCGCGGGGCGGCTGCCCGGGCCCGCCATGCCGAAGATGATTTGTTTTCAATAATGAGGAGGAGAATTCAAGTATGGCTGATTTGAACAACGCATTGCAGAGTGCGATTTCGAGCATCCCCGAGTGCCTGGCCGCGGGCTATGTCGACCTTTCCAGCGGCATGCTGCTGGGCATCAAGTCGGTGGATTCGCATCCGAATGAGGTCATCGAGCTGCTGGCTGCCGCCACCGCCGACCTCTACCAGGGCACCAACGTCAGGACGATAGAGGCGATCTTCAAGAAGGCGCGCGGCCTGGCCGACGACGGCCACCACTACTTTCAGGAATTCATCGTCAACAGCGACAACCTGATCCACATCTTCCTGCGCGGGAAGAACGAGGAGCAGGTGGCGTGTTTCGTCTGCCGCAAGAGTGCAAACCTGGGCATGGCGCTGACCAAGGCGCGCGGCGCAATGCCCGCGCTCGAGGCGTCCATCTAGAGGTTGCTGGGGGCGGGCAGCGCTGCCCGCCCGGCCGTGCTCAGGCGCTCACCGCCTTGTGCAGCTCGGTGAGGCTCAGCACCACCTTGCGTGAAATGTGCGGGTATTCCTCATCGAGGATGCGCCGCGCCGCGATGAAATCCCTGGACTGCACGTTTTGCACCACATTGGCGGCGACGTAGTGGAACTGCGCATGGTCTGCGATCAATTGGTGGAAGGGCTCCAGGCCGTGGAAATGATCCATGGCCGCGCCGTGGATCCATTTCCCGAGTTCACACTGGTTGTCGCGGCAGATGACCTCTGCGTCCAGTTGTTCGTTTGATTTCCCGTCCAGATAATTCTGCAGCCGCAGCTTCCAGTTGATGTGCGCTTGCACCGCCTGCGGCAGGTCTATCTCTTCGCGGATACGGGCTTTTTTTTCAGAATCGATGTTCAGATGCAGCAACGAAGCCACGCCGGCAAACAGTCCCATATTTTCTCCTCATAATTGTTTTTGATGATTATCCCTGCGGATTCTTGTTATTGCTGCTCCTCCGCACGCCCTGCGCGGGCGTGCGGCGACTGGCTCGCGCCTGGTGGTTTGACAGCGTCAGCGGGTCAAGTTCCCTGCGGATGGGATTTCTTGCGGGCCGCGCCTCTTCTTATTTATGCCGTATGCTGCCGTGTGGCCGGCGGTGCGCCTTGCCTTGCAGCAATTCGGCCGCGGCCTGCTGCCCGGCGGCTCGCGCCAGGTCCAGCGCCGTGCGGCCCTTGCTGTCCTTCATCGCGCGGTTCGCTCCATGCCTGAGCAGCAGTTTCAACACTTCCACATTGCCGTTCTGCGCGGCGAGCATCAGTGCCGTGACATCCTTGGGCCCGGTGGCGTTCGCCTGCACGCCCCGCTCCAGCAGCAGCGCCGCGATCTGCGCCGGGCCGTCTACCGCCATGTGCATCAGCAGGGTGAGGCCGTCGGGCGAGCGCACGTCGGGGTCGGCGCCGTGGTTCAGCAGGATGTTCGCGACCTCGGTGCGGTCGGAAAGCGTGGCGCTGAAATGCGCCATCACCTCCGGGCGCGCCGCCATGCAGGCGATGGCCAGCGGCGTCATCCCGCTGGCCGGCTGGGCATTGGCGCTGGCGCCCCGGTCCAGCAGCAACTGCACCATCTCCGGATGGCCCACCATCGCCGCCGCGCTCAGCGCGGGCATGCCGTCGGGCCCTGTCGCGCCGATGCGCGCGCCCTTGTCCAGCAGCAGCGCGGCGATTTCCACATCATCCCTGGCGATGGCCGCGATCAGCGGCACCCGGCCTTGCGCGTCCGGCGTGTTCACATCCGCCCCCTGGCGGATCAAGGCCTGCACCCGCGTCACATCCGCGCCTTCGAGTATCGCCTGCGCCAGCCCGCCCGTCGCGACGGATAAATCCGGCGCGGCCGCTGGCACAGCCACCATGCCGGCCGCCACGCCCTCCTGCGCCCATGCCGCCGAACCTGCCAACTGCCCGCCCAGCAGGCAGGCGAGCAGCGCCGGCCAGAGACTGAACCTCATCGGCGATCCTTCCCTCCGGCGTTGCGGGCGGCAATCCATCGTACCTGCGCGCCGGTGGTGGCGACTCACTTCAGCTTGCCGCGGCAGGCCTGCAGATAGACCGTGTGCAGATCGGCGAAGAAATGCTGCTCATGCCGCTCATAGCGCTTGTTCACGCTGTCGATCGGGTAGACCTGCTGGCCGGATTTTTCAAACTCCACCGCCAGCGCCTCGCCGTAGTTGTCCTTCACGTGGTACCACGCGCCCTTGCATGTCTTCAGGGTCAGCATGCCAAGGCGCACACCCAGGGCGGGGATCACCACATTGTCCGACGGCCTGTCCGCGCGCGTGTCCGCAAGCCAGGCATCGTAGGCGCGATCCAGCGTGTGCGCCGTGATGCGCTGCGGCTTGACCCGGGGCAGGTAGCGCTGCACGATGCGCACGCTCTCCGCATCCAGCTTCGCCATGCCCTCGCGCTCGGCGGGCGAGAGCGCATGCTTTTCCTGCTTGTAGCCTTCCATGCGCCTGGCCTCGGTGACCGGCGCGGCACCGGCATCCGGCGAGCCTTGCGCATGCGAGACCGCGGGCACGGCGGCGAGCAGGGCGAGGGTGAGGGCGAGAGAGGTGTGTCGGGCCATGGTGATCGTGATCCTTTGCGCAATGCGTCTATGGACAGAGGAAGGTGCAATGCCGCCCCGCGAGGGCGCGATCACACCGCCAACCCGGATAATGCCACAAAATTCGGCCAATCCAGAATCGGCGTTTGGTACAGGCGCGGCATCGGGCACGGCTTGCGTTTGCCGCAAGCCGCGCTTATCTATTAGACTGCGCGGAAGCGGACGGTCGAGAGGGACGGAGTTGTCCCAATATCGGACATAACGCGGCATCCTCCAATTGCGAACATCAATGAGTTGGTTAAAACCACATTTGTAGAAAATAGGCTATTTATGGATCAAGAGACCGAGAAGCGGCTTCAATCTGCGCTCATGTCTGAATGGTGTGACGACGGCGGCTTTATGCACGACCTTAGGTATGGAAAATTCAATGAAGAGGCTTACCTGCGAATGCGGGACATCGTCGCCGAAATAGATTTCAGCGGCGAAGAGAGAATCTCAAAGCGCCTCGTCAGCCTTTTTTACAGAATTCCGGACTGGATTGCGGGCCACAGGGATCGCGTTTTGGAGAATGGCGGAAGCAAAATCTTGTGCGACAGCGTATATGCCGAAGTGACCACCATGGTGCTGGAAAAATTTGCCGAGAAAGATTTTGCACCGGACTGAGGTGACCGGTGGCTATGAACTGTGACCGGTCCGGGCAAGCTGGCCGCCTTGGGCGTGCATGACACATGTTAGAAAGGCAGGACCGATATGACGCCGGAGATGGAGCAGCGCCTGATCGCCGAACTTGATTCCGAGTGGCAGGATGAGGGCGGCTTCCTGTTCGATTACGAGGCAGGGAAATTTAATGAGGAGGCGTACGAGAGAGTTGTCGGCCTAATTGTGCAGGTGTGCTATGGACATAAGGAGGCGATCCCCAAACGCGTGGTGGAGCGTATTTACAATATTCCGTTCTTCCTGCTCCGCAACAAGACGCATGTCCTGAACAACGGCGGCAGCCGGATGCTGTGTAATCTCGCGATCAATAATCTAAACGAGCTGCTTGCGGACACCTTTTCGCCGAAATCGCAGTGGGATTTGATGCTAGAGAAATTCTCTCGCCGCCAACGGGGTAAGCCCATGTGCAATTTTGATGATTGAGCAAGTGTAGCCCGGATGCAATGCAATGGAATCCGGGATGGGTTAACCTGCGGACTGAACGCGGTACGCTCGCTCTTCCCCCAATTTTTCCTTATAGCGGTACTTTTGTCCAATGAGTGGGAAAGCTGGAAAAACCGATCACGTAGATCGTAGCGAGAGGTGGATGAAGATCCTAACCGGGCTTGGGCCGTTCCTTTTCCTAGGTGTAACCGTCAGTACTTATCAATCTGACGGCTTGTCTTGGACGACGTTTGCTTTGGCCTGTATGATCCCTTTCTCGATCTTGGGCTTTGTCGACGCTCTCTCAACGCGTGTCGAGTTCAGAGGTGAGACACTGACTGTCGTTAGAAACTTGCGGCGCGCCGAGTATCCTCGGGCCAGTCTGATCTCAGTCATGTGTGCGAAAGGAATGCATGTTTCCGTGCGTCGCGTTTCGGGCGAGGTGGTCGAGCTTCCGGATGTCGGCGAAAGCAATCAAGGCTTGGCCAGGGCACTGCGTACCTGGCTTAAACCAGCAGCCGACAACAAATCGATGGGGGCGGACTCGAGTGATCAAGGCCTATTTGAATACCTCGTGAACATCGTCGAACCTGGACCGCGACCGCCTTTTTATCAAGTTGTCGAGCACCTTTGGGGCGTAGACTGCAATGTCGACTCGGATGGAGACAGCCGCACGCTTGAGGATACCCAGTGGACAGAACTGGCCATCGAGCTCAGGGAGGCAGACGAACCACGGGTTGACTTTGACCCCGTTTCAACCGATCCGCTCGTGCTCCAGGTGCGCTCATTTTCCGCGGACCTTGCCCAGAAAGTCGCAAGGTTTATTGCGGCGCGTTCAGGCGGCGTGATGGAGCCGATGCAAAGGGAAGGCCCGAACGCGCGTGAGGTGCAATGAGTAGGGCGTCAATAAGCAAAGCGCATTGCGCCGAATGTTTTGAAGCCCATGCGGCGCAATGCCCGTTGGTTATTGCACCTTACGAGCTTTGACGAGGCGAGCCCATGCATCTCGCCAAGTCGGGATGAATTGAACCGCTCAGCTGCTCCGATATTGCGGGCCGCTTAAGGAGCTGCTAGCAAATCGATAGCGCTTCTGCCATGCGCATTTTGTACGGCAGGATCGGGCACGCTGCCGCCCGTCGATATGCGCGATTGACATGGAGGCGAGCGGACGTACGCGGCGGGCGGCGCGGTATACAATTCTTGCTTCCGGATTACCGCGTGTGAGATTGGAACATGAATGTGTTTGTCGCTCTATTGCGCGCCGTGAATGTCGGCGGCAGCGGGAAATTACCTATGCAGGATTTGCGGAAGCTGTGCGAGGACGCGGGGTTTGCGGAGGTGCGGACCTGGATCGCGAGCGGCAATGTCGTTTTCAGGAGTGGACAGACTGCCGGGCAAGTGAAGGCGCTGCTGGAAAGCGCCCTGGAAAAGTATGCGGGGAAGCCGGTAGGCGTGGCGATCCGCGCTGCCGCCGAGATGCAGGCGGTGCTGGACAGCAATCCTTTTTCCGATCTGGCACGCGACAGAACGGTGGCGATCTTTCTGGACGCCGCGCCTGCGCCGGATGCGCTGGACGGGGTGACGGGATTGCAGGGCGAGCGAATCGAGCTCGGCACGCGCGAAATCTACGTCCACTACGGCTCGGGCATGGGCATGGGCCGCTCGAAACTCAGGATTCCGGCCGCCCGTAACGGAACCGCGCGCAACATCAATACGGTGGCGAAGCTGGCCGAGATGGCGGCCGGATGATCTACAGCGCCTTTTCCCAGTATTCCAGCGCATCGCGCTGCGGGCCGAACACTGCCTGCCGGTAGTCGAGGGCGGCATAGAGCGACTTGGCCGGGGCGTTGCCCGCGCGCACTTCCAGGGTGAGGCGGCGGCACCCAAGCATACGCGCCCTGTCCTCGAAGGCCTGCATCAGTTCGCGGGCGATGCCGCGGCGCTGGTGCGCCGGCTGCACGAAGAGGAACTGGATGTTGGCGATGGGTTGTCCCGCGAAGAGGTAGAGATGGTGGAATCCAACCGCGCAGCCGATAGGGTTTTCGCCGTCCATGGCGAGCAGGGCGATGAGGTGGGGCTGGCGCGGCAGCGCCTGGGTGAGCCTTGCCCGCACGTCTTCGGTCAGCGGGTGATCGCCGCCCGGCGTGCGCTGCCAGGCGTCTAGCAGGTGGAGCAGGTGTGTGGTGTCGCCGCCGCCGGCTTCGACGACTCGCTTTACCGCGTTCATCTCACCATTGGCGGCTCACCATTTGCGCCACTGCTCGGTGAAGTCGGTGGAGCCGTCGCCCACGCCGCGCGAGGCGGCGGCGAGGATGAGCACCGTGGTCAGGTCCTCGCGCTGGTCCGCCTCGATGAGGTGCCCGTCGCACGCCGCATAGAGCAGGTTGAGCGCGTTCACCGCATCTTTCACTGCGGCCATCACTTCCACTTCGTTGTTTTCCTCGGCCGCGTCGATGGCGAGGAAATAATTGTCGAGGATCGCTTCGCACTGCCGGACGTCGTCTTCGGTGTAGCCTGGGGTGCGCCCTTTGCTCAGGCAGGTTTTCAGGTACTGATGCATGCCGTCGAGGGCGCGGTTCTTGATTACACTGATGACCGGATTCATTCAGGCTCCCTTTGAGTTAAGATGGTCCGGGAACTAAACGCTCCGGTTTCGGCCAGGGGATGCTTGCGGCACGCAGGAAGTTTAACGCGTTTGGGGCGATGACGCATCCGGTTGTGGGGCCGGTGCGATGACGCGGGATTCACCTGTGCGGACGCCGGGTTTTGCTCAGAACCAGATCTCGGGATAGCGGCGCGTGGCCGGGATGTTGTTCACCAGCAGGGCCACGGCGAGCAGGATCAGCGGGCCGATGGTGGCGGGGACGAGCACGTACCAGAAGCCCATCTGGTGGACCTGATGGGAGCCGATCACGGCGATCAGCGCGGTGGCGCCGCCGGGCGGGTGCAGGGTGCGCGTGGCGTGCATCAGGGCGATGGCGGTGGCCACGGCCATCGCCTCCGCCAGCCAGGGCACGTGGTGGAAAAGCTTGTAGCAGGCCACGCCGACGATGGCGGAGAGGATGTGGCCGCCCATGAGGTTGCGCGGCTGCGCCAGCGGGCTGCGCACGGCGCCATACGCCAGCACGGCCGTGGCGCCGAAGGAGCCGATGATGAGGTGCAGGTCGTGGCCTTCGAACAGCAGCCGGCTCACCCAGGCCACGGCGGCGATGCCGAGGAAGGCGCCTATCCACGACCATATGATCTCGCTGTTGCTGGCGCGGGGCGGGCTGCCCGCAGTGGTGCCCCGCATCTTGCGGAGGTATTCGCGCAGGGTCAAATCTGTTTCTCCGGCAGCGCGGGCGGCACAAACCCGCAGGAGGCGATGAAGTCCTTGCGCAGCAGCAGCCCGGCGAGCCGCCCCTCGCCATCCACCACCGGCGTGCTCCGTCCGGGGTGGCGGCAGAAGGCCTGCATGATTTCGACAAAGCCGGCATGCACGCCCACGGTCACTGCGGGCGCGGTCATCGCCGCGCGCACCGGCGTTTCGTGGCAGCGGTGGGCAAGCGCGAAGTCGCTCTCGACCAGGCGCAGCAGCAGCTCGGGGAAATTCTTCGCCTGCAGGCGGCGCAGGAAATCGGTCTCGGTCAGCATGCCGATCACGCGGCCTTCGCCGTCCGCCACCGGCAGGCCGCGGTAGCCGGAATCGGCAAGCTGCCGCAGCGCGAGGTCCAGCGTGAGTTCGGGCGTAAGCGGCGTGAGGACTTTTCGCATCAGGCGCACGGCCCTGATGTCGTCGAACAGCCGCTCCAGCGCGTGGCGGTGGGCGAGATGGTAGATCTCGCGGAAGTCCTCGGTGGTGATGTCGAGATAGCCCGGAATGTGCTGCATGGCATCAAGGATGTCGGCATCGGTCAGTTCGATTTCCTCACCGGGATCGGCGGGCGTAGGCTGGTCGGAAGAGGGCTTATCCATTGTTCGCGCGGGGCTAGGTGGTCTCAATACCGCAATGTCGACGGGGTTATTAAAATGTAATGACAATACATCTTATCGGGAACGGGTGCGGCACGCAAGCGCGTAACGCCGTTCAGCCCAGCCAGGCGCCGATGATGGCGGCCGCTGCGGAGCCTGTGACGATGAAGGCGGCGAAGTTGCGCAGGGCGCGCTGCGAGGCGGCGTAGTGCGCGGCCGCCTCCGGACCCGCGCCGCGCGCGGGCCCGACGCGATGCATGATCGCATTGGCGATGAGCATGGCCAGCGGCAGCGCGCCTACCATGGGGGGGATGAGCATCAGGAAGCGCGGGCCGTCCATGCCGCGCCGCCAGTAGTCCAGGGTGTGGCCGACATCCTGCGGGTGTCCGGCCAGATGCAGCCGCCACGTCAGCTCGATGCCGGCATAGCCCAGCCCCATCCACAGCGGCAGCAGCAGCGCGGGCAGCAGCAGGTGCCACAACCCCTTGCGGCGCGCGGGCGGGGGTTGTGTTGCGGCCGGTGCGGCCGGTTCGTCGGAATGGTTCATCAGGCGGCTCCGTGGCGTGCGGGGGGGCGCATATGCATCGCGCCTGCACGCATTATAGCCGCTCCGCCGCGTTATTCGCCCGGCGCCGGTTCAAAGCGGCGGCAAATCATTTACAATGTACATCATGACAAGCAAGCCGGGAAAGCCGCCCGCGTCCGGCCCGTCTTGCGGCACGCACTCGTTTCGCTGATGGTTCTATAAGAAAAGGAGGCTACGATGAATACCGCAACAGTTCCCCCCAAGCTGTTCCTTGCCGCCGCGCTGTTCGTGGCGTCCGCGCCGGCGCTGGCCGCCGAACCCAAGTCAGAGCCGTTCGACGTGGGCAAGGCCGAATACCAGGCCTCCTGCGCCGTGTGCCACGGCATGAAGGGCAAGGGCGACGGTCCCATGCGCAGCCAATTGGTGAAGCCCGTGCCCGACATCACCCAGCTTGCCCGCCACAACCATGGCGTGTTTCCCTTCAACCGGGTGTACCAGATCATAGACGGCCGCGAGCAGGTGCTGGCGCACGGCCCGCGCGAAATGCCGGTGTGGGGCCGCGTGTTCAGCAGGCAGAGCTCGATCTACTTCGAGAACTATCCGATGATGGATGCGGAATCGGCGGCGCGCAGCCGCATCATGGCGCTGACCGAATACGTCTACCGCCTGCAAGCCGAATAACGTCAACCCGCGCGGCGCGCGGAGCGCGTGCCGCCGCATTTCACAGGAGAAGCATATGCAGGGCGGCAAGGCCGAACAGGGATACACACGCATCGCCATCATCACCGGCGCATCCTCGGGCATAGGGGAGGCGGCGGCGCGCAAGTTTGTCGCCGCGGGCTACGCCGTGGTCGGCAACGCGCGCCATGCGGACAAGCTGCATGCGCTGGAGCAGGAGCTGGGCGCGGCCTTCTGCGGCGTCGCGGGCGATGCGGGCGACCTCGCCGTGGTGGAAGGCCTGTTCGAGGAGGCGGAGGAACGCTTCGGCCGCCCGGCGGACATCGTGGTGGCCAATGCCGGGCGCGGTCTCGGCGGCCCGGTCACCGGCGCGGATATTGCGCGCTTCGAGGAGATCCTGCGGCTCAACGTCACCGGCGCGCTGGCCCTGCTGCAGCAGGCGGCAAACCGCATGGTCGAGGCGCAGACGACCGGCTACCCGAAACGCGCCGCGGACATCGTGGTGCTGGGCTCGGTGGTGGGCCGGCACATCTCGCCGTTCAGCGCGGTCTACGGGTCAACCAAGTTCGCCGTGCACGCGCTGGCCGAGGGCTTGCGCCGCGAGGTGGGCCCCAAGGGCGTGCGCGTCACCCTGGTGGAACCGGGCATCGTCATCAGCGGCTTTCAGGACGCCGCCGGTTACGACGACGCGCAGGTGCAGCGCTTCCAGGACAACTTCGGCCCGCTGATCTACGGCGAGGATATCGCCAACACCATCCATTTCGTGGTCAGCCAGCCGCCGCACGTGCATGTCAGCGACATCATGGTCCGTCCCACGCGCCAGGACTATCCCTGAATTCCCGCGGGCCGTCTTCTACGCCTCCTAGTCACGGCCATCGATCGCGTGCGGGGCGAAACGGTGCATGAAGCCGGCAACGCGGCTCATGAAGGACTTATTCAGCGTTTCCCCTGGCCTGGTCGGGCAGCGAGGGGTCAGTGCGACAGGCGGTTTCCCAGCGCCAGATCGTCTTCCCTGATGGCGACATAGTTCGGGCCGCTCATGAAATCATTGTCCTTGTAGGTCCAGTCCCGGAAAACGATCGGTCCTCTGACCACCCTGCCCACGACGTATCCGTATTTCCGGAAGAATGCGTAAAAGTCCCGCATCAGGAATCCTGTATCGCCGTTCACGTAGCCGTATTCGAACTGAATGGCTCTTATCGCCTTTTTCGCAAGCATGCCCGTAAGGCCTTCAAGGACCATATGTTCGGCGCCTTCAACGTCTATCTTCAGGAAATCGATATTCTCTATGCCGGCGTCGCGGCAATAATCGTCGCCCCGCCGCAGGGACGCCTGCAATATCTTGTGCGGGGCATGCGCGTCGTGATAGACGGCCCGCAGCAGGAGGGTATTCACGCCGGCATTCCGGCCGTAGTCCTTGTAGTCGAAACTCCCTTCCCGGTCGGAGAGTCCGAAGTTGTTCAGGCGAGCCCTTGGGTCTTTTACGTTTTCCCTGAGCGTATTGAATGTGGCGCTGGACAATTCAAAACTGTGCACCGTCGCTGCGGGAAATTTTTCCAGCGCAATTTTCGTCCAGTCCCCGACATTCGCCCCGACATCGAAAATGCAGAGCGGTTTCAGTTCCTGCAGCTTCGACAATAACTCGTACTCGCCGTTCTTGTGGAAATCGTAGGAGAATCCGCCGGCCTGGATCGCCAGCTCCTGAACGGGCGCGGCGAGCTCCGGATGCTGTGACAGTATATGATTGACGATCTGAAGGAGCGTCAGCGCCTCGGCTTTTGGCTGATTCATCGCCATGTCCTTGTGTGTGCAAATTGCGAAATATTCTAGCAGCAAAAACCGGGCCGGACGGACATTCTCGTGTACACAGGCGGCAACGCTGCGGGCGGCGCAGGAGGGGCTGCGAATCAATCGTAGCCCGTCGTCGGCCATGATTTTCCGCAACGTATCTGTCACAACGGGGCCCGCCGCACGTCCATGGAGTAACATCAATGCGCAGGAGGAATAAGCCGTGAACGCGTCACCCGAAGTCTTCCATCAGCACCGCCCCCGGCTCATGGGCATAGCCTACCGCATGCTGGGGTCGCGCGCGGACGCCGAGGATGTTCTGCAGGAGGCCTATCTGCGCTGGCTAACCGCGGAAGCCGCCGCGCTGCGCAGCGCGGAGGCCTGGCTGGTAACGGTCGTGACGCGGCTCAGCATCGACCGCCTGCGCCTGGCGAAGAAGGAGCGCGAGCATTATGCCAGCGCGTGGATACCCGAACCCTGGGTGACGGAGGAGGCGCCGCCCGAACGCGCGCTGGAGCTGGCCGGGGACATCTCGCCCGCGTTCCTGATGATGCTGGAGCGCCTGGCGCCCGAGGAGCGCGCCGCCTTCCTGCTGCACGAGGTGTTTGAGTTCGGCTATCCAGAGATCGCGCAGATGCTGGGCAAAAGCCAGGAGGCCTGCCGCCAGATCGTGCACCGCGCCAAGGCACGGGCGCGCCAGGACCGGCCGCGCTTCGCGGTGAGCCCCGAGGCCTCGCTGCGGCTGCTCGAAAAATTCATCGCCGCAACGCGCGCCGGGGACCGCGACGAGGTGATGGCGTTGCTCGCGGACGATGTCACCGTCACCAGCGACGGCGGCGGCAAGGCCGCGGTCATTTCCCGGGTGTTGCGCGGGCCGCGCGGGGTGGCCCGCTTCCAGTGCGGGATCGCCAGGATGTTCGCGGGCCGCATGGACCATCGCATCGCCTGGATCAACGGCATGCCGGGCATACTGCGCTATGTCGACGGCAGTCTTGATTCCGCCACCTCGGTCCTCACTGACGGCGCGCACATCCTCGACCTGTACATCGTGCGCAATCCGGACAAGCTGCGCCTGATCGAGCTGCGCGCGCCCTGACGGCGCCTGTCACACGCGCAGCCGGCCTGCGTCTTCAAGGTGAGGGGCGGCATCCCGCCGTCCTGGTCAACGACCAAGGAGACGTTTGCCATGCAAAAACCGATAAATTACGCACAGATTGCGCCCGAAGGTTTCAAGGCCATGCGCGGGCTGGAAGCCTGCGTGCGCAGCTCGGGCCTGGATCACGGCCTGCTGGAACTGGTAAAGACCCGTGTCTCGCAGCTCAACGGCTGCGCATTCTGCGTGGACATGCACACCAAGGATGCGCGGGCGGAGGGAGAAACCGAGCAGCGGCTGTACGCGCTGGCGGCCTGGCGCGAAGCGCCCTTTTATTCGGCGCAGGAGCGCGCGGCGCTGGCCTGGGCCGAGGCGCTGGCCAGCCTTGCGCACGGCGGCCTGCCTGGCGCCTTGCGCGACGAGGCGCTGCGCAGCTTCAGCGAGAAGGAGCTGGTGGATCTTACCTTTGCCATCATCGCCATCAACGGCTGGAACCGTCTGGCCATACCCTTCCATCCGCTCCCGGTGGGTAGCTATCAGGTGGGGCAGTTCGGCTAGGCTGCGCGGCCGGCCATCAGCGGCGAGCGCTCGCCGCCCGTCTTCGCGGGGGCGGAAGGCCCGGCGGTCTTGTCGGCAAGGGGGCGCGGCTGCGAGATGCCGAAGCCCTGTGCGAAATCGACGCCGATTTCCCGCAGCTTGTCCAGCACCTGCTGGCTTTCCACCATCTCGGCGATGGTCTTCATGCCGTTGCGCTTGGCGTTCTGGTTGACCGCGGTCACCTTGGCCAGCGCCGCCGGATCGCCGGGCAGCGAGAGCAGCATGCTGCCGTCTATCTTCACGAAATCGGGGCGGAAGCCCGGAATGTTGTCCAGGGCCGCTTCGCCGTGGCCGCAGCCGCTCACGGCGATATGCGCGCCGGTGCGCGCGATGCGCCGCGCAAAGGCGGTGAGCAGGGCGGCATTCTCGGCGGCCAGATCGGTGGCGGGAATCTCAAAGCAGAGCGTGCCGCCGGAGATGCCGTAGGCCTTCAGCGTCACTTCCAGGTAGTCACCGAAGCCGGGGTCCGCTATGGTGGCCTCCGACAGGTTGATGAAGTAGATGGAGCCCTGGGGCCAGGTACGCTGCTGCACCTGCAGGGCGACCCATTCCGCCACGTGCTGCACCACCCAGCGATCCAGGCGCGACATCATGCCGAATTCCTCCACCAGCGGGAAGAAGGCGCCCGGCGGGATCAACCCTTCCTCTTCCTCCATCAGCCGCACCAGGATCTCGTGGAATTCCGCGCGGCCCGTGTTGCCGGACAGCGGCGCGATCTTCTGGGAGAACAGGCGGAACTCGTTTTTCTCGATGGCCGCGATCATATAGGCGCGTTCGTCGTGCTGCCCGGCCGCAGGCGCGGGGG
>DATFUZ010000053.1:0-2825 GCA_035260545.1 Gallionellaceae bacterium | reverse complement strand
AGCAATGGCCGGTGCACTGAGTATTGCCGCCGCGGGCCGAAACCGCCTCTACCGTCGACTACGGCCGGCCAGCCGCCGTTCCGCGCACGGCGGGCGGTGTCCGATGCCGGGGCAGCCCGGATGTGCTGCGCCGGCCGCTTTCCCGTCATCCGGGCCTGCCCGCTGAGGCGTGTTACGGATTGGTGAAGTGGAAGGAGTCGATGAAGCGGTTGATCTCGGGCGCGGTGGATTCGTCCATGGGCGTGACGACGCTGACCTGATACAGGCGCGAACCGTTGAACGCGGTCTTGAGCTGCATGAAGTAGCCCTCGCGGGTCTTCAGTTTCATTTCGCGGCCGGGATGGCCGTCGAGCGTGGTCTCCTGTTCGCCAAGCAGCTTGGCGCCGCCCTGGCCGGTCATCGCGTCGCGCGAGGCGTCGAATACGCGTTCGCGCACGCTGGCGGTGGGTCTGATGCGGGGCGGCAGGTCATGGTAGCCGACAATGTAGGCCAGTTTGCCGACCTGTACGGCATACATGTGGGTTCCATTTGGATTGGTGCGCTCTTGCGGCGTGCCCGGCATTTGCACCGAGAATCCGGCGCCGGCGGGCGCAAAGGCGGGTTTGGCCGGGTTTTGCGCGCAGCCAATGAGCAGCATAAAAAGGAATAAAGGCGCGAGCCTCAGCAGCGTTTTCAATTTCGTTCTCCCTCGAGGATGGCCAAATGGTGCCATGATAATGTAAAGGCAGGTTCGCGCCCAGCGGGGTATGCGCGCGGCGCAACAGGGCAGGGCGCGGCCGCGGGAGGCGGCGCGGAAGATGTGCGCCAATTCTCTTTGCCATGCCCCGCTGTTGGTGTTAGCCTTGCCCCTCATTTTGCACCACGGCAGGATACTTTGTGATTAACGAGATAGGCAAATATGCAATCGTCAGGGAACTGGCGGCCGGCGCCACCGCCAAGGTCTATCTTGCGGTAGATACCTTCACCAATCAAGAGGTTGCGCTAAAGCTCATCGACCAGGACATGCTCAGGAGCAAGTCCGTTGGGCGTGCGCAGCAGAAGCTGCTGCAGAACGAGGCCTCGCTGGTGGGCAAGCTGCAGCATCCCCATATCGTGCAGATGCTGGACGCCGTGCTCACCGAGGAGGTGAGCTATATCGTGCTGGAGTATGTAGAAGGCGGCACGCTGGCGCAATACAGCGAGCCGGACTGGCTGCTGCAATTCCCCGTGGTGGCGGATTACATGTTCAAGTGCTGCAAGGCGCTGGAATATGCCTATTCCATGGGCGTGATCCACCGCGACATCAAACCGGCCAACATCATGCTGCATAACGGCGAGGTGAAGGTGGCGGACCTGGGTGCGGCGCAGATCGAGGATGCCGACAGCACCCAGGTCGTCGGCATCGGCTCCCCCTACTATATGGCGCCGGAGCAGATCACCGGCGAGGGGGTGAGCTTCCGCAGCGACATCTATTCGCTGGGTGTCACCATGTACGAGCTGCTCACCGGCAAGCTGCCTTTCGAGGCCAGCAACCATGCCGCCCTGATCAGCCGGATCGTGGAGGGCAATCCGCCCGCGCCGCGCGCGCGGCGGCCCGAGGTGCCGGAGGCGCTGGAGGCCATCGTGATGCGCGCGATCCAGCGCGATCCCGGTCAGCGCTACCAGAGCTGGGCTGAATTCGCGCGCGAGCTGTGGGCCTTTCTCAACGCCAGCGGCCAGGGCACGCCGGCCGTTTCCGACGCCGAGAAGTTCGACGCGCTGCGCGCCACCGGCTTTTTCTCCGCTTTCAGTGACATTGCGCTGTGGGAGATCCTGCCCTACACCAAATGGCACAAGCTCCCGCCCGGCGCCACCATCCTGCAGGAAGGCGATATGGGCAACGCCTTCTTCATCCTCACCGACGGCGTGGCCAAGGTCACGCGCGAAGGCAAGATACTTGACTTCCTGCACAAGGGCGATTGCTTCGGCGAGATCCGCCGCCTGCCGGAGAGCCACTACACCCGCACCACGGGCATCGAGGCCGGCACCGACTGCGTGCTGTTCGAGATCGTGCCGGACGAGTTGAAGAGCGCCTCGCTCGAATGCCGCTACCTGTTCAGCGAGGCCTGCTTGCTCTTCCTCCTGCGCAAGCTGGACAGCGCCGACAAGCGCATCTCCAGGCTGGTCGGCAAGCACGCCAACTTCGGCGACTCCACCCAGCGCATGGAGGCCGAACACTGAGCACTGGCGCGCGGCAAAGGCCCTGCTGACTCCGTCATTTACAGCGCGCGCCGCCTTGCTTAACATGAGCGGGCATGCAAACCGGAACGCCCACCCTGCGCATCGTTGAAGACCTCGCCCAAATCCCGGCCGCGAGCTGGGATGCGCTTGGCCGGGGCGACCCCTTCGTTTCCCACGCCTATCTATCTGCCTTGCAGCTTGCGGGCTGCGCCGTGCCCGTCCAGGGCTGGACGCCGCAGCACCTCACCCTGTGGCGGGGCGACGAACTCGTGGGCGCCATGCCGCTCTACCGCAAGATGAATTCCTACGGCGAGCACGTGTTCGATTTCGCCTGGGCCGAGGCCTATCGCCGCCACGGCCTGGCCTACTACCCCAAGCTGGTGTGCGCCGTGCCCTTCGCCCCGGTCACCGGGCCGCGCCTGCTCGCGCACGACGGCGCCACCCGCGCACGCCTGCTCGCGGCCGCGCTCGACCTGGCAAAGCAGCAGGAAGTCTCAACCCTGCATTGCCTGTTCCTGGACGAGGCCGATGCCGCGAGCGCGGAGCAGGCGGGGATGATGATCCGCCAGGATGTGCAGTTCCACTGGCAAAACCCCGGCTATCGCGACTTCGAGGACTTCCTCGCC
>DATFUZ010000052.1:0-8094 GCA_035260545.1 Gallionellaceae bacterium | reverse complement strand
TGTCCGGCGGGTAGGGGACCTGATCGTCGCCCGCAATCGCATCCAGCAGGCGCAATGCCATGTCGTCGTCATGCAGGCGGTGATAAACGGTCGCCAGGTTGATGGACGCGGTCGCGATTCCCGGCAGGTTGTCCACGGATTGCTGCAGGCGCAGCGACTGCATGAAAAGACTGCGTGCGAGCGGGAGGTCACCGTCACGCATGGCGCTGTGCGCCTCCGCCTCGATCATCGTCGCGTGCTCCGTCAATGCGGGCGGCCGGGGCGGTACGGTCCCGCTGCATCCCGCAAGTATCGCCGCCAGCGTAGCCAGCAGTATTCCGCGTATTGGCGCCGTCATCCGCCGTCGCTCAGTCACTGCTGTCCATCTTCACCGTCCCGTGGGGTTCGGGCGGAATGCCGGAGCGCAGCAGCCAGTTGTTGTTGAGGGAATCCACAGTCTTGCGCGCCTCATGCACCAGGCCGCGGCTTTCTCCGACCAGGCCGGAGATTTGCGGCCCGGACGCATCCACCGTCGAGCGGACGGACGCAGCGCTCTTCTGCAGGCTGTCCAGGGCGGAGTCCGTCTTGTCCAGCATGGCCGGCAGCCGCGTGTTGAGCTTGTCGGTGACCTGGTTCAAAGCCTGCACCGTCGGACGGATGTCGCTGGTCACCAGCGTGTCGGTATGATCGAGAAGATGGTCCAGCCGCGCGCGCGTCCCGTTCAGCCCGTCGCTGAACTGGCGCAGGTTGCGCAGGCTGTGCCGGATGTCGCCGTTCGGATCGTTCACGTCATGCAGCAGTTTGCTCATATCATTGATCGCCGGAAACAGCCGGTCGCGCAGATCCTGGGTGAGCTGCTCCAGCCCCCCGCTCTGCACATACTTGAGCTCGCTACCCGGCCGCAGCGGAGGCTTGCTTTCGGAACCGCGAACGATGGCAAGCACGGTATCGCCGATGACACCCTCCCGGACAGGGGAAATTGCCGCGTCTTCCCGCAGGAAATGCATGTAGCGATCCTCTATGAGCACATCCACGCGCGTTTCGGCCTTGTCATTCAGCGCCATGCGCTTGACCGAGCCAATCTTGAAGCCGGAGAGTTTCACCGCCATGCCTTCGTGTATATCCTGGCTGCTGGGGGCGACAAAATAGACTTGGGTCTTGGATACGAACAGCCCCTGGCGGATCGCAGCGTAGAAGAAATTGGAGGCGAGGCCGACCACCGCGAGCAGCACGAAGATGGAAACCTTGACGAACAGCCCCTTGAATCGCTCGTCCTTGTCTGCCAGTAAAGTCATGACCGCTTCACCCGGCCGCTATCGCTTGCCAACCCGGCGCCGGGTCGGTCGGCGCCGCCGCCACCAGCACGCTGTTGCCCGCCTCCCCGGCGACCAGTTCATCGAGCGCCGCCATCCAGGAAATAACTTCCTCCCGCGACACGCCGCTGAACAGGCCGGCATCCACCACCAGCACACGCGGCGCCAGCAGCAAACCGCGCAACAGGCCGGCGCGTTTGCGCTCCAGCGCGTTCAGCCGCGCCGCGGGGCTGGCCATGAAAGCCGCCATCGCCCCGTCCTGCACGCCCAGGGCCGTCAGCCAGCGGGAGAGCGCCGCCTCGGTCTCTGCGACACGCCGGGTGCGGTGGTACCACAACGGCAGCGTGACGTTTTCCCAGGTCTTGAGGTTGCCGATCAAATCGCCGTTTTCCGGCACCCAGCCCAGGCTGCCCGGTGGCGCGGCGTCGAGCGCGGCGCCGTCCAGCGTGACATTTCCCGCCTCGGGCATGCGCTCGCCCAGTGCAAGGTCAATGACAGAGGCCTTCTCTTCCCTGCTCGCAAGGTGCAGCACGCTGACCGTTCCTTTCTCCAGCACAAAGGTAAGCGGGTTCATTCTACCCCATTTCACCGCGGAGAATTGCAGGACGGCCGTCATCTCAATAAACCAGCACCGTGACCACGCCGTCGGCCACAAACACCGCAAGCAGGCTGCGTATGACCGCATGGGAGACCGCCTGCGGCACTTCGGTCATCGCCGTTTTGTCACGCAGCCCGTGGTAAGCGGAAACCACCGCCACCAGCGCGCCGAATATCGCGCTTTTCGCCAGCGTCGTCGCAATGTCGTAGTAGCGGATGGTCTCGAAAAAGCCGTCGATTTCATCTTGCAGCGAGATGTTTCCGCCCAGCACCGTGACCGTCCAGCCGGTGCCGACCATGACGATCTGGCAGTAGAACGCCAGCGCGACTGCGGCGAGCATCATGCCCAGCACGCGCGGCACGATCAGGTAGGAATAGGGAGAGATGCCCATGCGCCGCAGGCTCATGACTTCGCCGTTCACGACCATGGTGGAGAGTTCGCTGGCGAACGCGGAACTGCTGCGGCCAACCATGACGATTGCCGCGATCAAGGGACTCAGTTCGCGAACCACCACCCAGATCAGCACCCGGTTGGTGGCCGATGCATTGCCGCCCACCAGGTTGTTCAACTGGGTGATGACGATCAGGCCCACGATAAAGCCGACCAGGCCTATGGTTGCGACCGACTCGATGCCGGTGAAATACAACTGCTTGAGCAGCACCTGGCGCACCGGCCAGCGCGCCAGCGCGGGCAGACGGCAAAACGCCTCCCAGGCCAGGCGCAGATGGCCTCCCCATAGCCGCTCACCGACGTGGTGCAGGACCTCTTCGGCCCCCGACCACGTTTCTGACATTCGATCGCGATTAAACACGGCGGGAAACCCGGCGACTCGCCGCGAACGCCCCTTGCGGCCAGCGGCCGCTGCGGCGGTTCCGTGTCACGTCATCAGAAATCATCCTGGTAGCGCACGGTGATGGGATAGCGCCAGTCCTTGCCGAAACCCCGATCGGTGATGCGTACGCCCACCGGCGCCTGGCGGCGCTTGTATTCCGCGACGCGGATAAGCCGCACCACGCGCTGCACGTCGGCTTCGGCGTAGCCCTGTTCCACGATCTCCGGAATGGACTGGTTCTTTTCCACATAGCAGGCCATGATGCCGTCCAGCACGTCATAGGGGGGCAGGCTGTCCTGGTCGGTCTGGTCCGGACGCAGTTCCGCGCTGGGCGGCCGGGTGATGATGCGCTCCGGAATGACACGCCCCAGGCCGTTCCGGTAACGCGACAGGCGGTAGACCCACGTCTTGCTGACGTCCTTGAGCACGCCGAAGCCGCCCGCCATGTCGCCGTACAGCGTGCAATAGCCGACGGTCATTTCGGACTTGTTGCCGGTGGTCAGCACCAGGGCGCCGGTCTTGTTGGACAGCGCCATCAGCAGGTTGCCCCGAATCCGCGCCTGAATGTTCTCCTCGGTGGTGTCCTGCGGCAGTCCCGCGAACTGCGATTGCAGGGTGGCGAGATAGGCCTCGAACGCCGGCCGGATGTCCAGCACATCGTAGCGCACCCCAAGCATGGCCGCCATCTCCCGGGCGTCGTCGAGGCTGATCTGCGCGGTGTAGGGCGAGGGCATCATCACCGCACGCACCTTGTCCGCACCCAGCGCATCCACGGCGACCGCCAGCGTCAGGGCGGAATCGATGCCCCCGGAGAGGCCAATCAGCACGCCGGGAAAACGGTTCTTGCCGATGTAATCGCGCACGCCCATGCACAGGGCGCGATAGATCATCTCCTCCTGCGCGGGCTCGGGAGTGATCTCGCCGGGTACGGGCTGGCCGTCCCGGATCTCCATTGTCCACAGGCCCTCCTCGAACGCCGGGCAGGCATGCGTCATCCTGCCCTGCGCATCCA
The DNA here is from genome assembly GCA_035260545.1 of Gallionellaceae bacterium. Classification (GTDB taxonomy): domain Bacteria; phylum Pseudomonadota; class Gammaproteobacteria; order Burkholderiales; family Gallionellaceae; genus DATDDB01. The sequence goes on along the minus strand of DATFUZ010000052.1, from coordinate 4,360 downwards.
TCACGAAGGAGCCGCCGTCGAATACCAGTTCATCCTGTCCGCCGACCATGTTGCCGTACACGATGGCCAGCCCGGTTTCGTCTATCCGGTCGCGAACCACGCTGTAGCGGGTCAGGTGCTTATCGAGATGGTAGGGCGAAGCGTTCGGCACCAGCAGCACTTGCGCCCCCGCCTTGCGGGCGATGCGCGCCGTGCGCGGCTCCCATACGTCGGCGCAGATGTTGAGGCCAAAGCGGATGCCCTCCAGTTCGAAGATGCAGGGTTCATCGCCCTTCCTGAAATAGCGCGCCTCGTCAAAGACGCTGTCGTTGGGCAATTCGTGCTTGTGATAGGTGGCGGCGATTTTGCCGTTCTTGAGGACGGAGGCCGCATTGTAGCGCCTGCCTTGCGCATGGTGCGGATGCCCCACGACCACGGCGATGTCCTGCACCCGGGAAGCAAGACGCTGCAGGGCCTGGTCGCAGGCCTCATAGAAGCCCTCGCGCAACAGCAGATCTTCCGGAGAGTAGCCGCACAACCCCAGTTCCGGCGTAAGCAGCAGCGAAGCGCCCTGCTGCTTCGCGCGCATGGCACAGTCCAGGATCTTCGCCGCGTTTCCGCTCAGGTCGCCCAGGGTGCAGTTGATTTGTGCAATGGCCAGTTTCATAAATGTGGCAGGAACGCGCTTGAGAACAAGGTTGCATCATACCAACCTTTGCGTCACGCAACAAAAACCGGAACCGGCCACGCCGGCGGCGTTATTCGGCGGGCGGCGATGCCGGGGCGGCCGCCGGCTGCTCCTGATGATGGGCGATCAGCCTGTCGATGAAACGGCGCAGATGGCCGTCCGGCTGCGCGCTGTGGAAGCGGTCGGTTTCCTGGCCGCGGCTGTATGCGATCACGGTGGGGAAGCCCCGTACGCGGTGACGCCCGGCGATGCGCATGTTCTCGTCCGCATCCACCTTGGCCAGCAGGAACTTGCCGCCATATTCCTGCGCCAGCTTTTCCAGGCGGGGGGTGAGCACCTTGCAGGGGCCGCACCATTCAGCGCCGATGTCCAGCAGAATGGGATGTTCGTGGGAGCGCGCGACGACCTGCTCGTCGAAGTCGGCTTCGTCCACGTCGTAGACGAAATTTTCGTGTCTGTGCATGATCGTGCCGCATTATTGCAAAGGTCAAAATTATACGCCAAAGACCCGTCCGGCACACCGGGCGCCGCCCCCGCAAGTCAGCTATCAGCCGGCGCGCCGCGGCCTTTCGGCCTGCCAGGCTGCAAGGCGTGCATGCATCCGCTTGTAGTGCGATCCGCGCCAATAGACCCGCCCGCACGCGGGGCACTGGTAGAGGGATTTCGCGCCGTTCATTGCATCCGCCGGCACCCGTGCCCGCGCCGCATCGTCCGCGGCAGTGAGCGGCGTATTGTCCACGAGGCAGCGAGTGAACGCCTGAGCCAGCCAATCCAGGCTGTAGTATTCGCCCACCAGCCGCGCCAGTGCATCGAGCTTGCCATGCGGAAGGATCAGCGCCACGTTCCGCGCAGCCTTGTGTTCGCGCACCAGCACGTCCTGCGTGAGGAAATGCCGGCCCTCATCGTGACACCGCCGCAGCAGCAGCGCATCGCTTTCTCCGTTTTGCGCGAGTTCCGCATCGTAGCCCGCTGCACGCAGGTAGCGGCACAATTGACCCAGCATTTCGTCGCACAGAAAGCGCTGCATAGCCTGGCCGTTCATTTCAGGTACTGCTTGCGCACCTCATCCATCACCGGCCCCTCCACCAGGCACAGGCGGATCAGGACCAGCGAGGATTGCGGGTTTTCGGTGAGGAACTCAGAGACCGCGCGGCGATAAGCGCGCACGCAGAGCGGTTCGGGGACGGAAAAGATGCCGCAACTGACTGCCGGAAACGACAGCGTGGCATAACCTTGCCGGTCCGCAAGGCGGAAGGCGAATTTGAGCGCCGACGCCAGTTGGTTTTCCTCGTCGCCCTCGCCCAGGCGGGGGCCGACGGCGTGGATCACCGCCTTGTAGGGCAGGTTGCCGGCGGTCGTGATCGCGGCCCGGCCGGTGGGCACGCGCCCTACCTTGGCGATGACCCGTTCGCACGCCGCGTCGAGCCGCGGCCCGGCCGCAGCGGCGATGGCGGCGGCGATCCCGCCGCCATGAGACAGGCCGCCGTTGGCGGCGTTGACGATGCAGTCCACCGGCTCCGCCAGGAGGTCGTTCGCGACCACCTGGAAGCGGCCATCGCCGTGTCTTTCCTCGAAAATGATGTCCGCCATCCCTTCCTTCCGGGAGAATATCCGCTGCACGCGCTTTATTAAGTTTACGCCCAATTTGCGCCGGATGCGAAAGACGTACCCGGCTGCGAGGGGACGCAGTGCGCCGAACGAATCCGCGGCCCCCGCGGACCCCGGGTTTGCCGGCGGCGAGCAACGCTATTTACCCCCTGCGCCGGGCGTACTAATATATGCCACATTCGCCGGGAGCGGTATTGGCGAAGCAGCCGGTGCGCGAAACGATGGTAATGATAGCCTGGGCACGAGCCCGCTCCAAAGCGGCTCGGCGCGACAAGGGCCAACCAGCAGGGGAGCAGGTCTGATGAAAAGGGAGACGCACAAGAGCTGGCGGCAGTTCCAGGCGCTCATGCAGAACGCGCTGGACGGCATCCACATCATGGACGCGCAAGGCAACCTGCTTGAAGCAAATGATTCCTTCTGCAATATGCTGGGTTATTCCCAGGAGGAAGCGGCGCAGCTCAACCTCACCGACTGGAACTCCCAGTATTCCAGAGAGGAACTGCTGGAGCGGCTGAAATCGCTTGTCGGCACCCACGCAAGATTCGAGACCACGCATAGACGCAAGGACGGCACGCGGCTCAATGTCGAGATCAGCGCCTCGGGAGCGGAAATAGACGGCGAAGTCTATTATTTCGCCTCCAGCCGCGACATCACGGAACGCAAGAAGACCGAACAGGCGCTGCGGGCGCGTGAAGAGCGGTACCAGACGTTATTCAACCGGGCAAGCGAAGGCATTTCCATTGTCTCGACGACCGGTACGCTCATCAACGTAAACGAGTCGTTTGCGCGCATGCACGGATATACGCCGGAGGAAATGCAGAACATGCGCCTGCAGGAGCTTGACCCGCCCAGTTCATTTTCCCGGGCTCCGGAGCGGATGCAACGCATTCTCGATGGAGGCGCCCTGATTTTCGAGGTGGAAAATTACCACAAGGATGGCCACATATTTCCCCTTGAAGTCTCGGCAAGCCTGATCGAGATTGACGGAGAACCGGTGATCCAGTCATTCAGCAAGGACATCACCGAACGCAAGGCAGCGGAGCGGCGAATACAATTCCTTACCCAGGCCTATGCCGCGCAGTCGCAGATCAACCATGCGCTGATCGAAAGCAGGGATGAGCGCGCATTATTCGACCGTGTCTGTGAAATTGTCGTCAGCCACGGCGGCATGGAGCTTGCCTGGATAGGTGTGCAGGAAGGGAACACCGGATGCCTGAAGCCGGTTTCCGTCTATGGCGCGCGCACGGACTATCTCGACAACATTATCGTTTCCTCGCGCGCCGATCTGCCCGAGGGCAAAGGGCCGTCCGGCACCGCCTTCCGGGAAGGCCGTTCCGTCTACGTGCAGCGCTTCCAGAGCGATTCCCTGCTCGAGCCCTGGCGCGAGCATATCCGGAAATATGGCTGGGGATCTTCAGGAACGGTTCCCATCAGGCGGGGCGGAAAGACCTATGCGGTGCTTGTGTTCTACCACACCAGCGAGAACGTTTTCAGCGATGAGATCAAGAACCTGATGGATGAGGCCGGCCTGAATATCGGGCTCGGACTGAATCGATTCGACCTTGAAAGCGAAAATCTGAAGGCACAGGAATCGCTGCGCCTGGCAGCGATGGTGTACGAGAACAGCAGCGAAGCGATCATGGTCACCGATGCCGAGAACCGCATCATTGCGGTCAATCCGGCCTTCACCACCATGACGGGGTATACCATTGAAGACGTCGCCGGGCAGAACCCGCGGATATTCCAGTCGGGCCACCATGACCCGGAGTTCTACGAGTCGATGTGGAATGCCCTGCATACCGAAGGCCAATGGCATGGCGAAGTGTGGGACAAACGCAAGGATGGCGAACTGCACGTCAAGCTGCTGACCATCAACGTGATCAGGAACGAAGCAGGCGAAATATTCCGGCATGTGGCCCTGTTCACCGACATCACCTCGCGCAAGAGGGTTGAGGAACTGATCTGGAAACAGGCCAACTTCGACGCTCTCACCGAGCTTCCAAACCGCCAGATGTTTCGCGACCGCCTTGAACTGGAAGCGCGCAAGGCGGACCGCACCGGCAGGCCGCTGGCTTTGATGCTGAT
>DATFUZ010000051.1:0-9977 GCA_035260545.1 Gallionellaceae bacterium | reverse complement strand
ACCGCCGCAGCACATGTACGGCCTGGAAACAACGGTGCTGATGCCCATGCTCGCTGGCCTCGCCCTGGTGGCGGAGAAACCTTTCTACCCCGCGGACATCTGCGCGCGTTTCGATGAGTTGCCCGTCCCGCGCGCCCTGGTCACCACGCCGGTGCACCTGCGTGCGCTGCTGGCCGAGCCTCAGGCCCTGCCAGCCGCGACCCTGCTGGTGTGCGCCACCGCGCCGCTCGCGGCCGAAATGGCGGCAGAGGCCGAAGCCCGGTTTGCCGCGCCGCTCTACGAGATATACGGCTGCACCGAAGCCGGCCAGGTGGCGAGCCGCCGCACGGTCCGGGAAAGGGCGTGGCGCCTGTTTTCCGGCGTCACCATGCGGTGCGACGCCGGCGGCGGCGTGTGGGTGCAGGGCGGCCACGTCGAGATTGCAGCGCCGCTGGCCGACGTGGTCGAGCAGAATCCGGACGGCACGTTCGTGCTGTGCGGGCGCACTTCGGACATGGTAAACATCGGCGGCAAGCGCACTTCCCTGCAGAGCCTCAATCACCATCTGAACGAAGTTCCGGGCGTGCGGGACGGCGTCTACTTTCTCCCGGACGGGGATGGCGCGACCGCGCGGCCCATGGCCTTTGTGGTGGCGCCCAACGTGTCCGGCGAGGTCATCCTCAAGGCGTTGCGGACGCGCATGGACCCGGTATTTCTGCCGCGTCCGCTGGTGTTTGTCGAGGCGCTGCCGCGCAACTCCACCGGCAAGCTGACGCGCGATGCGGTTCGCGAACTGGCGCGGCAGCACGCCAGCGGTCCGGTGGCGGAGGCGGCAGGAGAATGACGGCCGTGTTGCGGATTGCGCAAGATCATCCTGCCTGTGCGGGACACTTTCCGGGCAATCCCATCGTTCCCGGGGCATGGCTGCTGGCCGAGGTGGTGCGCCTGCTGGCGGCCGCTGAAGGGCTGGATAACGCCACTGTGACCGTCAATGCGGCGAAATTCTTCCGCCCCGTGCGTCCGGGCGATCAGGTGGACATCGAGCACACGGTTTCCGCATCGTGCGAAATCCGCTTTCAGTGCGCGGTGCGCGGCGCCAGGGTGATGGCGGGCGTGATCATGGAGGCGGCGGATGCGGCAGGCGAGTAAGGCCGGCAAGCACACGCCGGAATGGGTGGCGCGTCCCGAACGCAGCAATGTGCCGACCATGCGGCTCATCGTCTGGATCGCGCTCAACCTCGGGCGGCCGGCGGCGCGTGTCCTGCTGCTGCCGATTGCGGCGTATTTCCTCCTGTTCTCGGCGCGTGCCACGCGTAGCGCTTCGCGCGCCTATCTGGAAAGGGTGCTGGGACGCAAGCCCGCCATCCGCGACCTGTACCGGCACTACCACACCTTCGCATCCGTCATCCTTGACCGTGTGTTCCTGCTCGGCGGCTGCCTGGACAAGCTGGATGTGCGCCTCGAAAATGCCGAGGCCGTGCAGACTGCTCTGGGGGCCGGCCGCGGCTGCATCCTGCTCGGCGCACACGTGGGCAGCTTCGAGGCCATCCGCGCGGCCGGCCAGCAGCGGCAGATGCCGCCGGCCAACCTGGTGATGTATGAGGAAAACGCGCGCAAGCTCAATGCGGTGCTGCACGCCATCGACCCCGGACTGGCGCAGCGCATCATACCGCTGGGCAAGCCGAACGCCATGCTCAGGGTGCGCGACGCTCTGGCGCGCGGCGAATTCGTGGGCATGCTGGCAGACCGCGTCATCGAGGGGGAAGGCAGCGTGGCCTGCGAATTCCTGGGCGAGCCGGCGCGATTCCCCACCGGGCCATTGCGCATGGCCGCACTGATGAAGGCGCCGGTGGTGGTGATGGCCGCGCTGTATCTGGGCGGCAACCGCTACGAGGTGCACTTTGACCCGCTGCCCCTGCCGCACCAGGCGACGGAAGCGGACATCGCGCCCGCCGTGCAGGCCTATGCCGCGCGCATCGAGCACTATTGCCGGATCGCACCCTATAACTGGTTCAACTTCTATGATTTCTGGCGTTAGACTTTTCTACACCCTTGTCGCCGGCGTCCTCATCGCCGGCGCCGGTACGGCGCATGCCGCCGGGCCGGTGGACCCCGGCGGCGCGGCCTGGGGCTTGCCGCAATTGATGCAAGGCATGGCGGAGGTCAAATCGGAGCGCCGCCGCTTCACCGAGAAGAAATACCTCAAGGTTCTGACTGCGCCGCTGGAGTCGTCCGGGGTGCTGGTGTATCGCGCGCCCGGGCATCTGGAAAAACTCACCCTGCAGCCCAGGAAGGAGAGCATGGTGCTGGACCAGGGCGTCATCGAGATCGTGGAGCCGTCCCGCCACGTCAGGCGCACGCTGATGGCGAACCAGTATCCTGCCGTCGCCGCGCTGGTGGAAAGCATGCGCGCCACGCTGGCGGGGGATGCGAGCGCCCTGACCCGGTATTACCGGACCACGGTGCAGGGCGCGGCTGCTCACTGGCATCTGCAACTCGTGCCGCTCGATGCGGCGGCGCGCGAGGTGGTGCGCGAGATCCGCATCGAAGGCCGCGCGAACAACATCACCGGCATCGAGATCGTTGGCATGGACGGCGACCGCACGGTGATGGCCGTGGGCGATGCTCTTCCCGCCTCCGCGCAGGCCAAATGAGCGGCCAGAACCGATGAGCGGGATCCGGCGATGAGGGCACGCTGGCGGGTTGTGGTCTGGCTGGGATTCGTCGCCCTTTGCGTGGCGGTGATCGGCCGTACCCATTTCAATACGGACATGTCGGCATTTCTGCCGCGATCCCCCACACCCTCGCAGAAGATCCTGGTGGACCAGGTGCGCGACGGCGTAGTGTCGCGCCTGATCCTGATGGGGGTGGATGGTGCGCCGCCCGACACATTGGCGCGAATCAGCAAGGCCATGGCGGAGCAGTTGCGCAAGCAGCCGGCATTTGCCAGCATCGCCAACGGCGAAAGCGGCGGCCAGCGGCGGGACTTTGATTTTCTCTGGCGCAACCGCTACCTGTTAAGCCCCAACGTTACGGCCGCGCATTATTCCGCCGCGGGTCTGCGCGCGAGTCTGCAGGATTATCTGGATCTCCTGGCATCGCCCATGGGCGCGCTGGCGCAGAAAATGCTGCCCAACGATCCGGGCGGCGAGCTGATCGGGATGCTGCAGCGGCTGGAAGGGCAGGTGCGGCCGGCCATGCATGGCGGGGTGTGGTTCTCTGCCGACGGCCGCCGTGCGATGCTGCTCGCCCAGACCGTCGCGCCGGGGTCCGACCTGGATGCGCAGGAGCAGGCGATGCGCGCGATCCGCCTCGCCTTCGACCGCGCATGCAGCGCGGCGCATGCCGGCACGGCGCAGTTGCGCATGACCGGCCCCGGCGTGTTCTCGGTGGAGTCGCGGGCCGCGATCCGCGGTGATGCGATGCGCCTGTCGACGATCGCGACCGTCATGGTCTCATTGCTGCTGCTGGCGATTTACCGCTCGCCGCGCGCGCTGGTGCTCGGCCTGCTGCCGGTGGCCAGCGGCGCCCTCGCCGGAATCGCGGCGGTGAGCCTGGGTTTCGGCTCGGTGCACGGCATCACGCTGGGCTTCGGCGTCACCCTGATAGGCGAGGGGGTGGATTATGCGATCTACCTGTTTGCCCAGGTCGCGCCCGGCAGTGCGGCGGGCGAGACGCTGCGCCGTATCTGGCCCACCTTGCGGCTCGGCGTGCTGACTTCGATTTGCGGCTTCAGCGCCATGCTGTTTTCCAGCTTCACGGGGCTGGCCCAGCTTGGCCTGTTTTCCATTTCCGGGCTGCTGGTGGCGGTGGCGACCACGCGCTGGGTGCTGCCGGACTTGCTGCCCGCCGGATTTCATGTGCGCCCGCGAGCCCGCCTCGGCGCGGCCGTGATGGCGGTCGTGGACACCGCCCCCCGGCTTCGCGTCCCGGTGTTTGCCGCAATCGCCGTCGTGGCGGCGCTGCTGGTGGCGCGGCACGGCAGCCTGTGGGACGACAAGCTGGGCAGCCTGAGCCCCGTGCCCCACGATTTGCAGGTGCTGGACGAGCAGTTACGGCGCGACATGGGCGCACCGGACATTCGCTACATGGTGATCGCGCGCGCGGCGGATCGCGAAGCGGCGTTGCGCGCGAGCGAGGCGCTTTCGGACATTCTGGGCAAGGAGGCTGAGGCCGGCGTGCTGGCGGATTTCGATGCGCCCAGCCTGTACCTGCCCAGCACCGCGGCGCAGCGCGCGCGCCAGGCCGCACTGCCGGATTCCGCCACCCTGCGCCAGAACCTGCGCCAGGCGCTGCGCGGGCTGCCCTACCGGCCGGGCTTGTTTGCGCCTTTTCTCAAGGATGTCGCGCGCGCGAAGCGGCAGAAGCTGGTCGATGCAGCCGGCCTGCGCGGCACCAGCCTCGCCCTCAAGGTAGACAGCCTGCTGCTGAAGCGACCGGAAGGCTGGGTGGTGATGCTGCCCCTGCGCGACGTGAAGGATGACTCAGCCCTGCGCCGGGCGCTGCATGCCGGCGGTGTGCCGGGCGTCATGCTGCTCGACCTGAAGGACGAGGCCAGCGGCATGTTTCTCGATTACCGGCGCGAGGTCGCCAAATATGCCCTCATCGGCGTGGCGGCCATCCTGTTCCTGCTCGCTGTCAGCCTGCGCCAGGCGCGCCGTGTGGCGGAGGTGTCGCTGCCGCTGGCGGCGGCCGTGGTCGGGGTGATCGCCTGGCTGGTATGGAGCGGCCATCCGCTGACCATATTCCACCTCATCGGGCTGCTGCTGACGGTGGCGGTCGGGTCCAACTATGCCTTGTTCTTCGACCGTCAGGAAACCAGCCGGGAGGTGCGCGAGCGCACCCTTACCTCGCTGCTGTTCGCCAACGTGTCCACGGTAATCGGCTTCGGCCTGCTGTCGTTCTCCCGTGCACCGGTGCTCGCGGCCATCGGCTCGACCGTGGCGCTGGGCGCGGTGTTCAGCCTGCTGTTTTCCGCGGTTCTGATCCGGCGCGGCCTATCCCGCGACGGTTGAGGGTCTTTGTGCGTCGGTTGCCGCGGAAAGTGATATCGGTTACGATGAAATAAGGTCCTCAGGCGGCCGTCTGCTGGACGCACTACAGATCCCGCGGATGGGGTCCCGCGGATGGACATCCTCTTTATTTGTTCAGTTGGAAGCACCATGAATTCAGTTCGCTGCAAACGGACAGTGATCCGGTCACCGCGCTGCGCGTGCGGCGCGCGCGCGGCCGTGATTTGGGCGAGGGGCGGCGCGGCATGAGCGTGCAGGCGGGACTGAACCTGGAATATGTGGACGAGGGCGGTCTGGAGTCCTCCGTCGGCGCGCAGCATGGCCGGCTGCTGGGCATCGTCGGTTTCGGCGCAATGCCGCTCGCACTGAGTCCGGCCTTGCAGCAGGAGGTACGCTGGGTGCGCATTCCGGTGCTCGGCGGGCAGGCGGCGAGTTTCGAGGTGTGGACCAGCCGCAAGCCGGTTACCTCCTGCGGTTCTGGAGGCATCCGCGCCGCCGCGGACGGCGATGTGCTGTTCGGCAGCATGGAACTGGAGCAGCGCGCTGGCGCGTCGCTCGAGGCGCTGGCCCGCCAGGCCTATATGGAAATGTTCGCGTTCATGGATAGCCAGGGCTACCGCAACCTGCTGCGAGTCTGGAATTACTTGCCGCGAATCAACGAGGCCGAGGGCGGGCTGGAGCGTTACCGTTGCTTCAATCTCGGCCGGCATGAAGCATTCCGGCGCAGCGGCCGCGACATCACCGAGGAGAATGTACCCGCGGCCAGCGTGCTGGGCTGTGGCGACGGCCCCATGGTGATCTATTTTCTGGCGGCTAAGCTGCCGGGAACGCCCATAGACAATCCCCGGCAGATGGCCGCCTACCACTATCCCGAACAGTACGGCCCGCGCAGTCCCATCTTTGTGCGCGCGATGCTGGCCAGGCTCGCCGGACAGCAGTGCCTGATGGTGTCGGGGACCGCCAGCATAGTCGGGCATCAAACCGTGCACAAGGGGGATGTGCGGCAACAGGCGGAAGAGACCCTGCGCAATATCCGGACGCTGCTGCAGCGAGCCTGGCCGCACGGGTTCGACAATTGCGGCGAGGCGCGCATGCGGCTCAAGGCTTATGTCCGGCATGCCGGGGATATGGAGCAGATACGCGAGTGCGTGGCGCGGGAATTTCCTGAGCAGCAGCGTGGCGTCTACCTGCAATCCGATATTTGCCGCGCCGATCTGCTGCTCGAAATCGAGGGGGCGTGGTTTTGCGAAGCAGCGTCCTGAACGTGCGTAATGCGTTCGTGCCGCCGAATTTCCCTTGATGCCGCAGGCGTGCGCGCAGCGGCGCGGGCGTGCAGGTCCGGACGTGCCGTTATCGAGAGGCCCGGGTGGCGTTTTCTTTGCTTCCTGTGTTTGTGCGCACTACCCGCTCTTGCCTGGGCCGAACAGCAGCCCGTGTGGGAAGCCGGCGTGGGCGTGGGCGCTGTCGATTTTCCAAAGTACCGTGGCTCCGACGAGCGGCGCATCTGGGTGCTGCCGGTTCCCTATTTCACCTATAACGGCCCGTTCCTCAAAGTCACGCGCCAGTCCGCACGCGGCCTGCTGTTCCGCACCGAACGCGTGGAAATGGATGTGAGCCTGGGCGGCTCGGTGCCTTCCAGCACCACTGCGGCGCGCGCCGGAATGCCGAACCTGGATGCGACCTTCGAAATCGGGCCGCAGCTACTGTATCACCTCTATTACGATGAAAAGAAGGAAACAAGCGTCGATCTGCGTCTGCCTCTGCGTCCAGCCATCGCTACGGATCTGAGCCATTTCCAGCACATCGGCTGGGTGTTCGAGCCGCGTCTGAACCTTGACCTCAGGAACGTCCGGCAGTCGCGCTGGAACATGGGGCTGGCGGCCGGGCCGGTCTATGCCGACAGGCGCTATAATGCATACTTTTACAGTGTGGATCCGCAATATGCGACACCGTCGCGCCCGGCGTATGCCGCTGCGGGCGGCTATGGCGGCTATCAGATCACGTGGGCGCTCAGCAAGCGCTTTCCGGGATACTGGACCGGCGGTTTCGTGCGGTGGGACGATATGGGCAGCGCGGTATTTGCGAACAGTCCGCTGGTAACGGCAAGGCATACCTTTTCCTTTGGCTGGGCGGTCACGTGGGTGATCGGCAGTTCCAGCGAGAAGGTGGAAGTACACGACGACTGACAGGTAACAGCAGGAAAATGCAAGCTGAATTTGCGGAAATTCTCCGGGTGAATGCGGTTCGTCTAAGGACGTTGTATGAGTTGGGCGTCTTGTACGGCGGATTGCTGTGCTTTGCCCTGATGGGCCTGGTCTGGAGCATCCCCGCCGGGCTGCTGTACGTCATTCTGCCGAGGGCGGCGGGCGAGCCTCTCGGGCAGTACGTCATCATGCTGGCGTTTCGCGCCTATCTTGCGGTGTTGCGCGCGACCGGCGTGATGCAGTATGACCTCGCGGCCCTTGATGCCCTGCGCAACGAACGCGGGCTCATCATCACCACCAACCACCCCTCGCTGATCGACATCGTGCTCATCGCCTCGCGACTGCCGCACACCGTGTGCATCATGAAGGCGGGCCTGCTGAACAATCCGCTGCTGGGGCTGGGTGCGCGGCTGGCGGGCTACATACGCAACGAACCGTCATGGACCATGATACACAGGTCCATCGATTCGGTGCGTTCGGGCAGCCAGTTGCTGGTCTTTCCGGAGGGCACGCGGACGGAAATGGCGCCGGTCAACGGGTTCAAGGAAGGTTTCGGAATCATTGCTCAGAAGGCGCGCGTGCCGGTGCAGACCGTGTTCATCGAAACCGACAGTGCGTTCCTGGGCAAGGGCTGGCCGCTGCTGAGAAAGCCGGATTTCCCCCTCGAATACCGCGTGCGCCTCGGCCGGCGCTTTGAGACGGGTGAGGACGTCCGGCATTTCGTGCGGGAACTGGAATGCTATTACGCCGAGGAGCTGTCGCGGACCGGCAGCGCGGCTTCCGCCAGGAACCGTACATGAGCCGCGAGATTTCCGCGACCCATCTGGTGCTGATTCCCAGCTATAACCCAGGCCCGCTGGTCTACGCCACGGTGACCGATGCGCGCAAGTACTGGGCGCCGGTATGGGTGGTGGTGGACGGCAGCACCGATGGCACGTCGGCCGGGCTGCTGGAGATGGCGGAGCGCGATGCCGGACTGCGCGTGATCGTGCTCGACCGCAACCAGGGCAAGGGGGCGGCGGTGCTGCATGGCCTGCGGGCGGCGGCGCAGGCGGGATACACCCATGCGCTGACCATGGATTCGGACGGGCAGCACCCGGCGGCCAAGATTCCCGAATTCATGGCGGCATCCGTGCGCAATCCGGAGGCCATGGTGCTGGGCCGCCCGGTGTTCGACGACAGCGCCCCGCTGGTGCGCGTATTGGGGCGCCGCATCTCCAACGGGTGGGCCAACCTGGAAACACTGTGGGCCGGGATAGGCGATTCGCTGTATGGCTTCCGCGTCTACCCTGTGCGCGCGCTGATGCGGGTCATGGAGAAGAGCCGCTGGATGCGGCGTTTCGATTTCGATCCGGAAGTTGCGGTGCGCCTGTGCTGGCAGGGGGTGCGTCCCATCAACATCGCGGCGCCGGTAAAATATTTCACGGCCGGCGAAGGGGGGGTGTCCCACTTCAAGTACCTGCGCGACAACCTTCTGCTGATCGGCATGCACACCCGCCTGTTTGCCGGATTCCTGCTGCGCCTGCCGTGGCTGGCCTGGCGCCGCCTGCACTAAGCGCGCGTCAGGCCCCTTAATTCAGGGCGTCGCGCAGGGTCACCGGTTTCAGTCCGGCCTGTGCGATGCGCTCCAGCAGGTGCGGCAGCACCTCCAGAATGACGGGCGCGCCTGCTGGCGTCCGGGCCGCACTGCCGTCATGCAGGAGCAGTATATCCCCCGCCTGCAGACCATGGGTCAGCCGTTTCAGAACGCGCCCCGCGTCCCGCTCACGGGTGTCGAATCCGCGCCGGGTCCAGCTCGCGTGGCGCAGGCCCAGATCGACCAGCACCGGGTGCAGTACGGGACTGCGCAGGCCGGCGGGCGGCCGGAAGAACAGCGGAGTCTGGCCGCTGATGTTGCGCAATGTTTCCTGCGCGGTGCGGATTTCGCGCCGTGTCCGGAACGGCCCGAAGAAGGCGAACAGCGGGCTGTGTTGCTGGCTATGGTTTTCCAGCGCGTGGCCGCGGCGCACGATTTCCCGGCACAGGGCGGAATGCTGCGCGACGCGTCTGCCGATGCAGAAGAACGTCGCCTTGGCGTGATAGCGGTCCAGGATGTCCAGCACCCGCGGTGTTACCTGAGGATCGGGGCCGTCGTCTATTGTAAGGGCCACCTCGCTGCGGTGGGCGGCCGCGGCGGGCAACGCCACCCAGTTGGGGCCGAGGATGCGGCTGCGCGGCCAAAGCCCGGCGGCAGTGATCCAGAGCAGACTAAGGACCACCGCGCCTGTCGTCCACGGCCACCATACGGGGCGCCACAGCGTCGCAGCAAGGGCGCCCGCCAGGATCAGAATGGCCGTCGCCGTCGCCGGGGAAATCCGCCAGTTTATATAATAAGATAATAATTTCATTGGGTTGCTGTCTTTTGCTGCGCGTAGGCCAGGCCGGGCGCCCTATTTTCCACGAAAATGCCACAGCCCGGAATATGTACCCGGTTCGTCGCAGAGGCGGCGGCAACGTGATATTCCAGGCATCTTGCCAGAACCCGGTGCAATAGCGTAAAATCCTCGCCCTTTGGCATTAACCTTACATTCAGCTTAGGCGGATTACCTTATGGTTATTATTCGATTTGCACGTGGCGGCTCCAAACACCGTCCGTTCTTCAATGTGGTGGTGGCTGATTCCCGCAACCGCCGCGATGGCCGCTTCATCGAGCGTATCGGCTTCTACAATCCGGTTTCCCCGGACAGCCCCGATGGCATGCGCATCCAGATGGATCGCCTGGCTCACTGGCAGGAGAAGGGCG
>DATFUZ010000050.1:0-69911 GCA_035260545.1 Gallionellaceae bacterium | reverse complement strand
TGGCAGGATGCGCGCGAGCGCCTTGGTGCTCAGGCTACCGTATCCTTCCGACAATCCCACGTTGACAATGGTCTCGGCATGGGCTTCATCCACGCCGGTTTCCGCCTGCAGCCAGGCGATGAGTGCGTCCTCGCGTTCTTCGTTCAGCAGCTTGGTGACAATATCGTCCTGCTTTGCGTCATCAAAGCTATACCACGCCCTGCCGAAGTGTTCCGTCTTGGAGAGTATTGCGCTGGTGGTATTGCCTTTCAGCTCTTGGCGTTTTGGATCTTCGAAGTTGAACTGAACCGCGCCGCCGACGCGAAGCAGTTTTCTGATCTGGGTGAAAGTCTGCTTGCTATGCGCCTCAAGCGCCGTGATGAGGGCGTCGCGCTGCTCGAGCGTGAGCGGCGCTTCATGCAGGCCGTCACGCATGAGCCGGAGGTTGTTCACCTCCTGGTATATGCGGAAGCGCTGCACACTTGGCAGCGCGAGTGGGGCACGCTCCTCGTCGGGCAGGAAGGTGCAGCGGCCTGGCCTGACCGGCTTGAGCGGGCGCTGGTGGAGCAGCACGTCTTTCAGTTCGGCGCGGGCGGTTTCGTTGAACAATGCGGGGTTGAGATCGGACTGTTTCCGCCAGAGTTCGTCGAACTCGTGTTCCACCATGGCGCGGTCGATGTAGAGGTCGTAGTATTTGTCGGTCTTCGTCTTGCCGTTTTCTTGCGGAATTTTGTTCTCGTGGTAGCGGGCGCGCACGGTGAGACCCGCCAGCTGGCGCTTATTCAACCACTCACCCACGGTGCGGCAGCTTTCGGCTTCGAGAATGCCGTGGACCTTGCGGATGGCTGCCTTGAGCGCACCGCTGTCGTTTTCCTTCTTGTCGGTCTTGCGATTGCTCTTGAAGCCGCGCCGCTGGTTGATGTGGAAAAGCGCGCGCGCGAATTCTGCGGGGGTGAGTACTTCGTCGAGTCCCTTCGCGCGCAAGGCGTAGGGATCAAGCGCTTCGAGGGCTTTGCGTTGCGTTTCGTCCTGCGGGAAAAAGCCATGTGCGATCAGCGCACGCATCATGCGCGTCTTGCGTTTGAGCAAGCGGTCGCGGCGTCGGCGCATGGCGCGCGCTTGGCGACGGGTGACGGCAAGCGATGAGCCGTCCTTGGGATTGCGCCCATCCGAGAAGATGCGCACGCCGGCCTTGATGACGGCGCAGGGTTGGTTGTCACGATCAAGGCGGATCATTGACCAGCCCAGCGACGTTGAGCCCAAATCAAGGGCGAGGCGGTAACGCATGTTCGGCAGCATCGTTTTTCTCCCTTCCGATGTTCAGGTGGGCGGCTTCTTGACGACCGCTTGGTGTTGGGATACGATTTTCCCACAAGTAGATTGGGATTTGTGCTCTGGACGCTAACAAGCATCAGATGCACCAGATGAAAGAGCCGCTATATGCGGCTCTTTGCATTTCTCGCGCCGTTATGCAATTCGCATGGGCGGGCATGTGGCGAGCAGCGGATGACTGAGCGAGAATCAAGCGGCATACTCACGCCATACGGTTAATCGAAGCTATCGTCCCATGCGCCTCTGGTCCCTCCATCCCCGTTATCTCGATGCCAAGGGCCTGGTGGCGCTTTGGCGGGAGGCTTTGCTGGCGCAGAAGGTGCTGGCGGGGGAGACGGCGGGTTATCGGCATCATCCGCAGTTGGCGCGCTTTCGGGCGCGGCGCGATGCGCTGGGGGCGATAGGGGCTTATCTCGCGGCGGTACAGGCGGAGGCGGCGCTGCGGGGCTATGCGTTTGATGCGGGGAAGATCCGCCGGGTGTCGCGGCGGGCGAAGATTCCGGTGACGCGCGGGCAGTTGGTTTATGAGCTGGGGCATTTGCGGGCGAAGCTTGCGATGCGCGATCGGCTAGCTTATGCGCGCATTGAGAAGCTGAGGCGGCCGGCGGCGCATCCGCTTTTTGAGGTGGTGCCGGGCGGGGTGGAGGCGTGGGAGCGGGTTTAGTGTAACGGAGGCGGGCCATGCAGGAGTTGAGCGTTGAGCAGGTGGCGGGGCTGCGCAGGCTTTTTGCGCTGGCGGAGTCGGCTTTTCGGGAGCTGGATGATGCGATGGGTTCGGGGTTGATGAGTGATGCGAAGTCTGCCGTGTTTGCGATGATGGAGGCGGCGGAGGCGCTGGCCCTGCCGGATGATGTGGCGGCGGAGCTGCGCCGGCTGGCGACGCTTTCGTGGCAGGGGGTGACGGGCAGCGGGGATGCGTATGAGCGCACTTCGCGGGCGATTGGGGCGATCGGGGATCTGGAGCGGGTGATTGCGCCGCTACTTGCGCAGCACCCAGAGGATGAATGAGATGGCGAGTGAGATGAGGATACTGGTAGTCAGCGGAAAATAGAAGCTGAAGTTGTCGCGCTTGATCTGGATGTCGCCTGGGAGGTGGCCCAGGCCGAGTTTAGTGATGAGGGGCCAGAGCAGGCCGGTGAGGACGAGGATGATGCCGATGACGATGAGCCATTTGGACATGCTGCTTTTCCCGGGTTTGTTCGCTGGTTGAGAGTTTACACGCTAAGGCATTGGGCGCGGGCTGGCAAGCCGGGGTTTGCCGCGGGGCAAAAAAAAGCCCCCGGACCTTGCGGTGCGGGGGCGAAGCACAGTCTTAACAAAAGGGGGAAAGTTAAGACTTTCACGTTCAGGGAGGAGAAACGTGAAGCGGCTTGCGCCGCTCATAGGTTCAGATAATCGTTTGCGGAATTAGTTCCACGATATTTCTAAAATCGCTTCCGGCCCGTGCTGGCGGGCTTTGCGTGGCGTGTAGGGGGCTGCGTAGGTCGGTACATGGAAATGGGTATTATGGGGATGAATGCAACGCGTTGCGCGGCTCTGCGCAGTGCGGTGCGGTGATTGTCTTCGAGGCGCGTCAGCGCAGGATGGATTCGGCGTTCCCTCGGGGCAGCAGTTTTTGCCCGTGCCCGTCAGGGGACGAGGTCGTCATAGTGCTGCTCGATCCGCTGCAGCGCGCTGGCAAGGCGGTGGGGCAGGAGGCAGCGCGCCTCGGCGTGGTTGGGCGAGAGTTCTCCGTAAAACAGGGCGCCGAGGTAGGAGATGGAGATGGCGTCGTTCACTTCGGCGATGTCGTCATTGAGGAGTTGGGCGACAAAGGCGAATTGCTCGCACACGGAGCGCCAGTCGCCTTCGTTTATGGCTTCGCGCGTGGCGAGCTTGAGTTCGCCCATTTCCAGGTGCAGTTCGCCGTAGTCGGCTTCGTCTATGCGTTCGGCGATCTCGGGGAAGTGCAGCATGAGGTGGTTTGCGAAGCAGGAGCAGGCGCCGCGGGCGACGCGCGGTTTGTCGTTGATGATGCGGCGGATGGCGTCGAATGCCGCGAAGTTGATGGCGCAGACAGGTGTGCCGGGGTCGGCGGTAATATCATGCGGGTCGGAAAGCCTGGATGTGTGTGCACTCGGTGGCATTATTGTTCTCCTTTGTATGTGTGCCAGTATCCCTTGCTGGCGTTCCTGTGGCCGATTAACCAGAGGATGTCGATGAATATTCATCTGGCATAGATATACCACTGCGAATTGACGATTTCAACGAAGTAAATCGCTAGAGAATGGCAGGGAAGGCGGCGCAGGTGGGGATTGCGCGGACAAAAAAATGCCCCCGGGCCTGGCGGTACGGGGGCGAATAGGTCTTAACCAAAGGGGGATTGTTAAGACACTCCACGATTACAGAAGAGAATGCAAGCCAGCATTGCACTGGTGTTCACATTCAATAAGTATATTCTAATATAGTCGGATGCTGTTGTAAAGGATTTTCGGAATTAATTTTGGTGCCGATGCAAGTGCGGCGCATGGCTTTGTTTAAAAGGGTGAAAGCTACAGCTGGCCGAACCGGCCGCGGAGGGAAAAGCGTGTTGGGATGGGGGTGTTGCGGGGGAGGGAGCGTCACCCCCTGGCAAGCAGGGGGTGCCTGACGGCGGCAATTATTTTGCTGCTGCCTTTTTCGCTTTGCGTTCCGCCGACATGCGCTTGTCTTCAAGCAGGATCATGGCTGCAGCCAGAACAGGAATGCACCACAGGATGATCGTACCGGTCATATCTACCATTTCGTTTCTTCCTCGTATCGTAAAGTTCTAAAGGACCTCTGAACGTGACCCGGTCGAGCGTGCTCGCTCAGGTCGGGGAAACTTTACCAGAAAATAGTGTAGCAAAACAGTCTTATATAACCATAATACATTGAAGACTATAAGGTTAATAATATAGTAGTTTGCTAATATATTGCATCGCTGATGCAGGGCGCATCGGCCTTGAGCAACCGCAAATGGCGCCGGCGGGCGCGCAAAAAAAACGCCCCCGGCCTTGCGGCACGAGGGCGGCGTCTTAACTAAAGGGGAAGTTAAGACTACACGTCCAGGGAGGTGAACGTGGGGTGGTAGGGCCACCCAACACTATGATACCGGGTCGGGGAGAAAAGTTCCATGCCTCCTGCATAAATGAGAGTTTCATTCCCATGATAAAAGAATTGGTTAGCTCTTGGTTAGCGGCCGCCCTGCGAGCAGCGGATGATGGCGGCCGCGTCGCCCAGAGTGGCGCATTTGCGCAGCTTGGCTTCGGAAGGCTGCGGCGCTGCGGGCGCAGTGTCCTGGGCTGATGCGGTGTCCAGGCCGGGCGTGGCGGTGACCGGCGTCGCTGCTGCTTGCGCCAGCGCGGGGTGGTTTGCGGCGCCGTTGCCAGCGGGGAGGGCGTTCGCGGCGGGGGCAGGCGTGCTGCGCGCAGAAGCGGTCTGCGCGGGCGGCTTTGGGGCGGTGGGTTGGGTCTTGGGCGCCGTTTTCCTGGCCTGCACGGCGGGCTTGGGCGGCGGGCTGTCCAGCATGGGGTCGACGGTGGAGATGGTGATGCTGGCAACGAGCAGGGTGAAGGCCGGGCCGATGAACCAGGTGATGGAGGAATGCCGGGCGTTGTGCATGACGACCCGGGTGCCCGCGAGCATGTCGTGCAGGCAGCGCCGGTCGCGCCTGAAGACCAGGAGTACATCGATGACGGCAAGCAGGGTGCCGAGGACGGAGATAGCGTTGTAGAGGCAGATCGGGAGGTAGCGGCGGAACAGCAGCCGGCCCAGGCCGGGCAGGTTGCCATCGCGGTCGACGATGCGGATGCCGACGATCTTCTTGCCTATGGTCTGGCCGTGCTTTTTCAGGAAATAGCTCTGGGTAAGGATGAACAGGGCAAAGGTGATGCCGGACATTTCGGCGGCCCCGCTGTGGCTGTCTTCGCTATCCCACACTGCGTCGAAGGTGCCGGAAGCGTAGGCCAGCGCAAAGAGAAGGGAGAGGGAAATGGCCAGATCGATGACGAATGCGCCGAAGCGGTGGCCGATGCCGGCGAGTTCGAGTTCTCCGTTCTCGGGGATGTCCGCGATCTCGGCGGACGGCGCGCGATATGGATTGACGTCGTTCATCTCGATTTGTCTGGTCCGGCGTGGCTGAATGGCTCAAGCATACAATGGTCCGCAGTGCGCGGCAAAACGGCTGCCCTCCGCTGTTGCAGGCGCGCAATGGCTTCAGCGCTCGCCCAGCAGGTAGTTGGCGATGCGTATCAGGTGCGAGCGCGCGGCATCTGGCGTGAGTCCCCGGGCCAGCGGTTCGGCGGCATAGGCGAGTTCGCCGGCGCGTTCGCGGGTGAGTGTGCGCGCCCGGTTGCGGAATTCGATGAGCGCGCGCTGCTCGTCCACGGTGAGCGGAAAGGGCGGCGGCTCGGCGCCTTCGCTGTCCCTGGCCGCGACATTGCGTTTGTCCTTTTCGACGTAGGCCACCACGGTTCCCGCTACCAGATCGCCCAGGCGCTTGCCGTCGCGGTTGAGCAGCAGGGCGATGAAGCCTGTCGCATACATCAGCGGAAAGAAGTCGATTACGCGCAGGGTGTTGCGGATGAAGGAGGCATGCCACCCTACGGGTGTGCCGTCGTCATGGACCACCGCGAGGCCGAAAATATTCTTGCCCGGCGTTTTGCCTTGCCAGAAGACCTCGAACAGGATGGGATAGAACCATTCCAGCAGGAACGCGCTGACAAGGAACACGCCCTCGCCGAACGAGCCCATGTAGGCCGCGAGGGTGAGGATGCCGATCCAGGCGGCAACGCGGATGGCGAGGTCGATGGCCCAGGCGCCTGCGCGGACAACGGGGCCGGCCACGCGCAGGGTGATCTCGCAGCCTTCGGGCGTGGCGATGTGGCGTAACGTGTCGAGATTGGCGGGTTGGGGCATGGTCTTGTTCCGGTCGGCTCGCGGTCAGGAAACGCCCGCGCGCTTGCGCTCCCAATAGTGGTTGATGAGGGCGATGGGCAGGTCCTTGAGCCGCGTGTCCAGCACCTGGATGCCGTTGTGGCGCAGCGCCGCCACTTGGCGGCGGCGGTCGTTCACGTATTCCAGCGCGGCGGCATGGGTGAGCGCATCGTCGAAATCGTTCAGCGGCGCGGTTTCCAGCGTTTCCAGCACCGGTTCGCGCAGGCTGGCCACGGTCACCGCGTGGCTCTTGCGCAGATGGCGCATGGCGGGTGCGAGCGTGTCGTCGTCCTCGTCGCGGATGTTGGTGACCAGCACCACCAGCGCGCGCCGGGTCAGGCGCTGGCTGAGGTACTGGCTGGCCACGAGATAGTCCGGGGTCTGCAGCGAGGGCTGCAGGTCGTAGACCGAATTCAGCAGCATGTTGACCGAGGCCACCGACTTGCGCGGCGCGACAAAGCGCGGGTTGTCGTGGCCGAAGGTGCATAGCCCCACCGCGTCGCCCTGGCGCAGCGCGACGTAGCCCAGCAGCAGCAGCGCATTGAGCGTGTGGTCGAAGTGGGAAAGGTCGTCGTCCTTGGCGCGCATGCGTTCGCCGCAATCCATCAGGAATACGACCTGCTGGTCGCGCTCGTCCTGGTATTCGCGGGAGATCAGGCGGTGGGCGCGCGCGCTGGCCTTCCAGTCGATCTGGCGCAGCATGTCGTCCTGGCGGTAATCGCGCAGCTGGTGGAATTCCAGCCCCAGCCCGCGGCGCGGGCGGCGCAGCAGGCCGATCTGCGAAAGCCGGTTGTCGGTGGCGAGCAGGGTGTAATGCGCGATGGTGGTGAAGTCCGGATAGACGCGCACCTCGCTTTGCAGCGCCAGCTTTTCGGGAATCAGCCACAGGCCGAAGGGCGAGCGCAGTCTGAGATCCACACCCTCGAAGCGGTACCAGCCGCGCTCGCGGACATGCAAGCGGTAAGCCGTCCGCACCCAGCGGCCGGGCGTGGCCTCGAACGCCAGCGGCAGGCCTTCTGCGCGAAATTCGGGCGGGTGCCGGTCATAGAGCCAGCCACTGATGCGGCCGTCGCAGTTTTCCCGGCAACTGATGCGGAAGGCTATCTCCTGTTTGGCGCCGACGGCGAGCGCCTGCGGCAGTTCACGCACGATCTCCAGCATGCCGCGCTGCCGCCGCCCTGCGAAAATATCCGCCGCCGCAACGGCAAAGCCGACCAGCCCGAAGCCCTGCCACCAAGGTACGAGCACCTTGCCGGCGAAGAGCACGGCGATGCCCAGCCCCAGCCAGGCGCAGGCCATGATCAGCAGGTTGCGGTGCGGAACGGGCATCATCAGGTGCGCGGCGCGGGCACGTTTTCCAGCAGGGTGGCGATCAGGCCGTCCACGGACAGGCCCTCGATCTCCGCTTCGGCGGCGATCGCCACGCGATGGCGCAGCGCGGGGATGGCCACGGCCTTGATGTCGTCCGGCACCACGTAGCTGCGGCCGGCCATCAGCGCCTTGGCGCGTCCCGCGCGCACGAGTGCAATGCTGCCGCGGGGACCCGCGCCGCGGGAAAATCCCGGTGTGTCGCGGGTGGCGCGGGTGATGGCGACGGCATATTCCATCACCCGCTCATCCACGGTGACGTTCGCGGAAGCGTGCTGCAACTCGACGACGGCCTCCGGCTTGAGCAGCGTCTGCACGTCATCCACGCTCAGGGTCGCGCCGGATCTGAGTTCGGTCACTTGGCGCGTGAGTTCGATCTCGTGATGCGGTTCCGGATAGTCGATGCGGATCTTGAGCAGGAAGCGGTCGAGCTGCGCCTCCGGCAGCGGGTAGGTGCCTTCCTGCTCCACCGGGTTTTGCGTGGCCATCACCATGAACGGACGCGGCAGCGGGATGGGCCGGCCTTCCAGGGTCACCTGCTGTTCCTGCATGGCTTCCAGCAATGCCGATTGGGTCTTGGCGGGCGCGCGGTTGATTTCGTCGGCCAGCACCAATTGCGCGAACACCGGTCCCTGGCGGGTGACGAATTCGTTCCTGCCCGCGTCGAAGAAGGTGTGGCCGATCACGTCCGAGGGCATCAGGTCCGGGGTGAACTGGATGCGCTTGAACTGGCCGTCGAAGGTCTTGCCCAGCGTTTTCGCGAGCAGGGTCTTGCCGAGGCCCGGCACCCCCTCCAGCAGCACGTGCGCATTGCACAGCAGGCCGATCAGCACATGGTCGACCACATCGTCCTGGCCAATCAGCTTCCTGGAAAGTTCGCCCCGCAGCGCGCTCAGCAGGGCGGCGGATTCATGCAATTTTTCGTCTGGCAGATTCATGGCTGTCTTCTCACAGGTTATGTTTAAGATGTTTCAGGGTGCGCAGCATGGCAGTGAATTCGGAGGCATGCCGGGGTGTGCCTGTCAGCGCGGTCAGTATCGCCTGGTCGGCCAGCCCCGTCATTTGCGCCAGCGCCGCGGCCTGGCGCGGCGAGTCCATTGCGGCGATGGCGGGGTGGCGCATCAGCAGGCGCTCGCGGAAAGCGCCGCGTGCCGTTTCCAGCCAGCGGCCCAGGCCCTGGTTGCGCCACACGAAGCGGCCGATCGCATTGAGGTGCTCGCGCAACTCGCGGCGTGAGGGCGGCACATCGGGCACGGTGCCCCCGAAGCGCGGCGCCACGCTCCACAGCCACAGTCCGATCAGCACCAGACCGCTGATGGTCGCGGCCCACGCGGAGCCCACGAGCCAGTCGAAGAGATCGGGAATGGGCAGGCGCGTCATCAGGATCACCGGTCCCTTGGGTTGAAAGTGCTGGAGCAGCTTCCAGAAGAATTCCGCGTGGTCAAAGTCGCCTATGGCGTCGTTGGACACTACGTGGTCCAGGTTGGCGACCAGGCTGACATTGCCGAGCCCGTAGCGATAGTGGACCAGCCAGTCGCTGTTGGCATCCAGCGCCACCTTCCACGACGGTTTGATATTGCCGGGCTTGAGGCCCTCGTACTGCATGCGAATGGCGAGCGGGTGCACCGAGCCGGGGATCAATGCGGAAATGGTCTTGGGTGCATCAGAGTCTGCATTGTCATCCCCGGTATCCCCTGCATCGTCGCTTGCGCCGTCTTGTGCCGCTACCGGCGCCGAGGCGGGCGCTGCCGGGGCGGCTGACGCAGAGGCCGGCCTGGATTCAGGCGTGGCGGGCCGTGGCGATGCCGCGGCTGCGGGAGACGATGCCGTGAGGGGAGAGACCGCGGGGCGGGGGGCGCCTGCCGTCAGCGGCGAAGTCATGGGGCGTTTTGCCGGGCGCGGCGCCGATGCCACCAGGGGCGATGCGGCCGCCGGGGAAGAGGCTGGATGAGGGCCGGCTGCCGTCAGCGGCGAGGCCATGGGGCGTTTCGCGGGGGGCGGCGCTGATGCCGCAAGGGGTGACGCAGCGGCCGGGCCGGAGGCCGGATGGGGGGCAGCCGGCTTCGCGCCCTTGACAGCGGGCAGGTCGCAGTCGTCGCAGGTTTCATCGCTGCCGTCATCCCACTGCACGTGCAGATAGGACATCACGGGATCAGGCTCATCGCTGTACTCGGGCACGACGATCAGATAACCGCCTTTACCCACCCAGTCGAAAAGTTCCTTCAGCCGATCCTTGCTCAGCGCGGCGCGGTGATGACGGTCCAGGATCAGCACGCCGCCGGGCTTGAGCGTGTCCAGCACGCGCACGTCGCCGGAGGAGGCTACGCCGCGCCCCATGCGCGACATGAAGCGCTCCAGCGCGAGGTAGCGGTTGTCCTGCGCGGCCTGTCCCGGCGGCTCGTAATGGTTGACCGCGACCTTCGTGAAGTGCGTGGAAATCCACCATCCACCTGCACCCAGCAGGCTTACGGCGAGCACGATAATAAGGACGGTGCGGCGGCTCATCGATTATCCCCCGCCAGGGAAAAATGCGCCGGCCAGCGCGTGCATAGCGATTCCAGCGCCGGCGCCGGCGGCGGCTCATGGGCGTAGGCCGTGCGTTTCCAGGCATCCATGAGTTCGGCGAAATAACCGCTGCGGCCGGCATCCACCGCAGCCCGCACCAGGTTCAGGCAGTCGTCCTCGGTGTGGCCGGCGTGGAAATCGAGCTGGCTGTGGTGGATCAGCGAAACCAGCGCGGCCCGGTAGAGCAGGCTGAGCGCGCCGCTGGCGCTGCCCCGGCTCAGTTCCGCCAGCGCGGCCGCGGCCACGTCGTCCGGCAACGACTCGGGCCGCACATCCAGCCCGAACAGAAAGCTGGGCGGCGCGGTGCGGCCCTTCAGCGGCCCGAACCAGGCGTCACGGTGGCGGTAGGTCAGGTAGATCAGCACCGCCAGCAGGAGGGCAAGAGCGAAATACACCAGCAGACGCAGGGCCCTGGACAGGTATTCGATGGCATCGCGCAGGCCGTCGAGCCAGGACGGCGTTTCGGCGGCGTCCGGCGCTTTGTCCGGCGTGGCGCTAGTGTAGCGCCAGTCGTATTCCGTCCTCTCGCCGCCGAACACGGGGTCGGCCAGTACGGCGCGTATCGTGGCTTTTTCGCGGCTTTCGTGTTGTGTCCCCGCGCCCGCCGCCGGATCGGCCGCCCAGGCGGGCCGGAATCCGCAGCACGCCAGCAGCGCGAGCATTACCAGGCCGCGCATGGCGGCGCCCAGTCTGTGGTGCACACGTGCGTTCATTTACTGCGCTGCCTTTCGCACCGACATCTTGCGGAATGCCTGCTCGATGTCCCAGCCTTCAAGTTCGCTGCGCCGGTTGAGATAGAGCGCAAAGCCGCTGGCGACGTAGAACGGCTCGACGATGCTTTCCGCGGTCATGATCGCCAGATTCAGGATGAAAGCGCCGGCGGAGGTGATATTGCCGTCCAGCCAGTCGTCCATTCTGACGATGTCCTGATGGCCTTGCGGAACGAACATGTCGATCAGAAGCAGCAGCGACAGCGCAAGGAAGAACGATATAGCCAGTGAGAACACCGTCAGCCCCACGGACAGGTTATCGACACGCGACGACAGCACCCGCGAGCGCTGGCGGGCGGCTTTTCCGCGCTGCCCTTCGAGTTGCCACACCGGCAGGAGGAAGGCGCGCCGCAGACCGAAGCGGCGGTAGGTGAGTGCGGAAAACAGCCCGGTATTCTTCAGCAGCCCGGGCAGCGCGCGCCACACGTCGCGCCGCGAGATGGATTCCCCGAACAGCGAGCGGCTGTAGGCGAACAGCAGGGCGCGGTCGCAGAACGGCTTCAGCCACCAGATCAGCGGAATTGCCAGCAGTTCGTAATGCCACAACATGAGCGCGAGCGGCAGGCCGATGGCGAGGTAGGTCACGCTCCAGGCGCGCCAGGCGCCGCCATACCAGGCCTGCATCATGACGCGTCCGAGATCCAGCGCCTCGGAGGCGCTGCGTGGCCGCAGCTGGATGCCGATCTCTTCAAGGCGCATGGCGTTCCTTTCCGGCGAACACCAGATAGGCGAGCGTAATGCACCACATGGCGATGCCCACGCCGTACTTGAGGTGCGCCGGGAACAGGCGTTCCGCCGACCAGAAGGCTTCGATGAACGCGGCAAAGAAAGTGAGCGCGGCTGCGCCCAGCAGGAGCTGGATGGCGATCTTCGCATTTGCCACCAGCGCGGCGCGGCGCGTGCGCAGGCCGGGCGCGATCAGCGCCTGGGCGAGCTTGAGCCCGGCAGCGCCGGAAAGCACGGCGCCGGTCATCTCGAAGGCGCTGTGCCCGGCGACGAAGCTCCAGAAGGTTTCGATGTAGCCAATCTGGGTCAGGTGACCTGCTATGGCGCCGATGAACAGGCCGTTATAGATCAGGAAGAACACCGAGCCGACCCCGAAGGCCAGGCCGCCGGCAAAGCACTGGAAATCGAGCCCGATGTTGTTGGCAATATACAGGCCCCACATCTTCCATTCGCCGGATACGGCATGGGCCTGGCCCAGGCGCTTTGCCGTGGGTGCGTACATGTTTTCAACATCGGTGACCGAGTCGGGCGACATCATCAGGTAGACGCTGTCGGGATAGAACTGCAGGGCGATCAGCATTGCCAGCAAGGGGATCAGGAGCAGCGCCGCGGCCAGGGCGATCACCCGCCGCTCGCGCCGCACCAGGGCGGGGAAGCCGTGCAGCACGAAGCGGAAAATGGCCAGGCCTTCTTTCTTGCGCGCGCCGTAGATGCGCTGGTGCGCGGCCAGGACCAGCACGCGCAGGCGGTCTTGCAGCAGGCTGGAGTATTGTCGGTCGCGCGCGAGCGCGAGGTCGTGGCTCAGCGCACGGAAGGCGTGCGGCAGGTTTTCCCGCAGGTCGCGGTCGGCTTGCGCTTCCGTTTCGGTGAGGGCGCTGTCCGCCGCTTTCGCCGGCCTGGTCTTCCTGCGCTTGCCGGTGGCCGTGGTCGTGCGCAGCCAGCGCTCCCAAGCGGCCCATGCCAGCTCGCGCCGGGCGACGAATTGCAGTTCCTTCATGCGGGTTCAGTATGCCTTGAGCGCGGCCGTCGCGACATGCGTCAGACGGCGGGAGAGCGCGGTCATTGCCGCATACGGCGCGAATGGCAATGCGCGGATATGGTTCTGGATTGCTACCTGCAAACGCATCCTCCCTGAAGCGTTCATACCTGTAACGATGCCGGCGCTGTGCGCCGGCGAAGCAACGGCAAATACTACGCACATACGCCGTACGGCGCAACTGGCAATTATTACGTTGCGGGATGAGCGCTGTCTGCGGTGCCGCCGTCGGAGGAGGCTGCTTCGCCCGGTGCGCCCGCATCGGCGCCGCCGCCCAGCATGGCCTTGAAGCGTGCGAGCTTGTCCATGCCCTCCTTTTTGGTGACGGCTGGCGCGGTCTGAGGCCCGCCGGAGAACACCAGGTCTTCCTGCGGCAGTTCGCCGATGAAGCGGCTGGGTTCGCAGCCGGACCATTCCTTGCCGCGGCGGCGCTTGGTGCAGTGGCTGATCTGCAGCGTGCGCTCGGCGCGGGTGATGCCCACGTACATCAGGCGGCGCTCCTCCTCGATTTGCTCCGGCGCTTCGCTGCGTTCGTGCGGCAGGATGGTCTCTTCCACGCCCACCAGGAACACATGGCCGAATTCCAGGCCCTTGGCGGCGTGTAGAGTGGAGAGGGTGACCGCGTCGGTCTCCTTTTCGCGCGATTCCAGGAGGTTCATCAGCGCAATGGTCTGGGTCATGGCGAGCAGATTCTTCTCGTCGGCCTCGGCCTTGCGGTTCATCCAGCCGATGAAATCCTGCACGTTTTTCCAGCGCGTCTCGGCCTGGCGCGGCTCCTGGCTGTCGAACAGCCAGGCTTCATAATCGATGGCGGCCAGAAGGTCGGCGATCACCTCGTTGCAGGGGTCCTTCTCGGCGCGTTCCTGCATGCGGCTGATGAAGTTGCAGAAGGTCAGCAGGTCCTCGTGCTGGCGCGCGTTGAGCTGGTGCGCCATGGCCGGCTCGAAGGCCGCTTCGAACAGGCTGACGTTGCGGTTTCCGGCGTGGGCGGCGAGCTTTTCCAGGGTGCTGTTGCCGATTCCGCGCTTTGGCGTGGTGATCGCACGGATGAAGGCGGGGTCGTCGTCCTCGTTGGCGATCAGCCTGAAGTAGGCGATGATGTCCTTGATCTCCGCGCGATCGAAGAACGAGGTGCCGCCGCTGACCGTATACGGTACGTTCTGCGCGCGCAACTGCTCCTCGAACGGGCGGGAAAGATGGTTGCTGCGGTAGAGGATGGCGTAATCCGAGAACTTCGCGCCGTGCTCGAACTTGTGCGCGAGCAGGCGCAGCACCACCGATTCGGCCTCGTCCTCGTCGTCCTTGGCGGCCAGCACGCGCACCTGCTCGCCCGGCCCATGTTCGCTCCACAGCTTCTTTTCGAACAGCTTGGTGTTGTTCTGAATCAGGTGGTTGGCCGCATGCAGGATGCGCTGCGAGGAGCGGTAGTTCTGCTCCAGCTTGATCACGCGCAGGCTGGGGTAGTCCTGCCGCAGGTTGTGCAGGTTGGCTACGGAGGCGCCGCGCCAGGCATAGATCGCCTGGTCGTCGTCGCCCACCGCCGTGATGGCCGCGCGGTGGCCCGCCAGCAGTTTCATCAACTGGTACTGGCAGTCGTTGGTGTCCTGGTACTCGTCCACCAGCAAGTAGTGGAACCGCCGCTGCCAGCGCTCCAGTGCTTCGGGGTGGGTGTTGTAGAGCTCCACCGGCAGGCGGATCAGGTCGTCGAAGTCCATCGCCTGGTAGGCGCGCAGCGTTTCCTGATAGCGTCCATACAGCAGGGCGAGGTGTTGCTGCTCTTTGTGCTCGATTTGCTCGGCTGCCTGTTCCGGTGCAATGAAAGCGGCTTTCCAGTTGGAGATGGCGGTCTGTGCATCGCGGATGTCGCCCTTGTCCGGGCTGCCCAGCAGTTCGCTGATGATCTTGGCCGTATCCGCGCTGTCGAGGATGGAAAACTGCTTCTTGTAGCCCAGCAGGGGTGCCTCCTCGCGCAGGATCTGCATGCCCAGCGCGTGAAAGGTGCTGATGGTCATGCCCTTGGCGTTGCGCCCGGAGAGCAGCTTGCCCACGCGTTCGCGCATCTCGGTGGCGGCCTTGTTGGTGAAGGTGATCGCGGCCAGGTTGCGCGGCGCATAGCCGCATTCCTCGATCAGGTAGGCCAGTTTGTGGGTGATGACGCGGGTCTTGCCGCTGCCGGCGCCGGCCAGCACCAGCAGGGGGCCATCCAGGTATTTCACTGCCTCGCGCTGGGTGGGATTGAGTTTGCTGAGCATCAGATGGGGAACGGGTTGCTGCGTAAGGCGGCATTTTACCGGAATCGGCGCGCGAGATTCAAAGTCATTGCGCATACTTTGCATTACAATTCGCCCCCCGGGGAAATATTTCCAACAGTGAAATTCATTCAGGCGCGAACGTGGCACAATTTCAAACGCTGGCCGAATGGCTGGCCTATCTCGAGCGGCTACATCCCAGCACCATAGAGTTGGGGCTGGAGCGCGTCGACCAAGTACGCAGGCGGCTGGATTTGGCGCCTGCTTTCCCCCTCATCACCGTGGGCGGCACCAACGGCAAGGGTTCCACCTGCGCCATGCTGGAGGCCATCCTCCATGCCGCAGGCTATCGGGTGGGCTGTTATACCTCGCCGCATCTACTCGTATACAACGAGCGCGTGCGTGTCGGCAAACGGATGGCGAGCGATGCCGAACTGTGCGCGGCGTTTGAGAAAATAGAGGCGGCGCGGAGCCAGGCGCCGGAAATCTCCCTCACCTATTTTGAATTCGGCACCCTGGCGGCCATGCTGTGCTTCATCGCGCACGGCGTGGACGCGGCGATCCTCGAGGTGGGGCTGGGGGGGCGCCTCGATGCGGTGAATGTCTTTGATGCGGATTGCGCCGTGGTGTGCACGGTGGACATCGACCATGCCGAATACCTGGGCGATACCCGGGAAAAGATAGCCGCTGAAAAAGCGGGCATTTTCCGCAAAGGCCAAGCGGCGGTATACGGCGACGCGGACATGCCCCAGGCCATCGCGGCGCGGGCAGAGGCCGTGGGCGCCTCGCTGTGGCGGCTGGGCGCGGAATTCAGCTATGCGGCGCACGGGCAGCAGTGGGACTACCGCGGCCCGGCAGGCGCGCGCACCGCGCTGCCGTGGCCGGCGCTGCGCGGCGCATACCAGCTCAACAACGCGAGTGCGGCGCTTGCCGCGCTGGACGCTGTGCGCGAGCGCCTGCCGGTGAACATGGAAGCCGTCCGGCGCGGGCTCGCGGAAGCCGTTCCCCCGGGCCGCTTCCAGGTGCTGCCGGGCCGTCCGATGGTGGTCCTCGATGTGGCGCATAATCCACAGGCCGCGCGGGCGCTGGCGCAAAACCTCGCCGCGCTGCCGCCAGCGCCCCGGACCTATGCGGTGTTTGCCATGCTGCGCGACAAGGACATGGCGGGCGTGGCCCGCGCGCTGGACGGGCGGATAAACGTCTGGCTGGTGGCGGGCATAGACGCGCCGCGCGGCGCGCAGGCCAGCGAACTGGCACAGGTGTTGCGCGACAGCAACGTGCATGGGGATATCCATACCTTCGTCACCGCGGCGGATGCCATGCGCTATGCCCGCAACGCCGCCTCTGAAAATGATAGAATTGCGGCGTTCGGATCCTTCTACACGGTGGCAGACGTCATGCGCGCGCCGGAAGTGACGCGGGGACAAACAGGGTAATGGCGAAAATAGACAGCGAAGACGAATTCAAGCGGCAGATGCGGCGCCGGCTGGTGGGCGCGGTGGCGCTGGTGACGGCGCTGGTGGTGATCCTGCCGATGTTGCTGGAGAATTCTCCCAAGCCCCGGCAGGATAACCTGGAATTGCGCATTCCGGACAAGAACAAGTCCGGCGCCTTCACCTCGCAGATGGTAGTGGCGGAAAGCGCGCCGGATGTCACGCCGCTGCCGCCGCCCGGGGCCGAGCAGGCGCAGCCGGTCAGCGCGCCCGCGGGGGAAAAGGGCGCCAAGCCGGCGGCCAAGGCCGCGCCTGCCGCGGAACACGCCAGGGACAAGCCGGCCAAATCCGCCAAGCCCGCACAGACAAGCAAGGCGGGTGCCGCGGATACCCACCCCGGCGTGGCTCACAAGAGCGCGGCGCACAAGGCGGGGTTTGCGGTGCAGGTGGGGGCCTTTTCCCACGCGGCGACGGCAAAGGAACTGGAAGACAAGCTGATCAAGCGGGGCTGGCACGCTTACACCCAGAAGGCGGGCGGCACGATGCGGGTGCGGGTCGGACCCTATAGCGCACGCGCGGAGGCGGAAAAGGCGCAGCACAAGCTGGCGTCGCAAGGGGTGCGTCCGGCCGCCGTGGTAACGGAACCCTAGGCCGGATAGATGACTGCATTCGATGTCGCTGTCGTAGTCGTGGTGATGTTGTCGATGTTGCTGGGAAGGTGGCGCGGGCTGGTGTACGAAGCGGTTTCGCTGCTGAGCTGGGTGGCGGCTTATTTCGTGGCGCGGTTTTTTGCGCCGGATATTCTGGAAGATATTCCGGCCACCGTGGGCGGCGAGCCTGCCAGGATGGCAGTGGCTTTTGCCATCCTGTTCGGACTGACGCTGGTGGCGGGCGGCGTGCTGGCCTGGGGCATGAACAAACTGGTGGATTCCGCAGGCCTGAAGAAACTGGATGGTTCGCTGGGGGCGGCGTTCGGCCTGCTGCGCGGCGGCTTCCTGGTGATCCTGCTGGTGGTCCTCGGCGGCATGACCAGCTTGCCGGCAACGGCCATGTGGCGCAACGCGCTGACGAGCCGACCGCTGGAAGGGGTGGCGCTGCAGGTCAGGGCATGGCTGCCGCCCACGCTGGCACAGAAGATACATTTCAGAGATTGAGTAACACGGAAGCATAGATATGTGTGGCATCCTCGGCGTCGTAGCGCATAGTCCCGTCAACCAGTTGCTGTATGACGGATTGCAGGTGTTGCAGCACCGCGGTCAGGACGCGGCGGGCATCGCCACGCTGGACGGCAACACCTTCCACCTGCACAAGGGCAACGGCCTGGTGCGCGACGTGTTCCG
Organism: Gallionellaceae bacterium; assembly: GCA_035260545.1. Classification (GTDB taxonomy): domain Bacteria; phylum Pseudomonadota; class Gammaproteobacteria; order Burkholderiales; family Gallionellaceae; genus DATDDB01. The sequence continues at coordinate 52,178 of DATFUZ010000050.1, read as the reverse complement.
CACCCGCAACATGCGCACGCTGACCGGGAGTTCCGGCATTGCCCACGTGCGCTATCCGACGGCGGGATCGGCCGTGGACCATAACGAGGCGCAGCCTTTCTATGTGAATTCTCCCTTCGGCATTGTGCTCGGCCACAACGGCAACCTCACCAATACCGTGCAGTTGCAGCAGGAGCTGTTCATCGAGGACCGCCGCCACGTGAACACCAATTCCGATTCGGAAGTGCTGCTCAACGTGCTGGCGCACGAATTGCAGGAGCGGGCGCGCAGCTACGTGCTCGACATCGGCACCATTTTCGATGCCGTATCCGGCGTGCACGAGCGCTGCCGCGGCGCCTATGCGGTGGTGGCGATGATCGCGGGCTATGGCCTGCTGGCGTTCCGCGATCCCTACGGCATACGGCCGCTGGTGATCGGCAGCGCAGAGACCGCGCAGGGGATGGAATACCTGGTGGCGTCCGAAAGCGTGGCGCTGGATACGCTGGGCTTCCAGTTCATGCGCGACATCGATCCGGGCGAGGCCGTGTTCATCGATTTCGAAGGCAATATGCATTCGCGCCAGTGCGCCAGGACCCAGTCGCTCAATCCCTGCATCTTCGAATACGTGTATCTCGCGCGGCCGGATTCGGTGATCGACGGCGTCTCGGTATACGAAACCCGGCTGCACATGGGAGAGTACTTGGCGGACAAAATCCAGCGCGAATGGCCGGACCACGCCATCGATGTGGTCATCCCCATCCCGGATTCCAGCCGCCCGAGCGCGCTGCAGCTCGCCAACCGTCTCAATCTCCCGTTCCGGGAGGGCTTCGTCAAGAACCGCTATATCGGCCGCACCTTCATCATGCCTGGGCAAGCGATGCGCAAGAAGTCGGTGCGCCAGAAGCTGAATGCAGTCAGCATGGAATTCAAGGACAAGAACGTGCTGCTGGTGGACGATTCCATCGTGCGCGGCACCACCAGCCGGGAAATCGTGCAGATGGCGCGCGACGCCGGCGCGCGCAAGGTGTATTTCGCTTCCGCCGCACCCCCCGTGCGCTTCCCCAATGTGTATGGCATCGACATGCCGTCGCGCCATGAACTCATCGCCACCGGGCGCAGCGACGAGCAGATCTGTCACGAGATCGGCGCCGACCGCCTGATCTACCAGGACCTGGACGACCTGAAGGCAGCGGTCAGCCAGTCCAACCCCGCCATTTGCCACTTCGATGCCTCCTGTTTCGACGGGATCTACATCACCGGCGACATCACGCCCGAATACCTCAATGCCATCGAGGTGGCGCGCGGCGGCACCAAGGACCTCAAAGTCGAGGATGTAAACCAGCTCGACCTCAATCTGGAAGTCGCGGACTGACGAGCCGTCTCTACCGGGGAACTTTCTCCGCAAGGTTCTGTCGGTTCAGGAGCAGGGCCGCCCGACGGGCGGCCCGTTTGCTTTCTTGAGCATGAAGGAGTGGCGCGGAATGACATTAAACCGAAACGGGCAGGAACTGCTGACCAAGGTCCCGGAGGTCACCCTGATCTTCTGGATCATCAAGATATTCGCCACCACCCTGGGCGAGACCGGCGGCGACGCCCTGTCCATGTCCATGAATCTTGGTTACCTGCTGAGCACCGGCATATTCGCGGCGATTTTCCTGGTCGCGGTTGCGGTTCAGGTACGTGCGCCGAAATTCCATCCCGTCATCTACTGGACCACGATCATCGCGACCACCACGGTGGGCACCACCCTCGCCGATTTCGCCGACCGCTCGCTGGGCATAGGCTACGCGGGCGGCACCGCCATCCTGCTCACCCTGCTGCTGGCGTCGCTGCTGATCTGGTACCGAACGCTGGGCTCGGTTGCGGTAGAGACGGTCAGTTCGCCAAAAACAGAAGCGTTCTACTGGGTGACCATCATGTTCTCCCAGACCCTGGGAACGGCGCTGGGCGACTGGACCGCGGACACCGAGGCGCTGGGATACACGGGCGGCATCGCAGTGTTCGGCGTGCTGCTTGCTATGATCGCGGCGGCGTATTTCTGGACGCGCGTTTCCCGGCCCGTCCTGTTCTGGGCGGCTTTCATTCTGACGCGGCCGCTGGGCGCCGTGGTCGGCGATTTCCTCGATAAGCCGCTTGCCAGCGGAGGGCTCGACCTCAGCCGTTTCGCGGCCTCGGGCGCGCTGATCGGGGTCATTCTGGTGCTGATCTTCGCGTTCCCGCACCGGCCAGCGGCGCGGGCCCACTGAATGCGCGAGCGGTGTGTTGACAGGGCGTGCGGCCTCAGGTAGATTTAACTCAGCGCCGATTTGATGCGGAACAGCTTGCGGGCGCGTTATAAATACTGCTAAAGCGTGGGAAACCCGGTTTAGCGTCAAGCTGCCGGGTTTTTTATTTGGGAGGCGCGATGTATCTGCCGGAGCAGTTTGCCAGAACCGATTTGCCCGCGCTGCACGCGGTCATGCGTGCGCACAGCTTCGCCCTCGTGATTACCCGGGACGGGAGTGCGCCATTCATCAGCCACCTGCCGCTGGCGCTGAAGCCCGAGGCAGGCATGCACGGTGCGTTGATCGGGCACGTGGCGCGAAATAATCCGCAGTGGCGCCACCTTGCGGACGGACAGGAGGTCCTGATCGTGTTCAACGGCCCGCATGCCTATGTGTCGCCGTCCGCTTACGAAGTACAATCCGGCACGGTACCGACATGGAACTATATCGCGGTGCATGCCTGGGGCCGGGCGCGCATTCTGCCCGAGGACGAACTGGAGCGGGCGCTGCACGGCTTGGTGGAGACGAACGAGCAAGGCGCGGCATCTCCCTGGAAACTGGAGATCACGCCGAACCTGCGCGAGCGTCTGCTGCCTGGCATCGTGGGGTTCGAGATCGCGCTGCACCGCATCGAAGGGAAATTCAAGCTCAGCCAGAACCGCAGCGAGCAGGACAGGAGGGGCGTGATCGATTACTTGTCACGCAGCGAACAGGGCCGCGAGGTGGCCCGGTGGATGAACGCGGAAGCGGAAAGGACGTAAACAATGACAGACGAAAACTATCAACCGGAAACCCTGGGCGTGCGCGCGGGCGAAGTGCGCACTGGATTCCACGAGCATAGCGAGGCGCTGTTTCTCACATCGAGCTTCGTGTTCGACAGCGCCGAGCAGGCGGCCAGGCGCTTCATCGGCGAGGAGCCGGGCAACATCTATTCGCGCTTCACGAATCCCACGGTCACCATGTTCGAGGAGCGGCTCGCCGCCCTGGAAGGCGCGGAGCAATGCGTGGCGACCGCGTCCGGCATGTCCGCCATCCTCGCCTGTTGCATGGGTTTGTTGAAAGCGGGCGATCATATTGTCGCCTCGCAGAGCCTGTTCGGCGCGACGGTGAATCTCTTCAACAACATTCTCAAGCGTTTTGGCGTGGAGACGACTTATGTTTCCGCCACCGATGTCATGCAATGGCAGGCGGCGGTGCGGCCCGAGACGAAGCTGTTCTTCCTGGAGACGCCGTCCAATCCGCTGACCGAGGTGTCGGACATCGCCGCGATTTCGGCCGTCGCGAAACAGCACGGCGCACTGCTCGCGGTGGACAACTGCTTCTGCACGCCCATGCTGCAAAAGCCGCTGCAACTGGGTGCGGACATCGTGATCCATTCCGCCACCAAGTACATCGACGGCCAGGGCCGGGTTCTGGGCGGCGCGGTGCTGGGCAGCAAGAAGCACATGGAGGGGGTGTATGGGTTCCTGCGCACGGCCGGCCCCACCATGAGCGCATTCAACGCCTGGGTATTCCTAAAAGGCCTGGAGACGCTGAAGATCCGCATGGATGCGCACAGCGCCAATGCGCTGAAGCTTGCGCTTTGGCTGGAACAGCAGCCTGGCGTGGCGCGCGTGTATTACCCCGGTTTGCCCTCGCATCCGCAGCATCAACTGGCAATGAAGCAGCAGTTGACCGGCGGCGGCATCGTCAGCTTCGAGGTGAAGGGCGGCAAGGAGGGCGCGTGGCGCGTGGTGGATAATACGCGCATGATCTCGATCACCGCCAACCTGGGAGATGCCAAGACCACCATCACCCACCCGGCGAGCACGACGCACGCGCGCATCTCGCCCGAGGCGCGCGCCGCGGCGGGGATCACCGACGGTCTGCTGCGCATTGCGGTGGGACTGGAGGCGGTGGTGGATGTGCAAAACGATCTTGCACGCGGTCTCTGATACCTGACGGAAGGCTGGCCCAATGGAACAATTGGCTGCACAAGTCGGCGAAATGCTGACCTCTCGCGGCTTCAGCCTGGCCACGGCGGAATCCTGCACCGGCGGCGGCGTGGCGCAGGCGATTACCGATATTCCCGGCAGCTCGGGCTGGTTCGAGCGCGGCTTCGTTACCTATGCCAACCAGGCCAAGGTGGAGATGCTGGGCGTGCGCGAGGAGACGCTGCGTGCGCATGGCGCGGTCTCCGAACTTGCCGTGCGCGAGATGGCCGAGGGCGCGCTGCACCACAGCCATGCCGATCTCGCCCTGGCGGTAAGCGGCATCGCCGGACCGGGCGGCGGCACGCCCGACAAGCCGGTTGGCACGGTGTGGTTTGCGTGGGCGGCGCGGAGCGGCGCGACTGTCGCCGGCCGCTATTTGCTTGATGGCGATCGCGCGGAAATCCGCGCCCGGTCGGTGCGCATTGCGCTGCAGGGGGTGCTGGATTTCGCCGCCGGGCTGCCCGTCGTGGCGTGACCGTGTAAGCCCCGAAAAATACGCTAAAACCATTGTTGCTCAATATATTACATGCAAAGAACAATCGTTCTGTACAGGTGCGAATTGATGTGCCATAATTGAGCCATCTTTAGATGAGGAGGACAACCGAATGGATGAGAACAAGAGCAAGGCGCTTGCCGCGGCCCTGAGCCAGATCGAGAAGCAGTTCGGCAAGGGTTCCATCATGCGGCTGGGGGAGCATGAGGCGGGCAGGGACCTGCAAGTGGTCTCCACCGGTTCGCTGGGGTTGGACATCGCCCTGGGCGTCGGCGGCCTGCCGCGCGGGCGGGTTGTGGAAATTTATGGCCCGGAGTCCTCCGGCAAGACCACGCTTACCCTGCAGGTGATCGCTGAAATGCAGAAGATGGGCGGCACGGCCGCCTTTGTGGACGCTGAACACGCGTTGGATCCCGGCTACGCCCAGAAGCTGGGCGTGAAGGTGGAAGACCTGCTGATCTCCCAGCCGGACAACGGCGAGCAGGCGCTGGAGATCGCCGACATGCTGGTGCGCTCGAACTCGGTGGACGTGGTGGTGATTGACTCCGTCGCTGCGCTTACGCCCAAGGCAGAGATCGAGGGCGAGATGGGCGACCCCCAAATGGGCCTGCATGCGCGCCTGATGTCGCAGGCGCTGCGCAAACTCACCGCCAACATCAAGCGCTCCAACACGCTCGTGATCTTCATCAACCAGATCCGCATGAAGATAGGCGTGATGTTCGGCAACCCCGAAACCACCACCGGCGGCAATGCGCTCAAGTTCTACGCTTCCGTGCGCCTGGACATTCGCCGCACCGGCGCGATCAAGAAGGGCGACGAGGTCATCGGCAACGAGACCCGCGTCAAGGTGGTGAAGAACAAGGTGGCGCCTCCGTTCAGGGAAGCCCATTTCGACATCCTGTACGGCGAGGGCATCTCGCGCGAGGGCGAAATCGTCGAACTGGGCGTGCAGAACAAGATCGTGGAAAAATCCGGTGCCTGGTATGCCTACAACGGCGAGAAGATCGGCCAGGGCAAGGATAACGTCCGTGAATACCTGAAAGAGAATCCGGCCATCGCGCGCGAGATCGAGAACAAGGTGCGCGCTGCGCTGGGCGTGGCCCTGCTGGAGCCCGTCGCGGCGGCACCGGCGGTTGCGGCCGACCAGGCGGAAAAGACCGAGAAGCCGGCGAAATCTTCCCGCGCCAGTAAGGCCGCCGCCGTTGAGGAAGAGGGCTGATTCAAATCCGGCTGAGGCCCCGCGGCAAAAGCGGGTCCCCACCGTCACCCTGCGCGTGCGCGCCATGCGTTTCCTGGCGCGGCGCGAACACAGCCGCGCGGAACTGCGCGTCAAGCTCCTGCCGCATGTGCAGGAGGGCGAGGACGTGGATGCCGTGCTCGATGAACTGGAAAAGCGCAACTGGCTTTCCGATGCGCGTGCGGCGGAACTGATCGTCAGCACCCGGCGCGGCCGCTTCGGCGCACAGCGCATTGCCCACGAAATGCGCCAGAAAGGCCTGTCCGAGGACCTCGTTGGCCAAGCGCTCCCCGCGCTGAAGGAATCCGAACTTGAAGCCGCGCGCGAGGTGTGGCAGAAGAAATTCGGCGTGTTCCCCCAAAATCAGAAGGAAAAGGCTCGCCAGGCGCGTTTCCTGCAATCGCGCGGCTTTGGTATGGACGTGGTGATGAAAGTGCTGCGGCACGACGATCCGGACTGAGGGGCGGCGGTGGCCCACCTTCCTGCGTGTCAGTGCTGTTATGCAACGGTGCACCTCGGGCCGGTGGAACGGCGAGGGGACATTTGGTACCATCAAGGCCTGTGCGTTTCAGTTATTCCGGGCGGCGGCCATCACGCTGCCGCCCGCGTGCGCAATAAGGGGGGTGATGCGCGCGTGACCCCATTTGGTTCCAGTTTGGTTGATCCTGAAGGTGATGATGAAAAATACCCTGTTACTGATTTCTATCGCTGTCCTGGCCAGCGGCTGCGTGGTCGTGCCTCCGGGTGACGGCCGCGTTCACGACGGCGACGGCGGCTACTATGGCGGTGGGGGCTACTATGGTGGTGGATATTATGGGCAAGACGGCGGATATTCTCGCAACCACGATGACCGGCGCGACGGAGACAGATACCAACGCGACCGGGACGAGCGGCGCTACGGCGCGGAGGGCCGCGATGGGCGGCAGCCTCCGCAGCAATACGACTCACGCTGGGGGCGGCCGCAACCGGCGCCTACGCCGGCGAACGCGGCCCAGGGCGTCTATATGGGTACGCAGAATGCACCCCGGCCCATGCAGCCCGGCATGACGCGGCCCGGCATGATGCAACCCGGGGTGGCGCAGCCCCGGCCTGGCGAAATGCCGCGCGCGGTGAATACGCCGCCGCGCGGGCCGTTCATTCCGGGGGCGGCTGCCGTGCTGTCCCGGCAGCCGCAGCAGATGCGTCAGGAACGGGCACCCCAGGCCGGACGTTACGAGCGCAGGGATGAGCAAGGCCGCGGTCACGGCCGCAAGGACGAGGGTCGGGACGACCACGGACGCGGAGGTGATCACGAGCGGTGACCGCTTCCGCAACACCATTTCGACAAGCCGCCATCGTCAAGTCATGCGCTTGGGCGGCCTTGCTCGGGGTGGCGCTGGGTTGCAGCGCCGTCCGTGCTGACGAGCCGGTAGTCCAGGCGAGGGCCAAGGTCAAGGCGCTCGACGTTAAGGCTGACGGGAAATGGCACGGTGATGCCGCCGCGTCGCTGTCGTATGCGTCCGGCAATACGCGCAATTCCAGCCTGGCGTTCTCGATCGATGCCGCGAAGCGGAGTGATGAACACAGCAAGCTTGCGCTCTATGCGCAAGCCCTGGGCAGCCGGGCGGAGAGCACCGCCAACGGTGTGACCACCACCTCGACCACGGCAAACCAGTGGATGGGCGGAGCGCGCTACGACCATGACTTCACCGATACGACCCTGGGTTTTGCCGCGCTGGACCTCACGCACGACAGGATACAGTTGCTCAGCGTGCGCAGCGTCACCAGTGTGGGCGCGGGCTATCACCTGATTCATACCGACGACAATAAATGGGACGTACTGGGCGGCGTCAGCTACCGCGATGACCGCTACAACGATCCCGGCGTGGTCGTCGGGAATCAACTTCGGACCCGCTTCAGCACCGCGCAATTGCTGGTTGGCGAGGAATCGAGCAGTAAGCTGACGCCGAGCACGACCCTCAAGCAGCGGCTCATCGTCACCCCCAATCTGAACCGCGATCACGGCGCGCTCGTCACCTTCGACGGCAGCCTCGTCGTTGCCATCAATGACACGCTGAGTCTGAAAATCACCGTGCAGGACCGCTACAACAGCCTGTCCCAGCCGCCCATCATGAAAAACGCCTTCCTGCTGCTGACCGGTCTCAACGTCAAATTCGACGGATGACACTTGCCGCTGCTGCTGCTCAGCGGCGCCGGGCGGACGGCTGTGTGCGCGCAAGGAACGCCGTCACTTCCTCGCGGTCGTGATAGAGCTGTTTGACCGCGAGCCGGTATTTGATCCCCTTGGCGTCGAGCATGCCGCGCGTGATACCCAGCGCTTCGTCCAGCGCCGCCACGCGCTTCTTCATCGGCAGCTTCAGGTTGAAGATGGCGCGCGTGCTCAGGCCCGATGCGATCCACCCGGTCACGAGTTCCGCCACGCGCTGCGGTTTTTCCACCATGTCGCACACCAGCCAGTCAACCGGACGCGGCGGGCGGTAGCGGAAGCCGTCCTGGCGCAGGTGGCGGATAGCGGGGTGGCTCGCCGCCACACCCTTCAGTGGTCCGTTGTCGACGGCGATGACCTTCAGCCCGCGTTGCACCAGTTGCCAGGTCCAGCCGCCGGGCGCGGCACCCAGGTCCACTGCGGTCATGCCGGGTTTCAGCCACTGCGCCCGTTCCGCAGACGACAGGAATACCTCGAATGCCTCCGCCAGCTTGAGGTAGGAGCGGCTGGGCGCATCGTGCGGCATTTTCAGGCGCAGTATGCCCATGTGCGCGGCCGCGCTGTTTGCAGGATCGCTGGTTGCGACCAGGGCGCGCTGCTTGTCGGGAAAGAAGATGTGCAGGCGCGGCAAGGCGGGATCGGCGGCGAGGCGGTCCGCTTCGCGCAGCGCCCCTTCCAGCAGCGGCTGGAAGCGGCGGGTGAAACTGGACAAGGTCTTTCCTTCGTTGGTGTCGGGGGTTTCCAGCAGGAGCGCGCCGAATTGCGCCGGTTCGGCGGGGAGCGCGGCCAGCAGCGGTGTCAGGCGGTCACGTTCCGGGAGGTCAGACGCTTCACCGCGCAGATGCAGCAATTGCCGGGAAAATGCGAGGCTGGCATAAGTCAGCCGCGGCTTGCCCTGGAGCAGGACGTAGCCGCTGCCGTCATTGACTTCCACCGGTTTCGCGCGCGTCTCTTCCGCGCAGTCGCGCTCGAAGCCGGGACGGCAGTATATCAGCCAGTTGGCGGGCGTTGTATTCATGGCGCAGCATGCTAGTGCCTATTGGCGGGGCAGGCAAGCAAAGATGATAAAATGCCGCCCTGATTGAGCAATACCAGGCTGCGCGTCCACAGGGCTTTGCGGCCTTTACGATGGAAGAAGCGATGAGCAAGCATTACGATTTGATTGTTTTTGACTGGGACGGCACAGTGGTCGATTCGACCGCGGTGATTTCCGGCTCGATACAGGCGGCATGCCGCGACCTGAGCCTGCCCGTGCCGAGCGACGAGGCCGCGCGCCACGTGATCGGCATGGGGCTGGTGGAGGCGCTGCGCCATGCTGTGCCCGATGCGCCGCCCGAACTGTACCAGCCGCTGGCGGAACGCTATCGCCATTATTACTTGTCTCGGGACGAGACGATTCCCCTGTTCGATGGCGCGCGCGACACCATCGCTGGCCTGCACAACGCAGGTTACCGGCTCGCGGTGGCGACCGGCAAGAGCCGCGCCGGCCTGGACAGGTCGATGCGCACTTCCGGCATGGAGGGGTATTTCCACGCCACGCGCACGGCGGACCAGACCTTTTCCAAACCGCACCCGGCGATGTTGCTGGAGATCATGGAGGAACTGGGCGTGGAACCGGAGCGCGTGTTGATGGTGGGCGATACCACGCACGACCTGCAGATGGCGGCCAATGCCGGGGTGGACGCAGTGGGCATGACCCATGGCGCGCACCCGGTGGAGCAATTGCGTGAACTGCAGCCGCTGGTGCTGCTGGACGACTACGCGGGTTTTCGCGAGTGGTTCAGCGCATATGCCTGATATACTGCGCATTACTAGAAGAGGAGACGTGCGATGTCTGAATACAACAGCAATTGGGAACGCGAGGTATTGGGCAAGCTTGCCATGGCGGCCATTCAGGAGCAGCGGCGCGCACGCAAGTGGAGCATCTTTTTCAAGTCGTTGACATTCATCTACCTGTTCATCGTACTGCTCGTCATTCTCGGCTGGGGGGGCGGCAAGACAGAGGCCGCGCTTACGGGCAAGCATACCGCGCTGGTGCAGCTCAACGGCGAAATTGCCGCGGATAAGCCCGCCAGCGCCGACAACATCATCCAGGCCCTGCAGGCGGCGTTCAAGGACAAGGACACCCAGGGCGTCATCCTGCGCATCAACAGTCCGGGCGGCAGCCCGGTGCAGGCCGGCGCAATCAATGACGAAATTCGGCGCCTGCGCAAGAAATATCCCGCCATCCCGCTGTACGTGGTGGTCGAGGATATTTGCGCTTCCGGCGGCTATTACGTGGCCGCCGCTGCCGACAAGATATACGTGAACAAGGCCAGCCTGGTCGGCTCCATCGGCGTGCTGATGAACGGCTTCGGGTTCACCGGGACCATGGCCAAGCTGGGCGTGGACCGCCGCCTTTTGACGGCGGGCGCGAACAAGGGCTTCCTCGATCCGTTCTCGCCGCCGAATCCGAAACAGGCGGCGATTGCGCAGCAGATGCTGGACGAGATCCACCAGCAGTTCATCGCCGTGGTGCGCGAAGGGCGCGGCAAGCGCCTGAAGGAAACGCCGGAAATGTTCAGCGGCCTGATCTGGACCGGCCAGAAGAGCATAGACCTGGGCCTGGCAGACGGCCTGGGCAGCGTGCAGTCCGTGGCGCGCGACGTGATCAAGGCGAAAAACATCGTGGATTACACCAAACGCGAGGGTTTTGCGGACAGGCTGGCCAAGCGCTTCGGCGCCGGCGTGGCCAGCGAACTCACCGGTTTCTCGTCCGAGGCGCAAGGTTTCGTCCTGCGTTGAGGCGGCGCCGGAACATATGTTTACCGATGACCGTGGCGGAAAGGAGATGCATTGATGAGTAAACTGATCCTCGCACTGTTTTGCGGGCTGCTGACGGCGCCCGTGCTGGCCCAGGACCGAGGCAATGCGGCCACCTCTTCCCCCGTTGCGGCGCAAGCTGCCGCGCAGGGCTCGGTAAGCCAGACGCCGGCAGACGAAGCGCCTGCGGACGTCGACATGGCCAACGTGCGTTCGGCGGGAGCGGCGGCATCTGCGCCGTCTGCGGCGGCACCCGGCCAGCCCCCTGCGGCGCAGGGCGGCGGGCAGCAGACCGTGGTCGAACAACCCAAGTCGGCCATCCCGCTGGACAAGCGCCAAGGCCCCGACATCACCAAATGCCTGGAGGCCGGCGACAAGTCCGACAAGGCCATCAACGCCTGTGCGGACAAATACCGGCCGCGCACCCGCCGTTAGGACGTTCGCCGGACGGCGCGCTCAGGCGGAATTCAGGGCCGAGAGCAGGTCGCCGATACGGGTGATGGGCGGCAGGCACTGGGTGCCCCTGCATAGCCAGGCCGTGGGCTGGCTCGTGACCGGCTTGGCCAGTGGTTCTGGCAGGGTACCCGCGTTGTCCGGCAGTGTCATCGTGATCACGTTAGGCAAATAGCGCCGGCGCAGGTCCATCCGCCATGCGGCCATCTCGGCCGGTTTGCCGCGCAGTACCAGCAACGAGGCGGGCTGCAGATATTCCCCTAGCGCGGTGCACAGGCTGCAGTGGTAGCCGGCTCCTTGCTGCATCGCCGGAAAGAACGCCTTCAGGCAGCGCTCGGCCGCGTATCCATATTCCTGCTTTCCGGTGATCACGGCTAGCCGCTGCAAGGCCGCGGCGGCGATGCCGTTGCCCGAGGGAATGGCATTGTCCTGACCGCTCCTGGGCCGCTGGATCAGCGCCTCATGGTCGTGGCTCGTAAAGAAGAATCCCCCATCGTCCTTGTCCTCGAAACCCGCCAGCAGCGCATCGGCAAGCTGGATCGCGAATTCGAGATCGACTGTCCGGAACTCGGCCTGCATCAACTCCAGCGCCGCCTGCAGCAGCACGGCGTAGTCATCCAGGTAGGCGTTGAGGTGGGCCTTGCCGCTGCGGTACGCCGCGAGCAGCCGGCCTTCGCGCCACATCGTCGTGCGCAGGAAGTCCATGGCCCGTTGCGCGGTGTGCAGCCAGTCCCGGCGCTGCATCACGCGGGCGGCGCGCGCCATGCCGGTGATCATCAGGCCATTCCAGGACGACAGCACCTTGTCGTCTCGACCGGGGCGCACCCGCTGCTCGCGTGCGGCAAACAGCTTGCTCCGCGCCGAGGCCAGCAATTCCCCCGCTGAATCCGGGTTGAGGTGATGGCTGACGGCGACCCGGCTCAACGGCACGCTGACGTGCAGGTGCCAGGCGAGTTGCTCGAAGTTTGGCGCCAGATCCAGCCCGAAATGCGGCGCGACCACCGCGAACTCCTCGGGTGTAAGCAGATCCAGAATGTCATCGCGCTGCCAGACGTAGAATTTTCCTTCCTCATGCTCGCTGTCCGCATCCAGCGACGAGCAAAAACCGCCGTTCGCCGTGGTCATCTCGCGCTGCACCCACCCTGCGGTCTCCTCGACAACGTGTGCGAACAGCGGATTGCCGCTCTGTTGCCAGGCATCGCAGTACAGGGCGAGCAGCAGGCCATTGTCGTACAACATCTTTTCGAAATGCGGGATGTTCCAGTAGGCGTCCACACTGTAGCGGCAGAATCCGCCGCCCAACTGGTCGTAGATGCCGCCGTGCGCCATCTGTTCCAGAGTGTGGAGCACCATATGTTCGGCGTGGGCGTCGCCGGTCAGCCGGCTGTGGCGCAGCAGAAAATCGAGTTCGACTGGATGCGGAAATTTGGGTGCATCGCCGAATCCGCCGTGTTCGTGGTCGAAGGTCTCTGCAAGCTGGTTAGACGCCGCCTCCAGCGGCGCATCGTGCAACGCCTCTGCCGGTTGCCCCAGTTGTCCGGCGCTTCTAGCCAGTACCGCCAGCAGTTCCCGATTTTGCGCGGCCAGTTCATCGCGGTGCTCCCGGTAGACGGTGGAAATGTGTCTGAGCACGTCGGGAAACGCCGGCAGATTGTGGCTGTTCCACTTGGGGAAATAAGTGCCGCCGAAGAACGGCGTGCCGTCGGGTGTAAGGAACATGGTCAGCGGCCAGCCACCGCTGCGCTGGGTCAGCATGTAATGCGCGGTCTGGTAGATCTGGTCGAGATCGGGACGCTCCTCCCGGTCCACCTTGATGTTGATGAAATGCGCATTCATCAGCGCCGCGATCCCGGCATCCTCGAAGGATTCGTGCGCCATCACATGGCACCAGTGACACGCGGAATAGCCGATGGAAAGCAGGATGGGCTTGTCCTGTTCGCGCGCCAGGCGCAGCGACTCGGCGTTCCACGGATACCAGTCCACCGGATTGTCGGCATGCTGCTGCAGGTAAGGGCTGGTCTCGCTGATGAGATGATTGGGCATAAGGAGGTTCCCGTGTTGCGAGCAAGAGTTTCCCGATTTTCCCCCCGAAAGCGTTTCGCTGCAATATGTCACGCGATATTTGCAGCGGCGCAAGCGGCGCCGACGCTTCGCGCGACGGGCCCGAGCAAAAGGCGCTAAAATGCGCCAGGCGGATTGCCTGGCCGTGTCCGGTTGGCCATGCTTGCCGCAGTGCTTTATCGTAACCGGTCGGGCCGAGGACAACATGAAACGAATCCTGCTGCTGTTGGGACTGTCGCTATTTGCTGCCGCCGCGCATGCAGCGGTACAGGGCAAGGACGTGAGCTATGAGGCCGATGGCGTCAAGCTCAAGGGCTATCTGGCGTGGGACGATGCGGCCAAGACCCCGCATCCCGGCGTGCTGGTGGTGCACGAGTGGTGGGGCTTGAATGCGTATGCGCGCAAGCGCGCCCGCATGCTCGCGGCGCGGGGCTATACTGCGCTGGCGCTGGATATGTATGGCAACGGGAGGCAGGCGAGGCATCCCGACGATGCGCAGAAATTTTCCAGCGCGGTGATGAAGAATGAAGCCGCGGCCAGGGCGCGCTTTGAGGCCGCGCTGGATCTGTTGAAGCGGCAGCCGGGTGTGGATCCGCAGCGGATAGGCGCGGTCGGCTACTGTTTCGGCGGCGGGGTGGTGCTCAACATGGCGCGTATTGGCGAGCCGCTCAAGGTGGTGGAGAGCTTCCACGGCCCCCTGGCGACCGATCATCCGGCGGAAAAGGGCAAGGTGCAGGCGCGCATTGCTTCGTTTACCGGGGAGGCCGATCCCTTCATCCCGGCCAAACAGGTCGCCGCCTTCCGCGAGGAAATGCAGGCGGCGGACGTGAAGGCGCTGATCGTGACCTACCCGGGCGCCGAGCACAGTTTCACCAACCCGGGCGCAACCCGGTACGGCAAGGAATTCAACTTGCCGCTGGCTTACAATGCGAAGGCGGACAAGGATTCATGGAAGCAGGGCATGGCGTTCATGGCCCAGGCATTCAAGCAATAAGGAGGGTGTAATCCGCATGCGATGCATCAATAACCTGTTCGGCCTGCTGCTGCTGGCCTTGCCGCTGGCTGCCCAAGCCGGCCTGCCGGCGTCGTCCAGCGTCCCCGGCGGGGTCGCCGTCATCCCGCTCGGCGGGGATGTGAAGAAGGATCCTGCGCCGGAGGCGTGGTTAGGCAAGCACCGGGTGCTGGTGGCGCCGGACCACGGCGAGTGGTATGCCGTTGTGGGCGTACCGCTCGATACCAAGCCGGGCGAACAACAGTTGCAGGTCAGCACGGGCGGCGCCTCCCGGTCGCTGGCGTTCGATGTCGGCCCCAAGGCCTACCCCGAGCAGCACATCACGCTCAAGAGTAAGCGCAAGGTGGATCTGTCACCCAAGGACCTGAAGCGCGCGCTGAGGGAGATCGCGCAGATCAAGGCGCTGAAGCTGCACTGGCGTGATACACCGCGCACCGACCTGGATTTCATCGAGCCGGTGGATGGTCAGATGGGCAGTGCGTTCGGGCTGCGCCGCTTCTTCAACGGCGAGGCGCGTTCACCGCATTCCGGCATAGACCTGGTCGTGCCGAGCGACACCCCGGTGAAGGCCGCGGGCCAAGGGCAGGTGCTGGCGGTGGGGGACTACTTCTTCAACGGCAAGACGGTGTTCGTGGATCACGGCGATGGGCTGATCACCATGTATTGCCATCTCAGCCACATCGAGGTGAAACCGGGCGAAAAGGTGGGCAAGGGGCAGGAAATCGCCCGCTCCGGCATGACCGGCCGCGCGACCGGCCCCCATCTGCACTGGAGCGTGGTGCTCAACGGCGCCATGGTGGATCCGGCGCTGTTCCTGCCGGGGCAGAAATACGCCCGTCAATAACGAGCTGTAGGGGGGCGCGGGTTCAGGCGGCCTGCTGGCGCGCGATCCATGCCAGCCAGTCGTCCATGCCCTCGCCACTGGTGGCCGAGAGGCGGATGATCTCGATGTCGGGGTTGACCCGCCGTGCGTTGGCGCACGCCAGTTCGGCATCGAAGGCAAGATGCGGCAGCAGGTCGCACTTGTTGAGCAGCATGAGTCTGGCCGCGCGGAACATGTCCGGATACTTGAGCGGCTTGTCCTCGCCCTCCGTCACGGACAGCACCAGCACCTTGGCGTCCTCGCCCAGGTCGAAGGAGGCCGGGCACACCAGGTTGCCCACGTTCTCGATGAACAGCACGCCGCAGGCCAGGTCCGGCAGTTCTTCCGCGCCATGCCGCACCATGACGGCATCAAGGTGGCAGCCCTTGCCGGTGTTGATCTGTACGGCAGGCACGCCCGTGGCGCGGATGCGCTCGGCATCGTTCTCCGTCTGCTGATCGCCTTCGATCACCGCCAGCGGCACCTTGCCGCGCAGCTCCTGCAGAGTGCGCACCAATATCGTGGTCTTGCCCGAGCCGGGGCTGGAGACCAGGTTTAGCGCCAGGGTCTTTGCCGCGCCAAAGCGCGCGCGATTTTCGCCGGCCCAGCCATCGTTTTCCGCCAGCAGGTCGCGCTCCACCTTGATGCGGCGGGTTTCGGCCTCCGACGTCGGGGTTTGCGGAACGGCGGCGCCAGCCTCGGGTGTGCCCGATACCGGACGAAAATTCAGGGCGCCGCCCGTCGTCTTCGCGCGCGCCGGCTTGATCAGGGTATGGCCGCAGCCGCAGGTTCCGCACATGTCCTTGCTCCTATTCCGCTTCCAGTTCCACGATGCGCATCCGATCGCCGCCCGTGACCAGCACCGAGCCGCTGCCGCACTGCGCACACAGGGCGAGCGCATCATCCATCCGCACGGCTGCGCCGCAGGCGGCGCAGTGCCCCTCGCCGGGGATTTCCAGCAGCGTGAGCGTGGCGCCCTCGGCCAGCGTGTCCTGCGTCACCGCAGTGAAGGCGAAGCGCATGGCGTCTGGTTCCACCGCCGCCAGTTTGCCGATCTCCAGCGTCACGCCGCGCACGCGCTGCAGTTCATGACTGCGCGCCTCATCCTCGATGATGCGCAGCACGCTCTCCGCAAGCGACATCTCATGCATAGTCAGCCTCTGCTTTTTCCGCAGGGTAAACCCATCCCGCGCTCTTAGCAAATCCGCGGCAGGGGGGCATCTTCGAGTTCGTCCAGTAAACGCTCGCCGCCGAATTCCGTTTCCAGCACCACGTCCGGCCGCCCGCTCTCGATCCGGCCGATGATCGCGGCGTGCTTCCCCTCAGGCAATGCGCGCCAGCGCGCCAGCGCTTCATTGGCGTCGTCCGCATTCACGATGGCCACGGCACGTCCCTCGCAGGCAAGAAACAACGGATCGTAGCCCAGCATTTCGCAGACCGAGGATACTGCGCCGCGTACCGGGATGTCCGGCTGTCGCAGGCGCACCCGCAGCTTGGACGCGCGGCTGATCTCGTGCATGACCGTGGCCAGTCCGCCGCGCGTGGGGTCGCGCATGAAGCGCAGGCCGGCCAGGGGCCACAGGGCACGAGCCAGCGGCAGCACGCTGGCGGCATCCGAGCGCAGTTCGCCGCTCAGGCCGAACTGTTCGCGCGCCAGCATCACGGAGATCCCGTGATCGCCCACGGGCCCGCTGACCAGCACCGCATCGCCCGCCTGTATGCGGTCCAGGCCGAGCCGCAGGTCTTTCGCACGCACGCCGATGCCGGCGACCGAGAGATATAGCCCGCCCCCTTCGCCTCGCCGCACCACCTTGGTGTCGCCCGCGACCACGCTCACGCCCTCCCTGGCTGCGGCCTGCGCCATGCTCGCCACGATGCGCTCCAATTGCGCGATCTCGAAACCTTCCTCGATGAAGGCGCTGACCGTGAGGTAATGCGGCACCGCGCCGGACACTGCGAGGTCGTTCACCGTGCCGTGCACGGCGAGCGAGCCTATGGTGCCGCCGGGAAACTCCAGCGGTTGCACGGTGAACCCATCCGTGGTCACCATCAGCTCGCCGTCCAGCGGAGGAAGGCACGCGGCGTCGGTCTGCACGTCGAGCAGGGGGTTGTCGAGATGGCGCGCAAACAGCGTGTCTATCAGCTCGCGCATGTAGCGTCCGCCGTTGCCGTGGGCCAGGCTGATATGGGTGTCGGCAGGCGATGTGATGTCATTCATGGTGGAAGGCCGCTTCTACGATTTCTCCCATGGCCAAGCCGCCATCGTTGCACGGCACGCGTTTTGCGAGCGTGGTTTCGAATCCGGCCTTGCTGAGGCGCTGCACGGCGAGCTCGGTAAGCAGTTTGTTCTGGAACACGCCGCCGGTCAAACCCACGCGGTCGAATGGCGCGTGCGCGCGTATGTGCCGTGTGAACTCGGTAATGCAGTTTGCGAGGCTGGCATGGAACTGCATCGCCCGCCGTGCGACGGATGTTCCGCCGTCGCACAGGGCTGGCAGCAGGGGCGCCCAGTCCGCGATCAGCACTCCGTCTGTGTTTTCGCGCAAGGGAAGGGCAACGGGTGGGGCCTCACCCCGGGCTATGGCTTCCAGCAACATCGGCCCCTGTCCTTCGAAGCTGGCATGGTCGCACAGCCCGAGCAGGCTGGCGGCGGCATCGAACAGACGGCCCGCCGCCGAGGTCGCCGGCGCATTCACACCATTTTTCCAGGCCGCTTTCAGTATGGCGATGTCAAATCGATCCGTCTGCCACTCGATGCCGGCTTCCCAGCAAAGCGCGGCAGCGGATCGCCATGGCTCGCGTCCGGCCGCCTCGCCGCCGGGCAGGCGGAAGGGCTTGAAGCTGCCCACGCGTTGCCATGCGCCGGGCCGGCCGAGGAAGGCTTCGCCACCCCATAATGTTCCATCGTCCCCTAATCCCACGCCATCCCAGGTGAAGGTGAGCCAGGTCTGTTCATATCCGCCTTCGAAGGCCAGCGCCGAAGCATGGGCGCGGTGGTGCTGGATGCGCGTGAGCGGCAAGCCCTGCCTCGCGGCCCAGCGGCTGCTATAGTAATCCGGATGGGCATCGCACGCGATGTGCCGTGCCTGCACGCCGTAGAGACGTTGCAGGTCGGCAATGACGCGTTCGAATGTTTCGGCGCTGCGCGGGGCGCCCAGCTCGCCGATGTGCGGCGACAGCACGGCGCGGTTCTTCCATGCCATGGCCACGGCATTCTTCATGTGTCCGCCCACGGCTAGCACGGGTTCCGCGACTTCGAACGGGAGCTCGATTTCCAGTGGCGCGATACCGCGCCCGGCGCGCAGCAGGCGCGGGGCGCCGGCGATGATGCGCAGCACCGGGTCGTCCGCGGGGCGGGCAATGGGCCGGTCATGGTGCAGGAAGGATTGCGCGACCCTGGCGAGCCGGGTTTCGGCCTCGGCATTATCGGTCAGCACCGGCTCCCCGCTGACATTGCCCGAGGTCGCGATGAGCGGACCGCCGAAATCGCCGAGCAGCAAGTGGTGCAGGGGGCTGTAGGGCAGCATGGCGCCGATCTCGTTCAGCCCGGGTGCGATGGCATCCGGCAGCGAGCAGCCCGGCCCTTTGGAGAGCAGCACGATGGGGCGCGCCGCGTCGGTCAGCGCGGCCTGTTCAATGGGGTCGAGCGTCAGTCTTGCGCGCACGGCTGCGAGGCCATCCGCGCCTTGCCAGGGAAACATTACCGCCAGCGGCTTGTGCGGGCGGCGCTTGTTGCGGCGCAATTGCGCGATGGCGGCCGCATTGGCCGCATCACACATCAGGTGGTAGCCACCCACGCCTTTGACGGCCACTGTTTCGCCCCGGCGCAGGCGCGCGATGCAGGCTTGTAGAGCCGCCTCGCCGGAGGCGGTTTCGGAAGATGCCTTGAACGCCGCTTGCGGTCCGCAGTCCGGACAGGCCAAGGGCTGCGCGTGGAAGCGGCGGTTGGTCGGGTCTTCATATTCCGCGCGGCAGGCCGGACACAGGGCGAAGCCGTGCATCGTGGTGTTGGGCCGGTCGTAGGGCATGGCCGTGATCAGCGTGTAGCGCGGCCCGCACTGGGTGCAATTGATGAAGGGATAGCGGTAGCGGCGGTCGCGTGGGTCCAGGAGTTCGCGGCGGCAGTCCTCGCACAGGAAACTGTCCGGCGGGACGTGGATGTCCGACAGCATGCTGTCCGCGCTTTCCAGAATGGCGAACCCGTGCCACTGGTCGGGCGCCATGGGGTCGCAGCGAACGACATGCGGCCGGGCAAGCGGCGGAGCATCGGTTATCAGCGCGGCGGCGAAATGATCCAGTGCAACGGGTGCGCCTTCCGCCTCAACACGCACCTCGCCGCCCAGGTTTTGCACGCAGCCGGAAAGGCCGAAGCGCTGTGCGAGCTTGAACACGAAGGCGCGGTAGCCCACGCCCTGCACGCGGCCGCCCATCGTCCAGCGGCGGGCCTGGACGGGGATGGGGCGGGCAGCATGCCGGGTATTCATCTTGTGTCCAGAAGGAGCCGCGCGCTCAGCCAGCTGCGGGCTGCGCCGCCTCGCGGATGCCGCTCGCCCACCAGATACGGCATGCGCCTTCGTCCGACACCATGCACGGGCCGATGGGCGTGCGCGGTGTGCAGGCTTTGCCATAGAGCTTGCAGCCATTGGGGTCGATCTTGCCCAGCACCACGCGCGCGCAATCGCAGCCTGGGGGCATTTCTCCGCTGTGTTTGCGCGCGTCTTCACCCTGCATGGCAAAACGCAGGCGTGCGTCGTGCGTGGCATAGGCCTCGTTGAGCGCGTAGCCCGATAGCGGAATGATGCCGATGCCGCGCCAGTTTGCGTCCACCACACGCAGTACCTTGCGGATCTGCGCGCGCGCGGCGGGATTGCCGCCGGGGCGCACTACCTCTGGATAGCAGTTGTCGAGGAAAGGCTTGCCTTCCAGGAATTGGCGCTGCACGGAATAGAAAGAGGCGAGCAGGGAAACAGGTGTGAAGCCTGCGACTGCGGTGGGTATGCGGTATTGATCCGTCACGAAGCTCCATTCTTCCGGGCCCATGACGGTAGCCACATGGCCGGGTGCGACCAGGGCATCGAATCCGGACGTGCCGGACGCAAGCAGCATGGCGACGGCCGGCCAAGTGAGGCGTCCCGAGAGCAGCACGGAAAGATTGTGCGGAACGCCTTCGAGCAGCATGGCGGCGACGGGCGCGGTGGTGGTTTCGAAACCCGCGGCGAAGAACACCACCTGGCGCGCGGGGTTGTCGCGCGCCACCTGCACCGCTTCCCGCGGGCTGGCGATGGGGCGCACGTCCGCGCCCGCGGCCTTGGCCTGCTCCAGGGTGCGCACTTCCTCCTTGCGGACATTTACCGGCACGCGCAGCATGTCGCCGAAGGCCACCAGGATCACGTCTGCATTCCGGGCAAGCTGGATGGCCTGGAAAACGTCCTCTTCGGGGCAGACGCACACCGGGCAGCCGGGGCCGGGAATCAGGCGGATGTTGGGGGGGAGGGCGGTACGCAGCCCGGACATCGAAATGACGCGCTCATGTCCGCCGCACACATTGAGGATGCGCAGCGGCCGCGTCTGCGGCAGCGCCCTGATCTTCGCCAGCCAGTCCTGGGCGGAAAAGGTCATGGTTCGGAGGCGGTCTGTGCCTGCTGTGCTTCCTGGTCCTCGAGCGCCAGCATTTCGTCGAGCAGTTCCCAAGTGGACTGCGCCTCCTGCGGGCTGACTTTCTGGATGGCGTAGCCGACGTGGACGATGATGAAGTCGCCCACCTCCAGCGGCTCGCCCTGCATGAGGAAGGTGCTCACCTCGCGCGACACACCCTTGGCGCTACAGCGCGCGGTGTAGCCGTCGATCACGTCGATTTGCATGGGGATGCCCAGGCACATGATTTCAACCGTCCGTCATGGATGACGGAGCTAGTATACTCCCGAAAGCATACGGTGTTGATTGTTGAGGTTTGAATTTTCCGGTGCTAGACTAGCTTGGCAATCCGGGCAACATCCACCGGGCATGGCCTACCAAGAACAATCCTGCAAAGGAGCGCCTCATGCGTGGTTGCGGCAAGACACTGGTTCTGGGCATCGGCAACGCCTTGTTGCAGGACGAGGGGGCGGGCATCCATGTCATTCGCATGCTGGCGGAGCAGACCGCGGGGCGCGACGACATCGAACTGATGGACGGCGGAACCCTCAGTTTTACCCTGGCAGGCGCAATCGAGGAGGCAGATCAACTCATCGTCGTCGATGCCGCGCACCTGGGAGATGCCCCCGGTGCAACCCGGGTCTTCGAAGGCGAGCAGATGGATGCCTTCGTTGGTGGCAATCGCAAGCGCAGCGTGCACGAGGTCAGCCTGGTCGACCTGCTGATGATCGCGCGCCTTGCCGACCATCTTCCCGAACGCCGCGCCCTCATCGGCATCCAGCCCAAGGACATCGACTGGGGCGAACAACCCTCTCCGGCCGTGGCGGCGGCCATTCCCCTGGCGTGCAGTCACGCGCTGCAGCTTATTGAGGCGTGGCGCGCATGAGTCTGCACAATATCCCTATAAAAAGCGAAAGCGTGGAGCCATACTCCATCGGGAACCCGCGCGCGCTGCTGACGGAAATCGCCGCGCGCCTCGAGAAGCTGGCAAAGGAGGGAGTCGCCAGCAGCATGGACCTCAACAGCCTGCCGTTCGCGCCGGGCGAATATGATCAATTGCGCGTGCTGCTGGGCGACGGGGAGGTCAACGCGCGCATTGATGCCATGGGGGCGAGCGAGGTCATGGAGACCCGCTATCCCGGCGTGTGGTGGGTGACACACTACAACGTCGAAGGCGACATTATCGCCGATAGCATAGAGATCACCGAAATTCCCGAAATTCTCAAGAGCCAGCCTGCCGACATCGAGGGCGGGCTGGCGTTATTGCAGGCACAGATTCACGGACTGGATGCATAACTCAATGGCGAGGTGCAGAAATGGCGGATCAGAAGACAGTAGGTGAACGGCTCGCCGAACAGGGAGTCAGCCGCCGCGCATTCCTGAAATTCTGCGCGGCGCTGGCGACGATGATGGCGCTGCCGCCGGAGGCGGGGCGCGCCATGGCCGAGGCGCTCGCGCAGTCCCGGCGGCCGTCGGTGATCTGGCTGTCGTTCCAGGAGTGCACGGGTTGCACCGAGTCGTTGACGCGCTCCGCATCCCCCACGCTGGAAAACATGATCTTCAACATGATCTCCCTCGACTACCACGAGACCCTGCAGGCGGCATCGGGCTACGGCGCGGAAAAATCGCGCGCGGATGCGATGAAGGAGAACTACGGCAAGTATCTGCTGCTGGTCGACGGCTCGGTCGCGCTGGGCCAGGGCGGCGCCTATTCCACCGTGGCCGGGCGCAGCAACCTGGACATGCTGCAGGAGGCGGCCAAGGGCGCGGCAGCGGTGGTGGCGGTCGGCACCTGTTCTTCCTTCGGCGGCATTCCTGCCGCCCAGCCCAACCCCACGGGTGCGGTGCCGGTGACGGACATCGTGAAGGACAAGCCGGTCATCAATGTTTCCGGCTGCCCGCCGATTCCGGTGGTGATCACCGGCGTGCTCGCGCACTATCTGACTTTCGGCCAGTTGCCCGCGCTCGATGCGCTGGGGCGGCCGACGGCCTTCTACGGCAACTCCATCCACGACCGCTGCTATCGCCGCCCGTTCTACGACCAGGGCAAGTTCGCCAAGACCTTCGACGACGAGGGCGCGCGCAACGGCTGGTGTCTGTTCGAGTTGGGCTGCAAGGGGCCGACCACACACAATGCCTGCGCCACCACGAAATGGAACGGCGGCACCAGCTTCCCCATCGAGTCGGGCCATGGCTGCCTGGGCTGCTCGGAGCCGAATTTCTGGGACGGCGGCAGCTTCTACGCCCCGCTTTCCACGCCGACCAGCGCGCTGTCCCTCGCCACTGACGCGGTGGTGGCCGGCGTGGCCGTGGGGGCGGCAGTTTCCGTTGCCAACCGGATGAAAAAGAAGCATGCGAAGGCGGGCCACGAGCCTGCGACCGTTTCCGATCTGAAGAAATAACCTGTTCCCGGGAGAACGCCATGAACCAAGACCAGTTTCTCACCTGGGTGCGCGGCCCCGGATTGAACATCGCGCTGGGCGTCTTCGTGCTGGGCCTGTTGTGGCGGCTGTTCGAAATCTACACGCTGGGACGCAAGCCCGACCTGGCCGCGCCGCGCCGCCGGCCGGGCGCCTCAGGTCTGCGCACCATGTTCACGCGCTCCATTCCGGCGCAAACCCTGTTCAAGCGCTCGGCGTTGAGTTATGTCGCGGGCTACGTTTTTCACATAGGCCTCGCCGTCATCGTGCTGCTGTTCGCGCAGCACATCCGGCTGATACGCAGCGTCGTCGGCCTGTCCTGGCCGGCGCTCCCGGCGCCGGTCATCGACGCGACCACCGTGGTGACGCTGGCGACCATGGTGCTGATTTTGGTGGACCGCATCAACAAGCCGGTGAAGCGCTTCATCTCCACCTTTCAGGATTACGCCGTCTGGACGGTCACTTTCCTGCCGGTGCTGACCGGCTATATGGCGAACCGGCATTTTCTGCTGCCCTATACCGTGATGCTTGCGCTGCACATCCTGTCCGCGGAACTGCTGCTGGCGTGCATGCCGTTCACCAAACTCATCCACGCCTTCACACTCTGGGGCTCGCGCTGGTACAACGGCGATGCCAATGCGAAGAAGGGCGTGCCGGTATGAAGCGGCGCGTGAGCAATGAGCGGGGGATCGATGAAACGGGGATGCGAATGTCCGCGCATTGTTGATGGCTTGAGTGCAAGAGCAGGTATATCTGAGGAGAATCGAACATGGCTGCCTCACTGCAAAAGGGAATCGGTGTTCTCAAGGAGGTCATAGACGCGCCCATCGCCAGCTATTTCAGCAGTTGCGTGCACTGCGGCCTGTGCGCGGAGGCCTGCCTGTTCTACACCGAAACCGGCGATCCCCAATATACGCCAATTCACAAGCTGGAGCCGCTGCGCCGCGTGTACCGGCAGGAATACACCCTGATGGGCCGCCTGGCGAAGCTGCTGGGCCTGTCGAAGCCGGTCACCGACGACGAGCTGGAAGCCTGGAAGCCGCTGGTCTACGACAGTTGCACCCTGTGCGGCCGCTGCTCGCTGGCCTGTCCGGTGGGGAACGATCTGGTATACATGGTGCGCAAGTTCCGTGAAGGCATGGCCGTCTCGGGCCATGCGCCGGACGGCCTGGTGGGCGCGTCTACGCGCGCGGTGGAGATCGGCAGCCCCATGGGCGTGCGCCTGCCTGCCGTGCAGGCGCAAATGAAGCATGTGCAGCAGGAAACCGGCATCGACATTCCGCTGGATGCGGAGGGCGCGGAATACATGGTGCTGATGTCCTCCATGGAGGTGATCAATTTCCCCGAATACCTGGGAGCCATTGCGCGCATCATGAAGCAGGCGGGAAAGAGCTGGACCCTGTGCTCGGACGCCTTTGAGGCGACCAACAGCGGCATTCAGATCGGCGTGTCCGATATTGCCAAAGTGCTGGTGCAGCGCATCGTGGACGGCGCCGAGAAACTCAAGGTCAAGACGGTGATCAGCCCGGAGTGTGGCCATGCCTACACCGCCCTGCGCTGGGAGGGCCCCAACCTGATCGGGCATCCCTACACCTTCAAGGTGCTGCACATTCTGGAAGTCCTGGACGGCTTTCGTGCCCAGGGTCTGCTGAAGACCGCTGGCTTCGAGGAGGCGCGCCTGACCTTCCACGATCCCTGCCAGCTGGTGCGGCGCGGCGGCGTCATTGAGGAGCCGCGCAATCTGCTGAAGCTGGTGGCCAACAATGTCGTTGAAATGCGCGATGCCGGCAAGATGAACTGGTGCTGCGGCGGTGGCGGCGGCGTAAGCGCAATCGAGGAGGCAGAGACGCTGCGGCTGGAGGCATTCAAGATCAAGAAGGCGCAACTGGAGGAATGCGGCGCTACGACGATGGTCACTGCCTGCGCGAACTGCCGCATCGTGCTGGAAGAGGGGCTGGAGCATTACCGCATGAATATTCCGGTGGTAGGACTGACGGAAACGATTGCCGATCATCTCGTGGAAGGGGAATGAGCCATGGCCATCAACAACGACAAGGATTTCAAGGACGCGCTCGGCAAGCTGTCGCGGGAGCGGCAGCGCAGGGTGGGTGCGCTGTTTGCGGAGAGAGTGCTCGCGCTGAGCCACGATGACAAGGTAAGAATTGCAGTCCAGGCCGCGAGGCGCGCCGACGCCAGCGAGACCGAGCTGGGCGCCGCGCTGCAGGCCGCGCAGGCGGCCAGCGTGGACAGCTACACCCAATGCGGCCACGAATGCAACTGGGATACGCAGGCTGGGCATTTCGTCGCAGAGTCGGTGCTGGCGAGCATCAATCCGCCAGACGGTGGGGCGAACGCGGCCTGGGAGGCTGCGATGCATGCGCGCATGGCGCGCACCTGCGAGGCGATCTCCGCTGGACGCGGCACGGACAACGCCGAGCCTGGTGCGCAGTACCGCATACTCGAAGATTTTCTGAACAGCTAGGGAGCCGATATGGCCACGAAAACCGTCGTAGTCGACCCGATCACCCGCATCGAGGGCCATCTGCGCATCGAGGCCGAGACCGATGCCGAAAACCGCATCACGCGTGCCTCCAGCGCGGGGACCATGGTGCGCGGCATCGAAATCATCCTGCGCGGGCGCGACCCCCGCGATGCCTGGGCCTTTGCGCAGCGCATCTGCGGGGTGTGCACCCTGGTGCACGGCATCGCTTCGGTGCGTGCGGTGGAGAATGCGCTCAATTACGAGGTGCCGCCCAACGCGCAACTCATTCGCAACCTGATGATAGCCGCGCAGTACGTGCACGATCACGTCATGCACTTCTATCACCTGCACGCGCTGGACTGGGTCGACGTGGTCTCCGCGCTCAAGGCGGACCCCAGGGCGACCTCGCAGCTCGCCCAAACGGTGAGTCCCGCCTATCCCAAATCCTCACCGGGCTATTTCGGCGACGTGCAGAAGCGCCTGAAGACTTTCGTCGAGAGCGGCCAGCTTGGCATCTTCGCCAACGGCTACTGGGGCCATCCCGCCTACAAGCTCCCGCCCGAGGCCAACCTGATGGCGGTGGCGCATTATCTTGAAGCGCTGGACTGGCAGCGCGAGGTGGCGAAACTGCATGCGATCTTCGGCGGCAAGAACCCGCACCCCAATTTTCTCGTGGGCGGCGCGGCGTGCGCGATCAGCGTGCACCCGGGACATGAGGGGCGGGGCAACGGCCCGCACTTCCGCGGCGGCGAAGGCGCAACAGCGGTGAACATGGTGGGGCTGGAAAAGGTGCAGAACATCATCGTCCAGATGCGTGAATTCGTGGATCAGGTATATGTGCCGGACACGCTGGCCATCGCCGGCTTCTACAAGGATTGGGCTACGCGCGGCGAGGGCGTGGGCAACTTCATGACCTATGGCGACTTCCCGGCGAAAAGCATGAACGACCCGGCGGGCTTCATGATTCCCGCCGGCGTCATCCTCAACCGGGATTTGTCCACCATCCACCCGGTGGACCTCAATGCCGAGCACGAGATCCAGGAATTCGTCACGCACTCGTGGTACGACTACAGCGTGGGCAAGGACAAGGGATTGCATCCGTACAAGGGCGAGACCGAACTGCACTACACCGGACCCAAGCCGCCCTACGAGCATCTCGACACCCAGGCGTCCTATTCCTGGCTGAAATCGCCGCGTTGGCAGGGCAAGCCCATGGAGGTCGGGCCGCTGGCGCGGGTGCTGATGCTTTATGCCAGGGGCCACGCGCAGACCAGGGAACTGGTGGGCATGACGCTGAAAAAGCTCGACCTGCCGGTACAGGCGCTGTATTCCACGCTGGGGCGCACCGCCGCGCGCACCCTGGAAACCAAGGTGATTGCCGATGCCATGCAGGGCTGGTATGACCAGCTTATCGCGAATATCAAGGCGGGCGATGTGAAGACCTTCAATGAGACGAAATGGGATCCGTCCGCCTGGCCGGGCACGGCGAAAGGCGCGGGGTTCACCGAGGCGCCGCGCGGCGCGCTGGCGCACTGGGTCGTGATCAAGGACGGCAAGATAGACAACTACCAGGCCGTGGTGCCCAGCACCTGGAACGCCGGCCCGCGCGACGCGGCCGGGCAGGAGGGACCTTACGAGGCCGGGCTGAAAGGCCACCAGCTGTATGACCCGATGCAGCCCATCGAGATCCTGCGCACCATACACAGCTTCGATCCGTGCATCGCCTGCGCGGTGCACGTCACCGATCCGGATGGCGAAGAATTGATCAAGGTGAAAGTCAGATAACTCCAAGGAGGCATACCGTGCGACATACCCTTACCAAGATGCTGTTTGCAGTGCTGATGCTGGGCGCGAGCGGTGCCGCTTGCGCCCACCCCGGTCACGGGGTCTCCGGATTTGCCGCGGGTCTGGCGCATCCGTTCACAGGCCTGGACCACCTGCTGGCGATGGTGGCTGTCGGCATCTGGGCGGTGCAGGGTGGCGGGCGCCGGGTGTGGCTGCTGCCGGCGACCTTCATGACCATGCTCGTGGCGGGCGCCGCGCTCGCGCTGCAATGGCAGGGCCTGCGCATGGTCGAGGTTGGGATCGCGGCTTCCGTGCTGGCCCTGGGCCTGCTGGTGTCGCTTTCCATGCGCCTGCCGGCAATCCTGAGCGTGGGCATCACTGCGCTGTTTGGCCTGCTTCACGGCTACGCACACGGACTGGAGTTGCCATCTTCCGCCCATCCGGCAGCCTTTGCGCTGGGCTTCCTTATTGCCACCGCCTTCCTCCACGGGTCCGGCATAGCGCTGAGCAAGCGCTATGCGGTGCTCGCCAAGGCGCTGGGCGTGGGCATCGCCGCCTGCGGCGGCTACCTGCTGGTCGCGGCCTAAGCGCCGTTCGCCATAGCCGGACCTCCCCCGGAGCAGGCATGGTTCCGGGACGGGTCTTTCGCCGCAGGTCCCGGTGCCTTTTCCACTGCCGCAATGGCAGCCGCTTGCGCGCGGTGTGCGCCGCGATGATTTATACTGCGCGCAATCGTCACAGTGGATGTCTTCATGCTTGAAATCGTATTAATTGCCGCCGTGCTGGTGCTGCTGGCCGCTGTCGCCGTCATGATCCAGCGCCAGCCGGCGCGTGCAGCCCAGGTGCTGGAGGAACAGCACCGCAAGATGCTTTCCGACATGCACGAGGCGCTGGCGAAGCTGGGCGACCGCCTGGTGGGGGCGCAGGGCGCGCAGTCGGACAAGCTGCAGGGCGCCCTCCATGCCTTGCGCATCGAGATGATGACGCAAATGCTGGAGAAGCTGGCCGAGCAGGGACGCAAAGACCAGACGCTGATCCAGGAATCGTTCCGCAATGCCACGCTGCACCTGGCGGGCAGTGTGGAGGCCCTGGAAAAGAAGGTGGATGCGCGCCTGGAGCAGATCTCAGGCCGGGTCAGCGAGCGCCTGGACGAGGGCTTCAAGAAGACCAACGAGACCTTCGTCAGCGTGATGGCGCGGCTGGCCACCATAGATGAGGCGCAGAAGAAGATAGACGGGCTGACCAGCAATGTGGTCAGTCTGCAGGAACTGCTGGGCGACAAGCGTTCACGCGGCGCTTTCGGCGAAGTGCAGTTGGAGGGCCTGGTGCGCAACATCCTGCCTTCCAATGCCTTTGAGTTTCAGCATACTCTGCCCAACGGCACGCGCGCCGACTGCGTGCTGCGGCTGCCGGAACCGACGGGCCTGGTGGCGGTAGATGCCAAGTTTCCGCTGGAGAACTACCACCGCATGTTCGAGGGCACGGATGCGGAACGGGCGCTGGCCGCGCGCCAGTTCAAGGCGGACATCAGGAAGCACGTGGACGACATCGCAGGCAAATACATCATCCCCGACGTGACCTCGGACGGCGCGGTGATGTTCGTGCCCGCCGAGGCGGTGTTTGCGGAGATCCACGCCCACCACCCCGACGTGGTGGACTATGCCATGCAGCGCCGGGTATGGGTGGTGTCGCCCACCACGCTGATGGCCGTGCTCAACACCGCGCGCGCGGTGATGAAGGATGTGGAGACACGGCGTCAGGTGCACATTATCAAGGATGAACTGGGCAAGCTGGGCAAGGACTTCGGGCGCTTCGACGAGCGCATGCGCAAGCTGGCGGACCACATCCGCCAGGCCAACAAGGATGCGGAAGAGGTGCAGATCAGCAGCCGCAAGATATCCCAGCAGTTCGCCCGCATCGAACGCGTGGAACTGGAACATCCCGCGCTATTGCCGGGTCAGGAAGATGAGTAAGGCCGCGCGTCGCATTCGCGCCACAGGCGTTGGGGCCGGATGCCCGCTTCGGTTAAAATTCATCCTGAATAAGTCGTTGCGATCACCTACAGGGCGGCGGGCACAGGGATATTGAAATCATGAAGAGCATATCGGCCATTTTTTTCGCGGCAGCGCTGGCGGCGGCCGGCACTGCCACGGCCGGTGATTTTGCGGGGCCCTATGTCGGAGGCAACGTCGGCGTGAACAGTTCCAGCACCAGTGGCGCCTACACGACTTCGCCCGCGAATGCCCCTTGGTACAGCCTGGAAGGCGGCTACGGCTGGAACCTGGGGAACAACGTGCTGCTCGGCGTGCAAGGCAGTGTCGGTGCTTTCGGCAGCACGGCACATGCGCCGGCGGGCCAGTATGGCGGCAATGCCTACGGCCTGGGGCTGAAAGTAGGCGTGCCTATAGACAGCCTGATGCCCTATGCCTGGCTGGGCTATGACCATACCCAGGGAACGGGTTCGCTGTCCGGATTCAGCGCGGACAGCGCCAATAGCGGTGTCGGTTTGATGTACAAGTTTGCGCCCAGCTGGAGCATGGAGGGCGAAGTCTCTTCCAGCGTACCGTCCTCCGGCGGCGTCAGGCTCAAGTCGAATTCAGTCAATTTCGGCCTGAATTACTATTTCGACTCGCCTCCTCCTGCACCTGCCCAGCGCCGATAGCCTGGCCTGTGCAGCGCATTTGCACTTTCCGGACAACCACTTGGCTGTTGCGGCTCCTGACCTGGGCCGCGCAGCCTGCTTGACATGAGAACAAGCGTTCTTTAGTATCCTAGAACATTCGTTCTGTAAGGGGGTGCCATGTCTGATTTTGACAGCGACGCAAGTGAACCGCAGGCCTACGAGCACCACGCGCGAGACGCGGAATATCTGGGCAGGCTGCAGGACTACTATGCGGAATGGAAAAGCATTCCGTCCTATTCCGCGTTGTGCGGCATCCTGGGTATCGCCTCCAAGTCGTGGGTGAAAGCGGTGCTGGAACGGCTGGCCAAGGCCGGATTTGTGGAACGTACGCCGGAGGGGGTGTGGGTGCCGACGCGCGAGTTCTTCGCCCGGCCGCTGGCGGAATCCTCGGTGCAGGCGGGCATGCCGGTTTCGGTGACGGCCACCCATGGCGACTTCTACGTGATCGACGAGATGCTGGTGAACACGCCGTCGCTGACCACGATGATCCCGGTGAAGGGCGATTCCATGACAGGTGCGGGAATTCACGACGGTGATGTCGCCGTGGTGGAGAAACGCCATCTGGCCAAGGAAGGCGACATCGTGGTCGCGATCGTTGACGGGGAGTTCACTCTGAAGACGCTGAGCCGCGAGAAGGGGAAATACGTTCTGTTGCCGGCCAACCCCGCTTTCCCGGTGATCCGGCCGCAGGGCACGCTGGAGATCTTCGGCGTGCTCGTGGGGCTGGTGCGCAAGTATCCGAGGTGATAAGGAATGGTTTGGGAATCCTGGCTCCGGACGTGCGCAGAATGCGGCTAGCCAGGGAAATTTTCCCGCGCGAATCCGTAGACGTGGATTTTGGCGGCCGATTCGATTATCATCTCTGATCTCGGTCGAGAATACCAAAGGATTTGGCGGGGCGCGCAAGGGCGCGATCTGCCGCAGGTTTGGCGGGTCTCCCCGCATTGCAGGTTGGTGAACCTGGTCAGGTCCGGAAGGAAGCAGCCATAGCCAATCACTGCAAGTGCCGGGGTAAGGCTCGCCTCCCGATTAGCGAGGCGATGACGACGAAGGCCATTCTGCCGGCCTTTCTGTTGCTGGCCGTCAGGCAGGCGCAGGCAGCAGACGGGGCTTGTGCTGGAAACAGTGCGTACATTGCCCGCATCGGCATGGTGCGGAAATGGAACAGGAGCCGGGCGTCAGGCGAGCGATGGCAGGTCATCGGCGCCTGGCGGATAGTGGCTTACTCCAGTGTTTCGACTGGCGCGCGCGGGAGATCCCGATGCGCTCCATTTCGGAGGTGGCTTTCTCGGCCTGCACCTGTTCTCCAAAGCCTCCATGCGGGAAGGCAAGAAGTTCGGTTCGGCTTTTCGGTTCGGGCGTGTTTTGGGGTTGGAGCGGATTTAGGAGATTGCCACCAGTGCAGCATGTCTTATCGTTTTCAGCACATGCCGGCCGGCGGCATGGTTGAACCCAATCAGGGCGTGAATTTGAGCGAGCTTCACATTGCCCGTTTCTTTATGATGGAGGCGCTTTCCTTGTCCAGTATTCCTGCCCTCGGCTGCCGCTGCAGTCCGGTTAGCGCCGGCGGCTGACATCATGTCCAGCACCTCCGTACTCGCGCGAAAATGGCGCCCCAGGACCTTCGCGGAACTCGCGGGGCAGGAGCATGTAGTGCGCGCGCTGACCAATGCGCTGACGCAAGACCGTCTGCACCACGCCTATCTCTTCACCGGCACGCGCGGCGTCGGCAAGACGACAATTGCGCGCATCTTCGCCAAGTCGCTGAATTGCGAGACGGGCATCACGCCCACGCCCTGCGGTGTATGTGCGGCCTGCCGCGAGATCGACAGCGGACGTTTCGTTGACATGGTCGAGCTGGATGCGGCATCCAACACCCAAGTGGACAACATGCGCGAACTGCTGGAGAGCGCGCTGTATGCGCCGACCAGCGGCCGCTTCAAGGTCTACATCATCGACGAAGTGCACATGCTGTCGAAATCGGCCTTCAATGCGATGCTGAAGACGCTGGAAGAGCCGCCCGCGCATGTGAAATTCATTCTCGCCACCACCGATCCGCAGAAGATTCCGGTCACCGTGCTGTCGCGTTGCCTGCAGTTCAACCTCAAGCAGTTGCCGCCCGCGCTGATCCTGTCCCACCTGCGCCACATTCTGGAACAGGAAGGCATTCCGGCCGAGCAGGGCGCGCTGGCCCTGCTTTCGCGCGTGGCGGCAGGCAGCATGCGTGACGCCCTGAGTCTGCTTGACCAGGCCATTGCCTACGGCCAGGGCAAGGTGGAAGAGGAAATGGTGCGCGCCATGCTGGGCGCGATAGACCAGAGCTACCTGTACAACCTGCTGGACGCGTTGCGGGCGCGCGACGGCGCGGTGCTTCTGGGCATTGCCGACCAGATGCAGGGCCGCAGCATGGATTTCGAGGGCGCGTTGCAGGAACTCGCGACCCTGCTGCACCGCATTGCGCTTGCGCAGACCGTGCCGCAGGCCATTGCCGAGGACGAGCCGGAGCGCGAACGTGTGTTGGCGCTGGCCGGCGCGTTCAGCCCCGAGGAAATGCAGCTGTATTACCAGATCGCCATACACGGCCGCAACGAGATCGATCTGGCGCCGGACGAGTACGCAGGCTTTACCATGACGCTGTTGCGTATGCTGGCCTTCGCCCCCGCGGGCGCCGGGCGCGCTATGCCCGAAGCGGCGCCCGGGCCGCAACGCAAGGCGCCCGTCCGCGCGGCGGCAGGGCCGGCGGTCGCCGCAGCCACGCCTCCGGACCCCGTAATCGCAGACAGTGCTGCGGGTGTGCCGGCTCACGTTTCACGCGTGGGAGAGGCGGAGGCATCCGGCGGCACCCTGGATTGGAGCACGCTGCTCGCGCAACTGGAGGTGCAGGGGACAGCCAGGGAACTGGCCAAGAACTGTACGCTCCAAGGCTTCGAGGATGGCGTGCTGAGCCTCAGTCTCGCCCCGCAGCACAAGCTGCTGAGCAGCAAGATGGCGCAGGAAAAGCTGCAGGCGGCGCTGGCGGCCTATTTTGCGCGCCCGATCAGGCTTGCGGTGATGCTCGGTGCGGGCGATGCGGCTACGCCTGCCGCCGTCGAGCAGCGGGAGAAACAGACGCGGCAGCAACTGGCGGCCGAGGCGATCGCCCAGGATCCGTTCGTGCGCGACGCGCAATCGCTGCTGGGCGCGCAGACAATCGAAAGTTCAATTAAACCGACAGAGCAGGAGAATGCGAGATGATGAAGGGTGGACTGGCCGGGCTGATGAAGCAGGCGCAGCAGATGCAGGCCAACATGAAAAAGGCGCAAGCGGAACTTGCCACCGTGGAGGTGGAAGGCCAGGCCGGATCCGGCATGGTGAAGGTCACCATGACCTGTAGCCACGAAGTGCGCCGGGTGCAACTGGACGAGAGCCTGATGTCCGACGACAAGGACATGCTGGAGGACCTGATCGCCACCGCGATCAACGACGCGGTCAAGCAGGCCGCGGCCGTGACCCAGCAGCGCATGGCCGGGTTCACTGCCGGCATGAATCTGCCGCCCGGCATGAACCTGCCGTTCTGATGGCGGCGGGGGCTGCCAAGCCCCCCCAGATTTAACCCACGGAATATGCGAAACGCGCGACAATAGCGCTTGCGCCCGCCGGTCTCTTGCGGCTTCACACCTGTCGCGGGCGGGCGGACTTTGAACGATGAACACCCCCTCCAGTCTGGAAAACCTGATTGCGGCCCTGCGCTGCCTGCCCGGCGTCGGGCCCAAATCGGCGCAGCGCATGGCCTATCACCTCCTGCAGCGCGACAAGCCTGGCGCGCTGCACCTGGCCCAGGCGCTGAACCATGCCGTCGATACCATCCGCCATTGCGCGAAGTGCAACAACTTCTGCGAGGAAGAAGTATGCGGGCTGTGCAGTTCCGGCAAGCGTGACCCCGGCCTGCTGTGCGTGGTGGAGATGCCCGCCGACCTGCTGATGATGGAGCAGGCGCAGTGCTATCGCGGCATGTACTACGTGCTGATGGGCAGGCTCTCGCCGCTGGACGGCATCGGCGCGCGCGAACTGCACCTCGAGCGCATGGTGAAGCGCGCCCTGGAGCAGCCGTGCGAGGTGATACTGGCAACCAATTTCACCGTGGAGGGCGATGCCACGGCGCACACCATCGCCACCCTGCTGCAGGCGCAAGGCGTCAAGGTGAGCCGAATTGCGCGCGGCCTGCCGGTGGGGGGCGAACTGGAACACGTGGACAGCGGCACCCTGGCGCAGGCGATGCTGGAAAGGCGGAGGGTAGAGGAATGAGCGAACAGCACGGAGAACGGCTGCAGAAAGTGCTGGCGGCAGCGGGCCTGGGTTCGCGCCGCGAAATGGAAGAGTGGATCAGCGCGGGGCGCGTTACCGTGAACGGCCAGACTGCGGAGCTCGGCATGCGCGTGGTAGAGGGCGACGTGATCCGCGCCGATCGGCGCATCGTGCGCGTCAGGGAGCAGGGCGCCGCCCCGACGCGCGTTCTGCTGTACCACAAGCAGGAAGGCGAGATCGTCAGCCGCGATGACCCCGGTGGCCGCGCCACCGTTTTCGACAACCTGCCCAAGGTGCGTGGCCAGAAGTGGATCGCCATCGGTCGCCTGGATTTCAACACCAGCGGGCTCCTGATCTTCACGACCTCGGGTGAGCTGGCCAACCGCCTGATGCACCCGCGCTTTGCGGTGGAGCGGGAGTATGCCGTGCGCGTGCAGGGTGAAATGACCCCGGAGCAGATGAAGCAGATGGTCAGGCGCGGCATCGAGCTGGACGACGGCCCGGTGAAATTCGAGAAAATCACCGACGAGGGCGGTGAAGGCTTCAATCACTGGTACCGTATCGTGGTGAATGAGGGGCGCAACCGCGTAGTGCGCCGCACTTTCGAGGCGCTGGGGTTGCCGGTCAGTCGGTTGATGCGCGTGCGCTTTGGCATCGTCAATCTGCCGCCGCGGCTCAAACGCGGCATGCAGGCGGAACTGGGCGAGGGCGAGATTCGCCAGGTGCTCGAATGGGCCGGGCTCGATGCGCCGAAAAACCATAATGCGGAGAATGTCAAAATCGAGCGTGACAAGGCCCCGAAACGGCCCTCGGCACGGGCCGGAAATGTCTCCCGTGCGCGACTGCGGGAAAACTAGAACTGGCGTCAAGCACTGATTTTACATTAGAATATCCGAGTGCTTAGGAGAGAGAAAGTATAACCACATGATAATACAGGGTCGCGGGCTCACTGACGTCGCGCGCTTGGGTCGTATTGCATGACAGATCGGGGCAAAACCATCATCTGCAGCGTGCTGTTCCTGGACATAGTTGAGTATTCCAGGAAGTCTGTTTCCGGGCAGATTTCTCTCAAAGAGCGCTTCAATGCCTATCTTTCCGTCGCAATCCGCGATGTTCCGATAGATGACCGGATCATACTCGATACCGGTGACGGCGCTGCCCTGAGTTTCCTCGGGGATGTAGGCGACGCGCTGCAGGTCGCGCTCAGCATGCGCGAGTCTCTGCGCGAGGGCCTGCACATGGAGCCGCCGCTGCTGGTGCGCATGGGCGTCAATCTCGGGCCGGTGCGGCTGATTCGCGACATCAACGGCCAGCCCAACATCGTCGGCGACGGCATCAACGTTGCGCAGCGCGTCATGGGCTTCGCCGATCCCGGCCAGATTCTGGTGTCACGCACCTATTACGATGCCGTATCGCGCCTGTCGCACGAATACGCGGGCATGTTTCACTATCAGGGCTCGCGCACCGACAAGCACGTGCGCGAGCACGAGATCTATGCGATCGGTTATCCCGGCGAATTCACCAGCACCCTCACCCTGTCGGGAGAAGGCGGGCGCGGCAAGAGCGAGTTCTCGGGCTTTTCCAGGAAGCTGGAAAAATCGTGGCGCAATGTGCTGGCCGCGTTTGGTGAGGCTTCCTTGGCAATGCGTGCCGCCTATGTGGCGGGCGCGTTGGTGGTTCTCGGCGGGTTAATTGCCGGCCTGGTTGCGGTTTTGCACCACCAGCCTGCGCCCCCGGCGCCATCCGCGGTGGAGCCGGGCGTGGCCGTGGTTCCGGCGTCTTCCGTGATGGCGCCGCTCGCCGCGTCTGCGGTTTCCGTCCCGCCGTCACGTCTGTCGGAGAGGGAGCGGCTCTCGCGCAAGGCGCGTGAAATGGCGGGGCGCGAGGCCGCCCGGGAAAAGGCGGCGCGCGAGGCGAGGGAGCGCGAGCGTCAGCGTGCCGCGCAGTCCGCGAAATCGCCTTCCGTGATCGAAAGGCTGCTGCCGCGGAGCCGGTCGAATGGCAGTTCCGGCCAGGCAACGGTCACCTTGGTCTGCGCGCAGGGCGCGACCCTCTATATCGACGGTCAGAATAAGGGCACTGTAGGGAAGCGGCCGCTGGTGGTGGGCGTGGATGCAGGAAGGCATCTTGTGCTGGTGATGTACGCTTCAAGGGTATTTTCCCAGAGCCTGGACTTCACGGTCGGCAAAGCGGTTAGAATAAGCCCGACGATATGCCGTTAGGGCATGGGGGATAGGACTGATGGAACGTCTAAAAGGGATTGCACGCGACACGGTTAGCGCGTTGCGCAGGGCCAGCTGCGCGGCGGCATTTCTCTTTGCGGGTGCGCGGACATGATCAGCCATCTCGGTCGATACGAAATCATAGGCGAACTGGGGCAGGGCGCCATGGGCGTGGTCTACAAGGCTCGCGACCCGCTGATCGATCGCGTGGTTGCGATCAAGACCATCAACCTGAATCAGGCGCAGGAAGAGCGCGAGGAATATGAGGCTCGCTTCTACCAGGAGGCGAGGGCCGCGGGCCGCCTCAGCCACCATAACATCGTCACCATCTATGACGTGGGCAAGAGCGGCGACATTGCCTACATCGCGATGGAATTCCTCGAAGGCCGGGAGCTGCGCGATGTCTTGAACGAGCGGTCGGGTGTGCCGATTCCGGAAATCCTGGATATTGTAGGCCAGGTTGCGCATGGGCTGTACTACGCGCACGAGCACGGCATCGTGCACCGCGACGTCAAGCCGTCCAACATCATGATCCAGAAAGACGGCCATGTGAAGATCACCGATTTCGGTATCGCGCGCATGGCTTCGGCGGCCGTGCGCACGCAAACGGGCATGGTGCTCGGGTCGCCCAAGTATATGTCTCCCGAACAGGTGATGGGCAAGCTCACCGATCAGCGCTCGGACATCTTTTCCCTGGGCGTCATGCTTTACGAAATGCTGACGGGGCGGCCGCCGTTCTCCGGCGAGAATGTCAACGCCATCATGTACCAGACGCTGAACGCCACGCCGCCGCAGCCCAGCTCGGTGAATCCTGCCGTTCCGGAAATGCTCAACTTCATCGTTGCCAAAGCGCTGGCGAAGAAGATGGATGAGCGTTACCAGAATGCCAAGGAGTTTGCCGAGGATCTGCGGGCCTGCCGTGACAGCCTGCCGCAGGAGGCGATTGCAGCTCCGCCGCCGCCCAGGGTGGTGCCCAGGCCCATGCGCGAAAATGCGCTGCCGCCCGGGCCGCCCATAAGCGAGGAAGAGGAGGAAGACATGCCGGTCGCCACTCTGGGCCTGTCCGGTGCCTTCGATTCGCTCGCGGCCACGTTGCGCCTCGCCGCCATGACCAATGATGAAAGGGAAGTGGAGGAGTTGTCGCGTACACTCAGAATGACGCGCTCAGAGGCGGGTGAGCCTGCGCTGACCGTGCTTACTCCCCCCAAACCCAAGCCCATTCCCCAGCCAGCGCCCGTTGTGCCGCGCCAGCCGGCCGATGCCTTGGAAGACAGCGGCGAAACCGAGGCCGGGGACGACAACGGCGGCAGCGGGAACCTGCTGCTGATCGCCATCATCGTGCTGGTGATCGTGGGCGTCGTGATGTTCATGCTGTTCTAGGCGTGCTTCCTGCCCGGGGTGTTCCGCGCGATGCAGCACCCAGTTGAAATCCTGCCCTCGCGTTTTCTCGCGCTGATCCTGTTTGCCGCGCATGGCCTCGCGCTGTTTGCGGCGTTTGCGGCGTTGCCCGAATGGGCCGCTGTCGCATGCGCGCTTCCGCTCGGCGCCAGTCTGACATATTACCTGCTGCGCGATGCGGGGCTCAGGCTGAGGGCTTCCTGCATCGGGCTGGCGCCGGAGGGGGAGGGCATGACGATTCAGTTGCGCAATGGTGTCCGTCTGCCGTGCGTGGTGCTCGGGGACAGCGTCGTCACCCCCCTGCTTACCGTGCTTCGCCTGCGGCAGGAAGGATTGCGCATGGCGCGCAGCGTGGTGATCCTGCCGGACAGCATGGATGCCGAGTCTTTTCGCGCCTTGCGCGTCTGGCTGAAGTGGAGCGGGGCTGCGGCAGGTAGACCTGATCCGGCACAGGGGCAGGCGCTGGACCGCTCCTGACCGGGGTGGTGCGGCGATGCGAG
This sequence comes from Gallionellaceae bacterium, assembly GCA_035260545.1. Taxonomy (GTDB): domain Bacteria; phylum Pseudomonadota; class Gammaproteobacteria; order Burkholderiales; family Gallionellaceae; genus DATDDB01. The sequence goes on along the minus strand of DATFUZ010000050.1, from coordinate 13,428 downwards.
CGGCTCAGGGCGGCCAGCCGGGCGGGGCGAGAAGGGTGGGTTCTGCCTGCGGCAGAGTCTGCGGATAGTCCTTGCTGTAGTGCAGTCCACGGCTTTCATGGCGCGCCAGCGCGCTCTGCACGATGAGGTCGGCGGAGAGCACCAGGTTGCGCAATTCCAGCAGGTCAGACGTGACGTGGAAGTTGGCGTAGTACTCGTTGATCTCCTCGTGCAGCAGTCGAATGCGGTGCTGCGCACGTTGCAGGCGTTTTGTAGTTCGCACGATACCGACATAGTCCCACATGAAGCGGCGCAGTTCCGCCCAGTTGTGGGAGATCACGATCTGCTCATCGGCATCGGTCACCTGGCTTTCATCCCACTGCGGCAGCGGCACCTCGGCCGGCGCTTCACGGGAGAGGATGTCCCGGGCTGCGGCCTCCGCAAACACCAGGCATTCGAGCAGCGAATTGCTGGCCAGGCGGTTGGCGCCGTGCAGTCCCGTGCACGCGGTCTCGCCGATGGCATAAAGATTGGCGAGGTCGGTGCGTCCGCGCAGATCGGTGATTACGCCGCCGCAGGTATAGTGCGCGGCGGGCACCACCGGGATGGGCTCCCGGGCGATGTTGATGCCCAGTTCCAGGCAGCGCGCGTATATGGTCGGGAAATGCTCGCGGATGAACGATTCGGGTTTGTGCGAAATATCCAGGTAGACGCAATCCAGGCCGTGTTTCTTCATTTCGAAGTCGATGGCGCGCGCGACGATATCGCGCGGCGCAAGCTCGGCGCGTTCGTCGTGGTGCGGCATGAATCGCGTGCCGTCAGGCAGCTTGAGTATGCCGCCTTCGCCGCGGACGGCTTCAGAAACGAGGAAGGATTTGGCGTGTGGGTGGTACAGGCAAGTGGGATGGAACTGGATGAATTCCATGTTTTCCACGCGGCAGCCTGCGCGCCAGCCCATGGCAATGCCGTCGCCGGTCGCGGTATCGGGGTTGGTCGTGTAGAGGTAAACCTTGCCGGCGCCGCCGGTCGCAAGGATGGTGTGCCGTGCCGAAAAGGTGTGTATGTCGCCTCCGATCACATCCAGCACATAGGCGCCATGGCAGCGATTCTCCGCGCGGCCCAGTTTTCTGCCGGTGATGAGATCGATCGCGATATGGTGCTCGAACAGCGTGATATTGGGGTGCGCCTTCACCCGCGCCGCCAGCGTCTCCTGCACCGCGAGGCCGGTGGCGTCGGCGGTGTGGATAATGCGCCGCTGGCTGTGTCCGCCTTCCCGGGTGAGATGGTAGACCATTCCGTTGTCGGGGTCGCGGGTGAAGGGCACCCCCTGCGCGATCAGCCAGTCCACGGCCTGCTTGGCATGCTCCACGACGTAGCGCGTGGTGGCCGGGTCGCACAATCCCGCGCCCGCGGTAAGGGTGTCGTGGTAATGGGAATCGGTCGAGTCACCCGCGGCGAGCACCGCGGCAATGCCGCCCTGGGCGCTGCTGCTGGCGCCTTCCATGAGTGACTTCTTGGTGATGATGGCGACCTTGCGGGTGTCGGCCAGTTTCAGTGCGGAGGAGAATCCTGCCAGTCCGCTGCCCAGGATCAAAACGTCGTAACGCGGCATTTTCCGGAAGTTCAATATATGCAAGGCGCAACTATACCAAAATGCGCTCCGGAGATATCCGACTTTTATACTAAGGAATGGAGAATTAAGGGCTTAATACTGAACTAAATGGGCGTATGGCTGTCACTGGATCAGGGTTGAGCAACATACTGACGCATCCCGCCCATCCGGTTATACTAGCGGGCCGCCACAGAAGCGACCGAAAGAGACAGGATAACAGAGTATGGGAGACAGGGAAGTCGATCAGCAGTTGGTCGAACGTGCGCAACGCGGCGACAAGCACGCCTTTGAGCTGCTTGTCGCGAAGTATCAGCGTCGGCTGTCCCGCCTGATTTCGCGTTTTGTGCGCGACCAGGCCGAAGTTGAGGATGTGACGCAGGAGGCTTTTATCAAGGCTTACCGTGCGCTGCCTGCTTTCCGCGGGGAAAGTGCGTTCTATACCTGGCTGTATCGTATCGGCATCAATACAGCCAAGAATTATCTGCTTTCGATGGGGCGGAGGGCGCCCACCTCGACCCTGCATGACTCGGAAGAGTCGGAGGATTTTGAAGAGGCGTCGCTGCTGCATGAAGTCAGCACGCCGGAGAATGAAATGATGAGCCGGCAGGTGATTGAGGTGGTCAACTCATCCCTGCAGAAGTTGCCTGACGATCTGCGCACGGCGCTGACGCTGCGCGAGATTGACGGGTTGAGTTACGAGGAAATTGCGGCGGTCATGGACTGTCCGGTTGGCACCGTGCGGTCGCGGATATTCCGGGCGCGCGAAGCGGTCGCCGAAAATTTACGCCCCTTGTTGGGCACGAGCAAAGACCAGAGGTGGTGAGCATGAAGCAGCACATATCGGCATTGATGGATGGCGAATTGTTCGATGACGAAGCAGAAGCGGTTATCGGCAAACTGAAACGGAATCCTGACGTGCAGGATGACTGGCTGATCTACCACCTGGTTGGAGACGCGCTGCGCCAGCCCGATCATGTGCATGCGGACATCAGCATGGCGGTGCGCGAGCGGCTGCAGAACGAGCCTACGGTCCTGGCGCCGCGCAGCCGCGCCATGCACGGCGCGCGCTGGTTTGCCGTATCGGCCGCCGCATCGCTGATGGCATTGTCGGTCGTGGCCTGGCTTTCCGCAAAGGTCGTACCGCAAGGCGTGCCGCAGCAACTGGCGGTGATGCAGGATTCCGCGAACATGCGGCCTGCAAGCCTGCAGACCGGGCTCGTGCCCATGCAGTCGAGGCGCAGCGTGAGTGACTACCTTATGGCGCATCAGGAATATTCTCCGTCCAACAATGTGCAGGGCGCAGCTTCCTATATCCATACGGTGGCAGGACAGTAAGTTGCGTTTCTTGACTACGAAATTTCTTCTGGCGGCAGCTATTGCGCTGGGGGCCGCGCCAGCCGCGGCCAATGCCGATCCCTTCATGCAGGACGACCTGAAGTGGCTTGAGACCATGGCGTTCGCCGCGCACCGCACCGATTACAGCGGCACTTTCATCTACCAGTACGGCAATCACGTCGAAACCTCGCGTATCACCCATGTGGTGGACGCGGATGGTGAGCACGGGCGCCTGGAAAGCCTGGACGGCCAGCGGCGCGAGATCATCCGCAATAACGGCGAGGTCTGGTGCTACATGGGCGACAAGAAGATCAAGGTGGAAGGCCATAATCACGGCCGGGAGTTTCCCGCCTTGCTGGAGGATGCCAGCCTGTTGTCCAGGATTAACCGCAATTACCGGGTCAGCCAGGCGGGCGAGGCCAGGGTCGCGGGCTTCCACGCACACGGAATCCTGTTCCTGCCCAGGGACGACCTGCGCTATGCGCATAAGATGTGGGCGGACAGCAATTCCGGACTGTTGCTCAAGGCCGAGGTGCTGGATGAGCATGGTAACGTGGTCGAGCGCTATGCGTTCACCCAGTTGACCCTGGACGGCAAGGATATTGACCGCTCCTGGATCGTACACGAGCCGCAGAATGATCAGGCGCATTCCGCTACGGCGCCCGAGGCGCAGAAGGACGCGGAATCCGCCGCTGCGACTTCCAGCGGCTGGCATGTGGACGCCTTGCCACCGGGCTTCGTCAAGGTGGCCGAGGTCCGGCGCGCTATTCATGACCGGCCCACCTCCGCCATCCAGATGGTCTATTCCGACGGTCTCGCCGGCATTTCCGTGTTCATCGAAGCGGCCGACCAGGACGACGATGACGAAACGGCCGGCGGCCTGACCAGTCAGGGCGCCATTCAGGTATACAGCAAGGTGGTCGATGGCCACCTGGTGACGGTGGTGGGCGAAGTTCCGCCCCAGACCGTCATCGATGTGGCGGATTCGGTACGTTACGCGGGCAAGTAGAGAGATGCTGGAGACACGCGCAATCGTCATCAGACTTGAAGGCCGGGAGGCCGTGGTCGAATCCCTGCAGGGGGGCGGCTGCGGTGCTTGCGGCAGCAAGGGCTGCGGCAGCGGCAAGCTGGCCGAGGCGTTTTGCGTGCGGCCGCGTCAGTTTCGCGCGCTGAACGACGTCAACGCCCAGGTCGGCGAAGAAGTGGAGATTTCGGTGAAAGACGGCGCGCTGGTCCGCAGCGCGCTTACCCTCTACGGTTTGCCGCTGGTTGCGCTGTTCGCCGGCGCGGCCTTGGGCGCACATGGGTCCGGCGGTGCAGCGGCATCGGATGGCGGCACCGCCATCGGCGCCGTGGCCGGGCTGCTCGCCGGTTTTGCGCTGGCCGGAATGTTCGCGGCCAGGCAGCGCCGCGCCAGCGTGTCGGCGACACCCTCTATCTCGCGCCGCACCAGCGCCACTTTGTCGCAGCAATCCCTTCCCTGATTTCCCTTTTTGCCCCGTGCGACAAGCGCGTGGCGTCGCCTGATGAGGGCCGGGCGAGCGTGTGGTTGCGGGTTGCGCGCCGCAATTGTCCATAGGTTAAACCAAAGGAGAGGCCGATGCTGCAATTGCGCCCAAATTGTGAGTGCTGTAACAAGGACTTGCCGCCGGAATCCGCGGACGCTCGGATCTGTTCGTTTGAATGCACCTTCTGTGCGTCGTGCGCGGAAGACGTGCTCAAGGGGAGATGCCCGAATTGCGGCGGTGAACTGCTGCCGCGGCCGCGCCGTCCCGCGGAAAAGCTGGCCAAGTATCCAGCGTCCACCGAGCGATTGTACAAGCCTGCGGGTTGCCGCGGTAAACCGACCGGTGCATAGCCCCCGCCCACACGCCGACGGATGCGATTGCGCCACAGGCCTGCGCGTCCCGCCAAAATCGGCTAAAATTCCGGCCTTTTGAACCAGTGGCGCATGGAAATCCAGCCGGTTTGGCCGGATTTTCGTTATCCGGCGCCGGAGAATGGACACGGGCTGACGCAGTCACCTGAACAGACGAGATGCCGCTGCAACATATCCGAAATTTTTCCATCATTGCCCACATCGACCACGGCAAGTCCACGCTGGCGGACCGCATCATCCACCTGTGCGGCGGCCTGTCGGACCGCGAAATGGAGGCGCAGGTGCTCGACTCGATGGACATCGAGCGCGAGCGCGGCATTACCATCAAGGCGCAGACCGCGGCGCTCCAATATCAGGCGCGTGACGGCCAGATTTACAACCTCAACCTGATCGACACCCCGGGCCACGTGGACTTCTCCTACGAGGTCTCGCGCTCGCTGTCCGCCTGCGAGGGCGCGCTGCTGGTGGTGGACGCCTCGCAGGGCGTGGAGGCGCAGACGGTGGCCAACTGCTATACCGCGCTGGATTTGGGCGTGGAAGTGGTGCCGGTGCTGAACAAGATAGACCTGCCGTCCGCCAATCCGGAAAACGCCATCGCGGAGATCGAGGATGTCATCGGCATCGGCGCGCAAGACGCCGTGCGCTGCTCGGCCAAGACCGGCGAGGGCGTGCAGGACGTGCTGGAGGCGCTGATTGCCAAGGTGCCGCCGCCCAAGGGCGACGCCAGCGCGCCGCTGCAGGCGCTGATCATAGACTCCTGGTTCGACAATTATGTGGGCGTGGTGGTGCTGGTCCGCATCGTCAACGGCACCTTGAAGCCCAAGGACAAGATCCGGCTGATGGCGACCGGCGCCCAGCACCTGACCGAGCACGTCGGCGTGTTTACCCCCAAGTCCAGGCATCTCGATGCGCTCTCTGCGGGGCAGGTGGGTTTCGTCATTGCCGGCATCAAGGAATTGAAGGATGCCAAGGTCGGTGATACCGTCACCCTCGTGTCCAGCCCTGCAGCCGAGCCGTTGCCCGGATTCAAGGAGGTGCAGCCGCAGGTGTTTGCCGGCCTGTTTCCGGTAGAGGCCAATCAATACGACGCGCTGCGCGATTCGCTGGAGAAACTCAAGCTGAACGACGCTTCGCTGCAATTTGAGCCGGAAGTGTCGCAGGCGCTGGGCTTCGGCTTCCGCTGCGGTTTTCTGGGGCTGCTGCACATGGAGATCGTGCAGGAGCGCCTCGAACGCCAGTTCGACATGGACCTGATCACCACGGCGCCGACCGTGATCTATGAAATCGTGATGCGCGACGGCACCGTGGTGATGGTGGATAATCCATCCAAGATGCCGGACGTGGCCAAGATCGAGGAGATTCGCGAGCCCATCGTCACGGTGAATCTCTACATGCCGCAGGAGTATGTGGGATCGGTGATAACATTGTGCACCCAGAAGCGCGGCATTCAGCTGAACATGACCTACCATGGCAGACAGGTGCAGCTAGTCTACGAAATGCCGATGGCCGAGATCGTGCTCGACTTCTTCGACCGGCTGAAATCGGTATCGCGCGGCTACGCGTCCATGGACTACGAGTTCAAGGAATACCGGCCGGCCGATGTGGTGAAGGTGGATATGCTCATCAACGGGGAGAAGGTCGATGCGCTGTCCATCATTCTGCACCGCGCGAGCAGCCAGGGACGGGGGCGCGAGGTCGCGGCCAAGATGCGCGAGATCATTCCGCGCCAGATGTACGATGTGGCCATCCAGGCCGCGATCGGGGGGAACATCATTGCGCGCGAAAACGTCAAGGCGCTGCGCAAGAACGTGCTGGCGAAGTGCTACGGCGGGGACATCACCCGCAAGAAGAAGTTGCTGGAAAAGCAGAAAGCCGGCAAGAAACGCATGAAGCAGGTTGGAAGCGTGGAGATTCCCCAGGAGGCATTCCTGGCCATTTTGCAAGTTGAGGACAAATAACAATGAATGCAGCAGTGAATATCGTCTTGCTGGCCGGCGTGATCGTCGGTGGAGCCCTGACTTATTACAGCAAGATGTCCATCGAGCTGTACATGCTGCTGCTGCTGGTGGTCAGCGGAATTTCGGTCTTGGTGGACCGCTTTGCGCTGCGCGCCAAGCGTCCCGCGGGCCGGAAGGAGCCGCTGTGGGTGGAATATTCCAAGAGTTTCTTCCCGGTGATCCTGGCCGTGTTCCTGCTGCGTTCCTTCCTGTTCGAGCCGTTCAAGATACCCTCGGGCTCCATGATCCCGACGCTGCATGTAGGGGATTATATCCTGGTGAACAAGTTCACCTACGGCATCCGGCTGCCCGTTGCGGACATCAAGCTGATCGACGTGAACAATCCGCAGCGCGGTGACGTCATGGTGTTCCGTTATCCGGTCGACCCCTCCATGAACTTCATCAAGCGCGTGGTAGGCGTGCCCGGCGACGTGATCGAATACCGCAACAAGCAACTTACCATAAACGGCGTGGTGCAGCAGCAGCGAGCGGATGGTGAGGACGATTACACGGATGAAAGGACGGGTCAGCAGGTGCGCGCGATGAAGTATATGGAAAATCTGAACGGACACGTGCATCCGATCCTGATCCGTCCCGACGCGCCGCTGCTGTATACCCGGGGCGTCATGGATTTTCCCCACCGTGGAAACTGCACCATCGCCGACGACGACGTGCGCTGCACTGTTCCTCCCGGAAGCTATTTCATGATGGGCGACAACCGGGATAACAGCGAGGATAGCCGTTACTGGGGCTTTGTCCCCGACAGGAACATAGTCGGCAAGGCGTTCATGATCTGGATGAATACGGGAGACCTGAAACGAGTCGGGTCGACCATCAAGTGAAGGAGACAACGATGAGAAGTCTGGCAAGTGCGAGGCAACAAGGCGGACTGACGTTCGCCAATTTTCTGCTGGCGGCGATTCTGCTCATTTTCGGGGCGATTCTCGGCATGAAGGTCATTCCTGCGTACGTGGAAAACCGGGAGATCCAGCATATTCTGGACACTATCGCCCACGATCCGGATATGCAGGATGCACTGCCGGTGGACATCCGCAATTCCTGGGACAAGCGCGCGATGATCAACAATATCGACGTGGTGAATGCGCAGGATCTGCAAATCCAGAAGACACCCAATGGCCAGCCGGTGATCAGCGTGAAATACAACGTGAAGATCGCACTGGGCGGCAACGTCAGCCTGCTGCTGGAGTTCAACAATACCAGTGCCCACGCGCCCTAAATGGATCGCGACGCGTCATTGTGCCGGAGGCTGGGCTTTGAGTTCTCGGATGCCCGGCTGCTGCAGCGGGCGTTGACGCATCGCAGCTACAGCCAGGCGCACAACGAGCGCCTGGAGTTTCTGGGAGATAGCGTGCTCAATTGCGTCATTGCCGCACATTTGTATGACGCATACCCGGATATGCCCGAGGGTGCGCTGTCGCGTCTGCGCGCCAATCTGGTCAACCAGCAGACGCTGTTCAAGCTGGCCCGGGAGCTCGAGCTGGGCGGATGCTTGCGGCTGGGTGAAGGCGAGCGCAAGAGCGCCGGGGCGAGCCGGCCCTCCATGCTGGCCGACGCGCTGGAAGCGGTGTTTGGCGCGATCTATCTCGACGGCGGCTTTGACGCGGCGCGCGAGGTTGTGCTGTCCCTGTATGTGCCGCTGATCGCGCGGGCCGGCGACCAGCCCCACGGCAAGGATGCCAAGACCCTGCTGCAGGAATGCCTGCAAGGCAGGAAATTGCCGCTTCCGCAATACAGCGTCATGGCCGTGGAGGGCGAAGCGCATGCCCAGGTGTTCCGCGTGGAATGCAGGGTGCCGGCGCTGAGCGTGGTGACGCAGGGTGAAGGAAGCAGCCGGCGTGCGGCGGAGCAGGCTGCCGCGGAAACCGCTTATCGGAAAATCAATGAATAGTACCTCGTTTCACTGCGGCTATGTCGCGATTGTCGGGCGCCCCAACGTGGGCAAGTCCACCCTGCTGAACCATCTCATCGGGCAGAAGATCAGCATAACCTCGCGCAAGGCGCAAACCACCCGGCACCGCATTACGGGCATTCTTACCGACGAGCGCGGTCAGTTCGTATTCGTCGATACGCCGGGATTCCAGACGAGCCACAAGAGTGCGCTCAACCGTGGCATGAACCGGACCGTGACGGGTGTGCTGAACGAGGTGGACGTGGTGTTGTTTGTCGTCGAGGCGCAGCATTTCGACGAGCGCGACCAGGTTGTGCTGGAAATGCTGCCGCCCGGCGCGAAGGTGGTGCTGGTCATCAACAAGATGGATTATTTCGGCAACAAGAACGAGGCGCTGCCCTTCATCGAGAAACTTGCGCAGGCGCGCGACTTTGCCGCCATCGTCCCGGTGAGCGCCAGACAGGGCAAGCAACTGGATACTCTGCTCGACGCGATCCGCCCGCTCCTGCCGGAAGGCGATGCCATCTATGGCGAAGACGAGATTACCGACCGCAACGAGCGCTTTCTTGCCGCCGAATTGCTGCGCGAGAAGGTATTCCGTTTCACAGGCGAAGAATTGCCGTATTCGACCAGCGTGGTGATCGAACAATTCAAGATGGAAGGCAATCTGCGCCGCATAAACGCCGCCATCCTGGTGGACAAGGAGGCGCACAAGGCCATGCTGATCGGCGCAAAGGGCGCCAAGCTCAAGGAAATTGCGACCCAGGCCCGGCTGGACATGGAAAAGCTGTTCGACGGCAAGGTCTTCCTCGAAGTGTTCGTCAAGGTGAAGAGCGGCTGGGCGGACGATGAGAGGGTGCTGAAGTCCCTGGGGTATGAGTAGGAACGGGTTGCGCACCAGGTTAAGGCAGCCATGCAAAAGAACAGGGTAGAGGACCAGCCCGCCTTCATCCTCCACAGCTACCCGTTTCGCGAGACCAGCCTGTTGCTGGAGGTATTCAGCCGCAATCAGGGGCGTCTGGCGATGGTGGCGCGTGGCGCGCGCAGGCCGCGTTCAGTGCTGCGCGGGGTGTTGATGAATTTCCAGCCGCTGCGGCTGTCCTGGTTCGGCAAGGGCGACGTGCGAACGCTGCATGCGGCGGAGTGGCAGGGCGGCCAGCCGCAACTGCAGGGCACCGCGCTGTTGTGCGGGTTTTACCTCAATGAGCTGCTGCTGAATCTGACGGCGCGCGACGACCCGCACGAAAGCCTGTTCGATTATTACCAGTACACGCTGCAGCGGCTCGCGCGTGAAAGCGACCACGCGGGCACCCTGCGGAACTTTGAAAAGCACTTGCTGCAGGAACTGGGCTATGCCCTGCTGCTCGACCAGGAGGCCGGAGGCGGCAGGCCGGTCGAGCCGGACGGACGCTATCGCTATGTGATCGAGCGCGGCGTGTTGCGGGACACCCCAGAAGCGCCGGAAGGTGTGGCGCTGGCCGGCAAGACGCTGCTGGATATGACGGCGGATGACTACAGCGACCCGGTGAGCGCCCAGCAGGCCAAGCAGTTGATGCGGACCCTGCTCAATCACTATCTGGGGGGGCGGGTGCTGCATACGCGGGAGCTGGTCAAGGACCTGCAACCCCTGAGGCCGCCGGCATAGCCGGAAAAACCGCTGCGCGGCGACTACCGTCGCTATGTATAATTTGCCCATACACACACCATCACCGAATCGCAATGATAAAACTCGGTTTGAACATAGACCACGTCGCCACGCTGCGCCAGGCGCGCGGCACGCGCTATCCCAACCTGGTGCGCGCCGCCCTGATCTGCGAAGAGGCGGGTGCAGACGCCATCACCATCCACCTGCGCGAGGACAGGCGCCACATCCAGGACGAGGACGTGCGCATCCTGCGCGGCATGCTGCAGACGCGCATGAACCTCGAATGCGCGGTGACCGGCGAGATGATAGACAACGCGCTGCGCATCCGGCCGCACGACATCTGCATGGTGCCCGAGCGCAGGGAGGAGCTGACCACCGAGGGCGGGCTGGACGTGGTGCGGCATTATGACGCCGTGCGTGAAGCGACCCGGCGCTGCAGCGAGGCCGGCATCCGTGTTTCCCTGTTCATCGATCCCGAGGAGGGGCAACTGGATGCCGCGAAGCAGCTCGGTGCGCCCGTGGTGGAGATACACACCGGAAAATATGCCGATGCCGACAGCGTGCCCGAACGCGAGCACGAACTGGAGCGCATCCGCCGCGCCGTGGCCCACGGCCATGCGCTGGGCCTGCAGGTGAACGGCGGCCACGGCCTGAACTACCACAACGTCCAGCCCATCGCCGCGATTCCGCACATTGCGGAACTCAACATCGGACACGCCGTCATTGCCGAGGCGCTGTTCATCGGCCTGGAGCAGGCCGTGAAGAACATGAAGGCGCTGCTCGCAGCATGATCTACGGCATCGGCACCGACATCGTCTCCTACGCACGTATCCAGTCGTTGTATGAAAAATACGGCCAGCGCGCAGCCGAGCACCTGCTGAGCGAGACTGAATTGGGGGAATATGCGGAAACCGCAGACCCGGCGCGCTATTTGATGAAGCGCTTTGCCGCCAAGGAGGCTTTTGCCAAGGCCATGGGCACCGGCTTGCGCGCCAAGGTCACGCTGCGCCGCATCACGGTGAGGCATGATGAGCTGGGCAAGCCGCTGCTGTCATTCGACGAGGCATTGTCGAATTACGTCGCGAACATGGGGGTGACCCGTTACCACCTGTCGATCAGCGATGAGCGCGATCACGCGGTGGCTTTTGTCGTTCTGGAAAAATAGGCTGCAGGGGAAAAGCCACCGCTGGCCGGTGGCTTTCCAGGAATGGTCAGAACCGGACTTCGACTTCGTAGCGGCGGTTCCTCGCGCGCTTCGCCGGGGTGTTGTCCGGCTTCACCAGCATATGCTTTGAACCCATGCCGATGGCCTTGATGTCCTGCGGGTGAACGCCCTTGGAGATCAGCTTCCGCACCATCACTTCCGCGCGGCGCTGGGAAAGTTTCATGTTCGCCGCGGCGTTGCCGGAGGAATCGGTATGGCCGGTGACGACGAAGGTGAAGCCGCTATAGCCTTTGGCTTGCAGGGATTTCTTTACGTCGATGATGACGTTGGCCAGCCGTTTTGCCTTGGTGTCGCAGCCTGGGGCGAGCTTGTCGGTGCCGCTCTGGAAGGAACACTGGTTTTTGCGCGATTCCGCGAGCAGGCGCTTGTTCACCTGGGCGGCGATCTTCTTGTTGCCGCTGGCGCGGGCGGAGGTTTCCACCTTTTTTTCTGCTTTGTGCTCGATGTTGTCGAGCAATCCGGCGTGGGCGAGGGCAGGGGTGAGAGTAAGCAGCAATAGGGCCAGTAGCCTGCAGTTCATGGTGAAACTCCTGTCTGTGCATAGGGTGAATATGGATGCCCAAAGGCGCATGCATCTTCCAACAGAATGAAAAACCGGTCAATGCACGTATAATCCATGCAACACGATTGACTTGAGGGGAGTGTATGAGTTTGGGGCCGGTAATGCTGGATGTGCAGGGCAAGACGCTGACGGCGGAAGACGAGGCGCGCCTTGCGCACCCGCTGGTCGGCGGCGTCATCCTGTTCGCACGCAACTACGAGTCACCCCGGCAACTGGCGGAACTTACCGGCGCCATTCATGCCTTGCGCAGCGCGCCCTTGTTGATTGCGGTGGATCACGAGGGCGGCAGGGTGCAGCGTTTTCGCGAGGGTTTTAGCCGTCTTCCGCCTATGCGCGATCTGGGGAGGATCTGGGACGATAACCCGAAGCGCGCCCGGCATCTGGCGCAGCAGGCGGGCTACGTGCTGGCGGCGGAACTGCGCGCGCACGGCGTGGATTTCAGCTTCACCCCGGTGCTGGACATGGACTACGGCACCAGCACGGTGATCGGCGACCGCGCTTTTCATTCCGATCCGCAGGCAATCGGCGAGCTTGCGCACAGCCTGATGGTAGGACTGCGCCAGGCGGGGATGGCCGCGGTCGGCAAGCATTTCCCCGGCCACGGTTACGTGCGCGCCGATTCCCACGTCGACATCCCGGTGGACGAGCGGGGCTATACCGACATCGAGTTGCAGGACCTGGTGCCTTTTCGCCACATGATCAACTCGGGCATGCAGGCCATCATGCCGGCACACGTCATCTATCCCAAGGTGGACGACAAGCCGGCGGGGTTCTCCGAGGTATGGCTGAAGAAGGTCTTGCGCGGCGAACTGGGCTTCGAAGGCTGCATCTTCAGCGATGACCTCAGCATGGAGGGCGCGACCGTTGCCGGCGGCATCGTGCAGCGCGCGGAAGCGGCGTTGAATGCCGGATGCGACATGGCGCTGGTGTGCAACCGCCCCGATCTGGCCGACGAACTGCTGGCCGGCCTCGAGTGGGACATGCCGGCTGCCAGCCGGGCGCGGCTGGCGCACATGCGCGGGCAGCCCCATCCGCTCACCATGGTGCAGTTGCATGAGCAGGTCGATTACCTGCGGGCGGCGCAGGAAGTCGCCGGTATCGGAACGGGCAGCGGCGATTTGCCGCTGGCATAGCCGGGAGTCGCGGTTACTTTTTTTCGAAAGCGGGAACATGGTAAAGAAATTTCGGACGGGTTTGGCGATTGCAGCGCTCGTAGTGCTGTCCGCTGCATGCAACAAGGCTCCGCAGGCGCCGGTGGCCTTTGGCGCAAGCGCATGGCCGGGCT